>JBILTX010000054.1:0-8476 GCA_044371315.1 Alphaproteobacteria bacterium | reverse complement strand
GCTCCGCCATAACCCCTTTGGGATCCATACCACAGGCCAACATATGTCCATGATCGCGGTAACTGGTGATGATGGCATCATCGGGGGTCAGTGCGGCCTGCATCCCCACAACCACACCTTCTTGTCCAATATACAGGTGACAGAATCCCCCGATTAACCCCATACCGTACAGTTGGCCCGCCCGTTCCTCAAAACGTCGGATCGCCACCATATCCCTGTAAAACGACAACAACAGATCGCGACTGTAGGGGAGTTTTTTTGCCATAACGAAATCCTTTGTCTAGTGTCCTGCCCCTTGTTTTAGTGCCACCAGAATGTTTTGGCAAGGGGTGAGACAGAGGACAGAGGACAGAGGACAGAGGACAGAGGACAGAGGACACCCCCCATAAGCAAAGGGGGGTTCTGAGCTCAAATCGCAGCCGCGCTTAATCGGCATCACCTTCGGATCGGGTGTTGCGGCGAAATTCGTAGGCAACCTCTTCAATGCGCTCAAAAATCTTTTTCAGACGTTGTTCTTTGTCTTCCAAAAATGCCTTTTTTTCTTCGTAATCAGCGTTAAAGGTTTTGCGTTCTTCATGAAGACGATCTTCCATGTCCTGAACATCCTTCTGACGCAAACGCAGGACTTTTTCGCGGGCGGCTAAGGTGGATTCCCGATCCTCCAAAACCTGTTCCCAGCTGCTGAGATCCCCAAAGGTTTTGTTGTCTTGAACTTTGTTCTTCGCGGCGTGTGTCACGGTCTGGTTTTCATCTTGGGTCATGGAAAAATCCTTTGGTTTGTCAGGGGATCGGGATTGTGTGGGGAAACGATCGTTGGGTTTTTTTGCCGCCAAGGGTTCAGAATCCAAAACGGATGGCAGAGGTTCTTCAGGTTCTTTTTGGGTTGGCGCATCATCATATGGGGATTGGGAAACAAAGGCAGCCTGAGTTTGTTCTGCCAAAGCATGAAGAGCCTTTTCCATATCGTGTTCGTCTTCATCAGCCATATCAGCGATTTGGGATTCGGCAGCTAGAAGAATCTCTTGGTCTTTAGGGGGTAAAACCGCATCATTGGCACCACCAAACCGATAATACCGGACTTTGGTTTCTGTGGCGGGGGCTTCTTCCAAGGGGGGAGGGGTATCAACGGATTCAGTCGAATGGGTTTCCATGGTGGCTTCCTCAGATAGGGATTGTTCAGATAGGGATTGTAAAGGGGAATCTGCCAAAGGGGACAAGGCAAAAAGACGATCCCAATCTTCGCTTGTAATTTCAACAGCACAGGGATCATCCTTTGGGACATTGCGGCATGGGATATTCAGTTTGGCACAAGCCGCCACAACCTTAAACACCTGATCATCATGGGGGTAAACCCAAACACGGCGGTCCTCATCATAAAAAAACAAACGTGACAAAAGATCACGATCCGTAGACAAAGAAGAGTAAGAAAGATTCATTTTGAATATTTATTTTACAATATTTTAAGCTTATACCACAAGCCAACAGAAAAAGCAACCCTTTTTTAACCAAAGAAAAACCAAAAAAAGAAAACTGATTCAGGCCATTCCAAACCTTGGCGCGCTCGATTGGACTTGAACCAACGACCCTCAGATTCGGAATCTGATACTCTATCCAGCTGAGCTACGAGCGCTTTTTTCTAAACAAGCAGGAGCAAAACTATATATAAGATCTTTCCCCCCAGAGCAACATTTTGTATTATGGGCCATGATTCGGGCTTTTTTCTCTTACCTTGCCGCTTTTCTTAGTCATCTTATGACGTTTTTTGTGGTTGGGGTGATCTCTGTGGCGGTGAATCTGGATCATAAAGAACATGCCAGTGTTTTTTTGGAATCCTTGATCCGGCAAGCCCTTCCCCTGCTGATACCGGCGGATTTATCGGCGCAAACCCTGAATGTGGCTTGGGATGTACAGGCCAACACCCTACGGTTGCGTTTGGATCATGTGACGGTCATTGGGCATGATGTTCCTGTTTATGGGGATATTCGTCGCGCTCAGGTGGATATATCCTATGGTTTTGACTATCCCCACTTGGTTATGGTGGATCGTTTGTTTCTGGATGCGCCCTATGTTCATCTGACCGCGGATGAAAACACGGGGGGTGATGGGGGATTATCCTTGCCCCCTGTGCGCCTTGGGGGTCTGCCTTTGCGGGAAATGGACATCCGGCAGGGATCCTTTGTGATCAAAACCTCCACCGGTGAAAAAAAACTGGATGGCTTTTCCGCAACATACCACGTGATTGGTCCCCAAGAAAGCCGCCTGACTGCCCAGGGAACCTTTCGCCAAGATCAGGCCATAGTGCCCCTTGTTATGCAAGGCCGTGGCACGCTTAACACTCAAATACTGGAAACCTTGGCGGTGTCTGTGACCATGGATCAGGCCGTGGTTCCGGCCCCCTCGGACACCAGCGCGGCCCCATTGACCCTGCGCGGGGCAGGGGCCTTTATGTTCGATTTAAAAAACAAAAAAGCCACCGTGACCCAGCCCCTGACCCTGACCATGGGGGACACCACCCTGACCCTAACGGGGCAGGCCACGCCGCAGGCTGTGGATGTTCGGGCCCGATTGCAACGCTTGCCCATGGCCCACTTGGCCCCCCTGTGGCCCGATGATTTGGCATCAGGGGCAAAGGACTGGGTAACCGCCCATATCCCCGAAGGACAGGTAACGGATGCAACCTTAGATGTGTCTTTACAAAGCAATCCAAAACAAGCGTTTGAGGTTAAAACCCTGAAAGCCACCCTCGCCCTAAGCGGGGCCAAAATTGCTTATTTACCGCAAATGACCCCCATAACCGGTTTGCAGGCCACCCTTCAGTTTGATCTTTTGGGCATGAAGGGCACCATCAAACAGGCCATGATGGGCAAAACCCCCTTAACCGGTGGCAGCGTCGATATCACGGGATTTGACAAAGATCTGCAGAATATCCTCATTAAGGCCCAACTGACAGGCCCGCTGAAGGAACAAACGGCGGAAATTATGCGGGCCATCCCTAAGGATTTTAAAGACGCAGGCTTAACCCAAGACACCTTTGGCGGTGATGCGGTCACCACCCTTTCTGTGGGTTTTCCGTTACTTGATGAACTGGCGTTTTCGGATGTGACGTTGTCCGCCGAATCCCAAGTTCAGCGTTTTACCATGACCCACGCCGATCTGCCCCTGCCCATTCGGGATGGGAATTTAAAGGTTTCTTTTAAAAGTAACATGCTGGATGTTCAGGGCCAAGTTTTGGCCAAAGGCATCCCCGCCGATGTGATGTTTCAGGGGGATTTTCGGGGCGAAAAGGCCAAAACCGGCATCACCGTGGATGCCGTTGTTCCGGCCTCGTTTGTGGTGCCCCATTTGCCCTCTATGGCCATGGTGACGGGGGCAGGGCGATTGCATTTAGAGCAAAAAATGGGAAAACAGGATTCTGTGATGACCTTCGATGCTAAAGACATGGGCATCAGCCTGACCACGCCCACGTTTGTCAAGCCCAAGGGCGTGCCGCTGACCGCCACTTTGAAAGGAAACACCGCCCAGCGCATCTTTGACGTTCAGGGGGAAAAGGGAGCGAAAGCCACCGGCGTCATTCAAAACACGGATGACGGAATTACCCAAGTGCGCATCGATGCCTTTACGTTGGGGGACAATGATGTTCGCGCCCTCATCACAGACAACAAGGGCCATCTTGAGGTCGATGCCACGGCCCAAGTCGTGGATTTGAAAAACTTTGGCACAGGACACCCCGAAGGCTTTGAACCCCCCGAGGGCAAGGTTGATGTGTTCGATTTGCCAGAATTAACCTTGCGGGCGCAAAGCAAGGTCGTGCATTTGGCGGACCATGATGTTTTAAACGTGGTGTTGGACACCAAAATGCGTAACGATGCCATTGAACGTCTTTCCCTGTCTGGACAATCGAGCACCAAAAAGCCCTTTAAAATTGCCCTAAACCCAGAGGGAACCTCTGTGGCTGTGAATTCAGAGGACACAACGTTTTTAACTGAGGCCCTCGGCCTTCAGTCCCGCCTAGAAGGGGGAACCTTGAAAGCAACTATGGCCCCCCTAACGAAGGGGCGTCTGAGCCCCCAAACCAAAATTCACTTGGAAATGGATCAGGTCACCCTGAAACGGGCCCCCGTGTTTAGTCGTATTCTCTCTCTGGCCTCCCTTTCTGGTCCGCTGGAGCTGCTGACAGGACAGGGGATGCTGATGCATAAAATCAATATGGACGCCCGATTGGGGAAAGAGACGTTTTTCATCGACAATCTGGAAATGAAAAACGCATCCCTTGGGGTGTTCTTCACAGGAAAGATGGGCCTGAATGATGACAGCATCGTGGGCAAGGGGGCTTTGGTTCCCGCCTACGCGCTTTCCCGCATTGTGTCGTCCATTCCCCTGTTGGGGGGGCTTTTGACCAATACCGACAAAGGCATCATTTCCATTTCCTTTGGCTTGAGTGGCAAAATGGATGGTCCCACTGTTACGGTGAATCCCTTAACCTCTGTCACCCCAGGGGCCTTGCAAGACCTGTTTGGTATGGGCCGGCGAGAGCCAGATAAAGAGACCAAAGATCAGGGGAAACCATAATAGGTCCCCCATGCATTATGCGTTAGGGTAAACAAACAACTGGTCCACAGGCACGGGATAATAGGGAATGTCTGAGGGTTTTGCCGCAGACACCCGTTGTTCATACAGGTGCTGGATCAAAGACCAGCGGGCGGAAAGGGCCGTTTGGCACCCCGCATCCCACGTGATTACGGCATCGTTTGGCAGACGATCCAAAACAGACACCAAGGGACCATGAAACAGGGGTAGCCAGTGTTCCATCCCAGGAAACGACTGTCCGGCATCGATGGCCTGATACAGGGGATCTTTGGCGTAGGTTCCTTCGCAGAGAACCCGATACCCCTCTTTAAAGCGCTGAATGCTGGCATCATTCAGGATCACCTCGCTCACAGGGGACAGGGTGACATGTTTCACCGCCCGCACGGTGCATTGGGACAAAGGATCAAAGGCCCGCAAACTTTCCAGCGTATCCCCAAACCGATCCAAACGCACAGGATGGGCAGAAAAGGGGGGGAACACATCCACAATCCCGCCGCGAAAACAAAACTCCCCCCGCTGGCGGACGGTGCTGGCCCGCCTATAGCCGCCGTCACAAAGCCAGCTTTGCAGGGCCGCATCTGGCACCGTATCCCCCACGCGCAGGGTGTGGATTTGGCCTGTAAAAAACGACGCCGGCGCCACCTTTTGCATCAGAGACGCCGCCGCAATCACCATCAGGGTGGGGCGATCGGCAAAGCCCAAGGGCAAACGGGACAGGGTCCCCAAACGTTCCGCCATGATGTCACTGTCAGGGCTGATGCGGGAATACGGATCGGTATCCCACGGCGGCAGGCGCACCACACGCAGATCCGGATCAAAAAATTGAAAAACACGATGGACATAATCCATGCGGTTTTCATCGCGGGCGATATAAACCAGCAACGTTTCCGCAGGGGTTTGCCCTCTGGCTTGCACAACATCATAAAGGGGACGGTCACTGTCCAGAGACATGGCTCAAAAATCCTAAACCGTTTCAAAACAACTGGACAGCGTATTCATAATATCGGGCTCGTTTAAGAAAAACGCATCATGGCCCCGATCGGTTTGGATTTCCACAAAACTGACGGCATGGCCAGAGGCGTTCAGGGCCTTAACAATCTGGCGCATATCCGCCGTGGGAAACAGCCAGTCGCTGGATAGGGACACAACATGGTATCGGGTTTTGCCAGAAAACGCCTTGGCCAGCACCCCGCCGTGATCAAAGGCCAGATCAAAATAATCCGTGGCCCGCGTCATATACAAATAACTGTTGGCATCGAACCGGTCCACAAAGGTGCTGCCCTGATAGCGCAGATAGCTTTCCACCTGAAAATCCGCATCAAAGCCATAACTCAGCTGGGCGCGGTCTTGCAGGCTGCGCCCAAAACGCCGTTGCAAAGCTTGCTCCGACATATACGTCACGTGCCCCGTCATACGGGCCACCGCCAGCCCGCGGCGGGGGATCACCCCGAATTCCCGATAACGTCCCCCGTGCCAATCGGGATCGGCCATGATGGCTTGGCGGCCAATTTCATGAAAGGCAATGTTCTGGGCGCTGTGACGGTGCGATGTGGCCAGCAGAATGATATGCCGCGCCGCATCAGGATAGGCTGATCCCCACTGCAACGCCTGCATCCCCCCCATGGACGGCCCGATGATGGCCGCCAGCTGCTGAATGCCCAGGGCGCGAATCAAATCATATTGCATTTGCACCATGTCCCGTATGGTGATGGTGGGAAAATCAATGCCGTACTCTTTGCCCGTGGCGGGATTCAGGCTGAGGGGGCCGGTGGATCCGGCACATCCGCCCAACACATTGCTGCAAATCACAAAAAAACGATCAGTATCAATGGCTTTTCCTGGGCCAATGGTCAGATGCCACCATCCCTCTTTTCCCGTCAGGGGATGGGTGCCCATCAGATATTGATCGCCGGTTAGGGCGTGACACACCAAAACCGCATTGCTGGCATCGGCATTCAGGGTGCCATAGGTTTGATAGGCCAAACTGACCTCGGGCAACGTCACCCCGCATTGCAGGGTCCGCATTTTTGCATCACGCACCACGTGACGCAAAACATCGGGATTATTATACAGAAAGGAGGGTTGCTTTGTCATAACAACCGTTTTATGCTGGCTCTATGGTGAATGCACGTCTTTTTTCACAATCTCTTTCGGATCTCAGGGCCCAGATTGATACCTGTGACGATGCCCTGATGGCTTTGCTGAAAAAGCGTATGCAGATTGTGGCCGATGTGGCCCATTTGAAAAGGGGCCAGCACGATGCCTTTATCCGCCCCGCCCGCGAAACCCAGATTTTGCGGCGCTTGCTGGCGGAATCCCCCCCCTTGTCGCCGGCGTTTGTCATGGCGGTGTGGCGCACCCTGATGATGGGGGCGCTGCAGTACGAAGACCCCTTTCGTGTGGGCTATGTGGGCGAAGAGGGCCTGAAACTCGGCATACAGTTGTTCGGGGCCATCACGCCCCATGATGGATTTTCGGCATATCCCGATCTTTTTCATGCCTATGCCAAAAACGATGTGCATTTTTTGATTTTGCCCCTGAAAAAAGCATCCTCTTGGTTGGGGGCCCTGAACGATCTTTCGGGCAGCCTTTTGTTCCACCTCCCCTTGATGGCCACCTCCGCCGAAACGATGGAGGCCTTGGTCTGGGGTCAGGGCCTGCCCGAAAGCAGCGGCCATGATTTTTCTTGGTATTATTTGCCCAAGGGGACGCCCCCTCTGATTCATGCCGCCATGGTGGCGGAAACGCCCGAAGGGTCCCTGTGGGCATCCGAAGAAACACAAGAAGACACGCAGGGCCATTTTTGGGGCTATACCGGATTGTTGGCATAGAGACCCAATCCCCATGGCCCTAAAAAATCTTCATCCCTTTTTATCCAAAGTGGCGGAGACCGCCCTGAAAAAACGGGGCTTTCCCAACGCCGATGTTTTTATGGAATGGCCCAAAATTGTGGGCCCTGATCTGGCCAAAACCACGTACCCCAAAAGTTTATCTTTCCCCACCAACAGCCGCCGCGACGGGACCCTGACGGTTACCACAGGGGGGGCCTTTGCCCTCACCCTCGACATGATGCGCCCCTTGGTGCTGGAGCGGGTCAATCTCTACTTCGGCTATACCGCCGTCACCCGCCTGCGGATTGTGCAGACGTAAAAGATGGAATTCCCACAACGTTTGTGCCCTAAGTGGTCCCTATCATACCCTTCTACCCCTACGACAAAAACGGATAATCCGTATACCCCTTGGCGTCGCCGCCGTAAAAGGTGGCGCGGTTATAGGGGTTGAGGGGGGCATTTTGCCGCAAGCGTTCCGGCAAATCCGGATTGGCAATGAACCAACGGCCAAAGGCCACGGCATCGGCAACGCCGTCAGCCACGTCCTTCATGGCGGAATCGCGGGTGTGGCCGCCGGCGGATATCAGAACATTGTTAAACAGGGGGCGAAACAGGGGTGCCGTGCGGGGGGCATCCTCGGCCACCTGATCGGACCCACCGGCGGATGACGAACGGGGCTCAATCAGATGCACATAGGCCACATCCCGTTTGTTTAGTTCCTGAATGACATAGGTAAACAGGGCGATGGGGTCGCTGTCCTGCATATCATTAAAGGTGCCGTAGGGGGACAGGCGCACGCCCACGCGGGTTTTGCCAAACACCGCAACCGCACCATCCACAACCTGCAGCAGAAGGCGGGCGCGATTTGGGATGCTGCCGCCGTATTCATCCGTGCGGTGGTTGCTGCCGTCCTGCAAAAATTGATCCAGCAAATAGCCATTGGCCCCGTGGACCTCTACGCCGTCAAAGCCCGCCTGTTTGGCGTTTTGGGCGGCGCGGTGGTAATCCTGAATCACGCCCGCAATCTCTGAAGGGCTCAGGGCCCGCGGCGTTTCAAA
>JBILTX010000053.1:0-8547 GCA_044371315.1 Alphaproteobacteria bacterium | reverse complement strand
GACCATCACCAAGGCCTCGCCGAATTATAGTTAGGGGTAGAAAAGGCGGGGCGGGGCAGCAGGATTGGCCCTAAGGGTCAAGGGCGAGGGGGAAAAAATACCGGACTGAGCGATAGCGAGGGAGGATGATTTTTTGCCTCTCGGCGAAGCGGACCCTTGAGGCTTAGGGGCAATTCTGCTGGGTGGGAGCCTTTTCTTTAGCGAAAGCACGCGGCTCCCGCCCCCACACTTTTCCTTTGGCCTCAAGGGGTCCGCTACGCCGATTCGGAAAAAATCATCCTCCCTCAGCCCGCTACGCGGTCTTCGGTCCGGTATTTTTTCCGCCTCGCCCCTTGACACCAAAGGAAAACCGTCCCACCCCGCCGCGTTTCTTGGGAAAACCTAAGCCACATCCCCCAAATCCTGATGGGCTTGCTCTTCGGCACGGCGCATGTCCTCTTCATACTCAGCTTTTCGGACCTCGATCATAAAGGGCGGCATGGATGGGGCGGGGGGATAATTCAAACCCATTCCATGCTCGGGGTTATACACCAAATGTTTCAGCTCAGGATGTTTGAAATAAGCGGGGGTGTTCGCCATAATCGGACGGTTCATATTGGCCTGCATCAAAACAATATGCTGCTTTAGGTTTGGCAGGGACATAAAATCTTCAGGACGGATCAGGGGCTGCCCCTGCAGGGATTTTTGCATATTGCTGGCAAAGGGGTTGGTTTGACGGGATAAACCCACGGTGCGGCTTTTGGATTTGGATTCCATGGTGCGCTGTCCCACCATTTCCGAAAACCGCTTGGCCGTGGTTTCGTTGTTCAGGGGCAAAATCACCTTGGCGGCGGTGGTGGAAATCACGGTTTCCATTTCGTTTTCCCCGTATTTGGCCTTGATCTGGCCCAAATCCTGACCGATCATCAGAAAACTGACCTTTTGTCCCCGACCCACGGCGGGACCATCAATCAGGGCCTGCAGCTTGGGCATCTGCGGAAACTCATCCAACACAAACAAAACAGGAAAGGGCCCCACGTCCCTGCCATCACGAGTTTTTCCCTTGGGTTTGTGGGCCACCAACCACGCGGACATAGCCTCAATCAACACGCCTGTGATGACCCCTAGGGCGCGGGCATCTTCCTGATTCACACAAATATAAATGGTCACGGGCTTCATTTGCCCCGTCACAGGGTCACGCATCCCGCGCACATCCAAAAAGGAAAAATCACTTCTGGATGTTCTGGCCCGCACAGCACTGTTTTTAAACACAATCAATCCGCCGTCCATGGTGGACATAATGGACCCGCGCTCTTTATCCGGTGTGGCGGCCAAGCTGGTTAACTCCATCACGGCACGGGGGGCAAAACCTCCGGCGTGGGCCTCGCTGGCAGCCTCTTTTAAAAATTCCGTCACAGGATCATATTGCATGGCCTGCATGGGGTTTTTTTTCATCATCTCTTCTTTTTTCTTTTGGGCCCCCATGATGGCCTCAGTCATCCAGTCAATGATCAGGGGAATGCTGGCTTCATGCCCGTGCCATTGCTTGGGGATGCCTTGATAATTCCCCGTTTCGCATTTTTGAACAATATAATGAATAAATCCGGCCAAGGCCGCGCGGGCCTTGGTGGACCAGTGGGGTTCTTTTTCATTTTCCACAATCATAATGTTGACGATACGATCCACATACAAATCGCGGTTGGGGCCAAATTCCGGAATACACATGGGGGACAGAGGATTCCAACGGGGAAAGAAAATCCCCTGCTCTGGCTTGTCTTGGGCGGCCCACTCCAAACGAAAGCAAAGACTGTGTTTGGACCGATAGCCCGATGTCAAATCGAACAATTCGGGCTTAACATCATTCACAATCATGGACACGTTGTCGCAGGTCAAAATGGTGGGCACAACCACACTCACCGTCTTACCGGTTCCTGGGGGGGCCACACACAGAACCGAGAGGGTTTCTGGTAACTTCAGAAGTTTCCCCTTCCATTCCCCAATCACGATGATCCAGCCCTTATCTAGCAAACCCATCTCTTTGATATCCTCATCACGGGCATAACGGGACGATCCAAAGGTATCGTCAATAAAGCTATAGGGATTCCTCACCAGCATATAAAACAAGAGCAAACTGGCGGGCACAAACGTTATCAACATTTCAACCGGCAAACCCAACATGCGCCAATCATTGGGCACGGCGCCAACATTCGTAATCCAGCGCAAATGAAATTCATAAAACGTCATGGGGGCAAGCAGGGTTTCCCAGTACGATCCCAAACCTATTAAATTCGGCTTGCTGACACCATTTTTCACCAAATAAAAAAAGCTGGCGGAAACGGCCGTTCCCACATACACAATAGAGACAAACCACAAAAAAGACCGAAAGATCCATGCTCTGGCCTTTTGGGTTTCACCGGCATCTTTTTTACGCTGATAGGACAGGGACATGGCGGAGGGCTCCCACAATAACCTAAAAACCATAACGAATTGTATGGAAAAAGTCAAGGAAAATCCTGAAATCCTCGTGGCTCCTGGCTATGGGTTTTCCCGTGTGTTTGATGATGTGTATTTTCAGCCCAACGATCCGGTGGCGGAATCGAACTTTGTTTTTTTGCGGCATAATTTTTTGCCGCAGCGCATGGCCGTCTCCCCCCGTTTTGTGGTGGGGGAATTGGGATTTGGCAGCGGCCTGAATGCCCTAATCACTGTGGATTTATGGCTGCGCATGGCACCGGCGGGCAGCATGTTGATGTATTTCGCTGTTGAAAAATACCCCCTAACGCTGTCCCAGCTGATCGTGATGGGGCGACCTTGGGGGAGCCTTTTTCCCGAGGCCTATAACATGCTTATCTCCCCCCATTACGAAAACGCCTGTACGCAGGCTGTTAAGATCCCCTTACCGGATAAAAAAACACTTGTTTTTCAGATTTTTGTTGATGATGCCGCCCGGGCGTTGTTGTCTTGGCCCACCAAGGTGGATGCCTGGTTTTTAGACGGCTTTGCCCCCGCCAAAAATCCAGAGATGTGGAATTATCAGGTTTTATCGGGCCTTGCAGAGAACACAAGGTGCGGCGGAACCTTTGCCACCTTTACCGCCGCATCCGCAGTCAGACGAGGCCTAGGGCAGGTTGGCTTTCACGTGTTCAAAACCAAAGGGTATGGCCCCAAAAAGGACATGTCTTGGGGTTATCGCTTTTCAAAGCCTGGGAAATTTTGACGCAGTTTAAACAAATCCGGATCCAAAGAGGCTGGTTGCTGCAAAGACGTTAACTGCGTTCGGATGGGACTGCCCACAGGGTCAACATAGGCCCATCCCATCAGTTGCAAGGTCTTTTTATCAAACAGAAAATACAGGGGCGGTTGGTCAGGGGATTGGGGCAAAACCCGCAAAAACGTCCGCGTGTCATCATTGGCCACCTGAAACGTATAATCTGTGCGATCACGTAGCACCACAGGATCCTGCAGCAAAAAAGCCAACGGCAGGTCATCAATGGAAATATAGGTCCGCTGCCCCAAATTCAAATCGTAAAAAACAGCAGTCCCCGCTTTGACAATCAGATATTGCCGCGTTGACATTTTCAGATGCATCTGGTTGGGGCGTTTCCAGTAAAGGGTGCCGGTTTGATTGGGCTTGCCGTCTTCCCGCTGGATATAGGTTGCCTGAACTTGTTTGAGCACGTTCAGGTTTTTTTCAATTTGTGACAGAATCTGCCGATCCTGTGTCCATGCCAACGCCGGATTATCAATGGCATCTGCAGCATCTTGGGTTTCCGCCGCGTGAATCTCTTGGGAAAACGCCAACAGAATCAAAAAAAGAACAAACAGTCTCATGGCTCCCCTTTCTGTGATTATGCTGTCTTTAAAGCACACTCGCGGCCTTCGTGCGATGGTTTTGATGATGGTTTTTCGGATCATTAAAAAAAGGCTTAGGCAAACCCAAACCTTTCATGGTAAAGCCTTGATTCTCTATGATGCATCGCTTTCTTTTCGTTTTCGTTTTGTTGTTTTTGTCCGTCGTTTCGGCGGCCAACGCCAAAACCTGTCTGGTTCTTTCCGGCGGTGGGGCCCTAGGGATTGCCCACGTGGGCGTTCTAAAAGTGCTGGAGGAACAACACGTTCCCATCGATTGCATCGCCGGCACCAGCATGGGGGCCATTGTGGGGGGGCTGTATGCGTCGGGATATTCCGCGAAAGAACTGGAAACGCTAGTGGAAACGTCTCAGTGGGCTACCTTGTTCAGCGAGCCCAACAATCGCCGCGATTTTACCTTTCAGCGCAAGCGGGACGATATTAATTTTCTGATGGATTTTAAAATTGGCCTTAATGATCAAGGCCAAGTTGCCCTGCCCAAAGGGGCCATTTTGGGCAATCAAATTGATTTGGCTTTTCTGAATTTCACTCTGCGCAGTCAGGGGATAACCGATTTTGATCGGTTGCCCATTCCGTTTCGCGCCGTGGCCTCTGATGTGGAAACGGGCAAGCCCGTTGTTTTGGGGCGCGGCTCTCTGGTGAAAGCCATGCGGGCCAGCATGTCGGTTCCTGGGGTTTTTGCACCGGTAGAGATTGATGGAAAATTTTTGGTGGATGGCGGCGCATCCAACAACTTGCCCATGGATGTGGCCAGAGCCATGGGGGCGACGCATTTGATTGTGGTGCATATTCCCACCATCCTCAAAAACTATGACGAACTCAGCTCGGCCCTAGCTGTGGCCGGCCAGATGATTTCCATTTTGATTAAACAAAACGAAGACCGCCAGTTAACGACGCTTAGCGTTCAAGATGTTTACATTCGTCCCGATATCAATGGTTTTAGCTCCAGTGATTTTGCCAAAGCCAAAGAGATTATCAATCCTGGCATCAAAGCCACACAGGATCAACAAAAAGCCTTAGCGCCTTTGGCGGTTTCCAGCGAAGACTACACCGCCATTCGGGCCCGTCAGTATCGGGCTGTGCCTGAAAACCCTGTGATTGATTTTGTGAAACTGAACAATCACTCCTCTTTAAGCGATGAGATTCTCTGGCAAAAAATATCTATAAAAACAGGAGAAAGACTCTCTATAGATGCTTTGCAGCAGGACCTTTCCCGTCTTTATGGAACGGGGCATTTTGAAAAGGTGACTTTTGATATTATCGAACGCCCTGAGGGTAAAGCCGGTGTTGTGGTCTCTGCCAAAGAAAAAACCACCGAAGACAAGGGGTCTGACATTGCGGAGAGTCCCCCAACAGAGGTGTCCGAAACTAAATCCGAAACTAAAAAAGATCCTGAAACGGGCCTTTCTGTGACAACACGACCCAAAGATTGGTCCATGGAAAACTTTCGTTTTGGATTGAATTTAGAGGATAATTTTGAAGGCACCACATCCTATAACCTCTCTGCCCGTTATTCCCAAACCATGCTGAATGATTTGGGCGGCGAGCTGAATCTGGATGGCCAAGTGGGCGAAAACAACAAAGCCAAGGCCGAATGGTACCAACCCTTAACCACCCAACAGGGTATGTTCGTGGCCGCCAGCGGAGGTTATGAGGGGCAAAATGTTCCCATTTTGGAAAACAAACAGGAAATCGCCAAATACCGCCTGACCCGCTACACCAGCGAGGGAGCCGTGGGCACCATGCTGCTTGATACTGATGCCGAGGCCCGCGTGGGCATAGAGCGCGGTTTTGGTTATATTGACCTGCAAACGGGGGATGTATCTTCGGCCGTTGATAATAATTTTGATATTGGTAATTATTTTGTTTCGTTTGATTATGATACCTTGGATCAAGTTAGCTTTCCCAAAAAGGGGCAGTTTGGAAACCTGACGTTTCGCGAAGGCACAGGGGTTCTAGGATCCACAGAGGATTACAAACAGGGGGAAGGCCGCCTGACGTTGGTGAAAAGTCTGGATGATGAAAACACATTCATTTTCACCAGCAGTCTTGAGCTTTCTTTGCAAGACGACACACCCATCGAAGGTCAATTTTTAGGTGGTGGTTTCCTAAATTTTTCCGGTTACCAAAAAGATCAGATCCTAAGCCCCAACATCAGCAGCAATCGCCTTTTGTATATTCACCAGCTGTATGGCAACAGCGAGGATCTTTTTAATCTTCCTGTTTATGTAGGGGGATCCTTTGAGGTAGGGGATTTTCAAGAACGACGCCAAGATTTGCTCAGCAACCCCATCATCTCTGGATCGGGATTTTTTGGCACCGATACCGTCTTTGGACCCGTATATTTGGGGTATGGACAGTCCGAGGGGGGCGTTCGCTCTATTTACCTGTTTTTAGGACGATCTTTTTAAAACCCATGTCTTTATAAGGGCTTGGTCAAGGGGTTTACATGTTATGTATCTTCATCTTGCCAAAGGGCGTGATCTCTTTTATAAGGGGGGCCAGACTAAGGGATGTTAGCTGTTAAGGGCCTTGAGAAGTATGTATCTGGATTTTGAACAGCCCATTGTGGATTTAGAAAATAAAATCGAAGAGCTGGAGCGTATTGAGGCCGAAAGCTTGGACCTGCAAGATGAAATTGCCCGCCTGAAAACCAAGCTGGATCGGCATTTGCAAACCATTTATGGTCATTTGACCCCTTGGCAAACCGTACAGGTGGCCAGACATCACAAAAGACCCAAATGTTCGGATTATATTGAAGCCCTGATCGAGCAATTTACCCCCCTAGCAGGGGATCGCTGTTTTGGCGAGGACAAGGCCATTATTGCGGGCCTTGGCCGTTTTGAGGGGCACAGCGTGATGGTCATCGGCCAAGAAAGAGGCCGCAATCTGGATGAGCGCATCACCCATAATTTTGGTATGGCCCACCCTGAGGGGTACCGCAAGGCCTCTCGCTTGATGGGCATGGCGGAGCGTTTTGGGTTGCCCGTGATCACGTTTATTGATACCCCTGGGGCCTATCCGGGGATTGGGGCGGAAGAACGGGGTCAGGCCGAGGCTATCGCCCGTTGTATTGAGGTGTCCCTGAATCTTTCTGTGCCCGTTTTGGCCCTCATCACAGGGGAAGGCGGATCAGGCGGGGCCATTGCCTTGGCCTGCGCCGATCGCATTGTGATGATGCAACATGCCGTGTATTCTGTGATTTCGCCAGAGGGCTGCGCCTCGATTTTATGGCGCACCGCAGAACAAGCCCCCGTTGCAGCGGAAGCCTTAAAAATCACCGCCAAGCATCTGAAAGATTTTGGGTTTATTGACACCATTGTCCCTGAGCCCTTGGGCGGGGCCCATCGCCACCCGGGGCAGGCCTTTGCCGCGGCCCGTCATATCCTGCGCCAAGAATTGGGGCATATCATGAAACTATCCCCTGCCAAACGTCGTGTGCAACGCCAAGAAAAGTTTCTTGCGATGACGCGGGCGGCATAGTACCTTTACCTGACATTTTTGCCACGACGAGGTTTGATCATGAGCACCCACAAAGTTACCGACAGCAGTTTTGAAACCGAAGTTTTGCAATCCCCTGTTCCGGTTGTGGTGGATTTTTGGGCAGAATGGTGCGGCCCCTGTAAGGCACTGGGCCCCGTTTTAGAAGACCTTTCCGAGGACATCAAAACCGTTAAAATTGTGAAAATCAACATTGACGAAAACCCACAAACCCCGCAAAAATACCGCATTCGCAGCATTCCCACCCTGATGGTGTTTAAAGGTGGCCAACCTGTGGCCACAAAGGTCGGGGCCCTGCCAAAAAATCTGTTGGCTGAATGGATTCAGCAATCGGTGGCGTAAAGGGAAAGCGTGCAACCAACGTGTCAAAACCCTATTTAATCGCAACTTTTTACCGGTTTGTTTCTTTGCCGAACCCTGAGGCTATGCGCGATGATCTGTTGGATCTGGCCCGCCGCCATCATATCAAAGGCACAATTTTGCTGGCCTCAGAGGGTTATAATGCCACCCTTGCGGGTTTGCCTGATGATCTGCAGGCTTTTCGCAGGGATGTTGCGGCCCTTAATCCCGCCTTCGCGGATTTGCATTGGGGGGAAAGCTGGCACGACACGGTGCCCTTTGGCACCATGAAGGTCCGGCTAAAGGCCGAAACCATCCGCATGAAAGAACAGGCGCTGGATGTGACCCTTGCTCGCGGCACCCACGTGGCCCCCCAAGACTGGCAGGATTTGGTCCAACGGGATGATGTGATTGTTTTGGACACCCGCAATGATTACGAAGTTGCCTTTGGCACCTTTCGCGGTGCCTTAAATCCCCATATTCAGCATTTTCATGATTTTCCCCATTGGGTTAGGGACAATTTGCCCGATAAAACCAAAACCATTGCCATGTTTTGCACCGGTGGAATTCGATGCGAAAAAGCGGCGGCCCTTATGAAGGCCGAGGGCTTTGAGAGCGTTTATCAGCTGCAGGGCGGCATTTTGAATTATTTTTCAAAAACACAAGATCAACAGGATTTATGGCAGGGCAGCTGTTTTGTCTTTGATGATCGTGTGGCCGTTACGCCGGATTTGCAGGCTATTCCCATCCCCGTTTGCGCCTGTACAGGCCAGATCCTCACCACTGAGGCGATTAAGTTTCCCATGGAACCCTTTTCGTCGTGTGGTCGTTGTATCCCCTCCACCCCTTCATTTTCAA
>JBILTX010000011.1:0-28277 GCA_044371315.1 Alphaproteobacteria bacterium | reverse complement strand
CAAGCCATGTCAACAGGTGCCCCATGCGGGCCTTGATTGAATTGACGTTCCAAGAGGCAATGAGCAAAGACATCTCACCATTATAAAAAAAGGGCTGGAACACGTCCAGCCCGAGTTGGTTATTAAGGAGAGTACGAATGTATGCGTTATAAAGGATATTGGCGGGGGGTGAAAGTGATAAATGTCACAGGGGGGATATTTTTTTGGGGGGGGTGATTTCACATTTCCTCATGATTTTTTTATGGGGTTGTGGTAGGATGGGGGGTGTTTCAGAGAGTATCCTAAGATGATGCGTGTTCACCTTCCCCCCGATTTGCAGCGTGATGTTCAGGTGGTTTTGGCCACAGGGGCCTTTCGGGATACCGATGATCTGATTGAACAGGCCCTGCGGACATTGTTGATGGATTCTGAAACCCTTTTGGAAATGCAGGCGCGGGCCAAAAGGGCCGAGGAAAACCCAGAAAGCCTGTTGGATGGGGAACAGGTGTTTGAAAGCCTCAGGATCAAATATGGCTTGGATGCCTGATGTTTCGGTTTGTTTTCACCCAAGAAGCCCTGCAAGAGCTGGACCGAGAGATTGCGTATTCAAAGCAGCGTTGGGGTATCCAAAAATCCAGCCTTTATCGCCGAGAGCTGTTGGCGCTGGTTAAAAAAATCGCCAAAAATCCAGAAGGCTATGCAGAAAATCCCCTGTATGGTCCCAGTTTGCGCACCGTTCGTTTTAAAGGCAATCGCATTGTCTATACCCTGAACAAAAAAGACAAAACCGTCATTATTTTGGGATTTCCCAGCATTTATAGGGCTCAGCCGTAGGGGGGATTTGTATTGCTCTCCCGCTTGCGGGGGGGGGATGACCCGATTGTTAGAAATGCGCCATAAAGAAATCGCCCCCTGCCTTTTTAGGGGCAAGGGGCGATGGGGGTGGGGGCACCGGCCCTTCCCCCGTTGGGGGGAGGAGGGGGTGCTGCGCAACTCAGGCGTAACCCGAGAAGTAAAGCAATTCCCACTCCTCTGGGCTTTTGCCTTGATTTTGGGAAAGTTGAGAATTCAGGTACTGGGCGACAATTGCCGCCTTGGAAAGGTACTCGTAAATTTCACATCCTGCAGAATCCACCGCTTCGAGAAGAAGCTTATCGGTAAACCCTAGTTGGGACCCCGGCAAGCACCTTGTTGATCCACTATTACACTCATCATCATAACCAACGGAGTCGAGTATGTCTTGGACAGTGTGGTTTTGATTAACCTTAAACAATGTACCTGTATCAAGAGTTTGCAAAAAAGACCGAATTGGACTGAGAGACTTAGTCATGGTGATGGTAAACGCGGTATTGGGATTTCCAACAGTAAGGGCCCTGTTGGTGGCTGGCCTTTTGTGGTTAACAAAGGGCCCAGAAAGCAAAAAAAATGCCTTCCGCTAATGATCAAGTGAGAGTTTCCTCATGAACAACAAATTTAGCCTACTATATATATATATACGTCAAGAATTTTATGAAAACTTTTTTACCATCCTTGGGAAATCCAAATAGGGGGAGGGGGAACCCCTCAATCCCCCGTCGCAATCCGGTCCACCAGCTGCTTGACGGTGGGAATAAAGCCATTTTTGTAAAAGGGATCCGTGGCAAAGCGATAGGCGTTGTGGCCGGCGAACATCAGTTGATCCTCGGTCTCGCCGCCGTGGGCGATATCCTGCAGGGTTTTTTGAATGCAAAAGGATCGGGGATCCGCCCGTTTGCCTGTGGTGCCCTCTTCGTTCTGGGACCAGTTGCTAAAGGCGCAGGCACTCAGGCAGCCCATACAGTTGATCTGATCTTCGTGGATGGTGGCTGATTCGGCGGGGGTGACAAAAACCACCGTGGAATCGGGGGTTTTCAGGATGTCTGTATAGCCCGCGGCCACATAGGCATCGGCTTTGGATTTATCCTCGGGCGTTAAATAAATCAACCGGCCCCGCGCCCCGTGGGCAAAGGGAACACTGTGCGCCCCAAAGGGTTCCGAGGTAAAGGCCACCTGCCGCTCGGATCGGGTTTTCAGACCCTCTAAGAAACGATTATGAACAGCAGAGGAATAAAACCCCGTGGGACTGAAACGGTTTAGGTAAACATCCCCTGGTTTCAGGTTCAGCAGCCGCTGTTTCCATTGATCCGAAATGGGGCTTTCTTGGGTTAGCAGGGGGCGTGTGCCAAATTGAAAGGCAATGGGCCCGATCTCTGGATTGTTCAACCACGATTCCCATTCGCGCAGATACCATACACCGCCGGCCATGATGATGGGGATATGGTGCAGCCCCACGCTGTTCATCAGGGTGCGCAAATCCCGCACGCGGGGATAGGGGTCCTCGGGAATGCTGGGGTTTTCGCTGTTGCTCAGGCCATTGTGGCCGCCGGCCCGCCAAGGGTCTTCGTAAACAACCCCGCCCAAAAGATCAGAAAATTTCTGATACGCCCGTTTCCATAAGGCATTAAACGCCCGCGCCGACGACACAATGGGATAATAATACAGGCCATACTGGGCGCAGATTTCCGCAATGCGGTACGGCATACCCGCGCCGCAGGTGACGCCGTGAATCAGACCTTTGGCCCCCTCTAAAATGCCGTGCAAAATCTGCTCGGTGGCGGCCATTTCCCACAAAACGTTCATATGCAAACGCCCGCGGCCCCCCGCCATATCATGGGCAATGCGGGCCTGACTGATGCCGCCGCGAATGGCGTAGGCAATCAATTCTTCGTGGCGTTGCCGGCGGGTTTTGCCGTGATAAATCTGGGGAATGATATGTCCGTTTTCATCATAGGAATCCGCATTCACCCCAGAAAAGGTCCCCACACCGCCCGCCGCGGCCCATGCGCCAGAGCTTTCGCCGTTGGAAACAGAGATGCCCTTGCCCCCTTCAACAATGGGCAAAACCTCCGCGCCGGAGATACGAAGAGAAGAAAGCGATTTCACGATACCAAGGCCTCCTGAGCACAAACAAAAAAACACTTATTCACAATGATCCAGCCCCAAACTCTTCATTTTTCGGTGCAGGGCGGAGCGTTCCATCCGAATGTTGGTGGCCACGCGCGAGATATTGCCGTTATGGCGCAACAGCTGCGCCTGTAAATACTCTCTTTCAAAAACTGCCCGCGCATCCCGCAGGGTCAGGGCCATCAAATCCTTTTTGCGCTCGCTTTTTAAAATCAGGGGGGCCGTTTCGTAAATGTCTTTGGGCAGCATATCCACGGTAATGGGGTCTCGCGCCCCCCCCGTGCCCATGATCAAAAGCCACTCGATGGTGTGTTTTAACTGCCGAACATTGCTGGGCCAAGCGTAGGATTGCAGGGCCGCCATGGCGTCTTGGGAAAAGGGCCTCTCTGGCAATCCCAAAACAGCCGCGCACATTTGCATAAAATGATGGGCCAGCGGAACAACATCTTCACGGCGCTGCGCCAAAGGCACCATGGGAATACACACAACATTCAGGCGGTGATACAGATCTTCCCGCAGACGGCCATCGGCCAAAGCCTCTTGGGGATCCCGTGATGTTGCGGCTATGATGCGGACATCCACGTGAACAGGATTCTGGCCCCCTATGCGGGTAAATTTTCCATCCTGTAAAAAGCGCACCAATTTGGTTTGAAAGGCTTGGGGTAAATTGCAAACATCATCCAAAAACAGGGTGCCCCCATGGGCTTGTTCAAAAAAACCAACCTGCCGTTCATCGGTCGTTTCTGTCCCCATAAAGCGTTGATCCACATAGGGGCTGTCCTGAAACAGGCTGCAATGGGCCACGACAAAAGGGGCCTCTTTCCTGCGGGACGCCCGATGAATCTGACGCGCCAACAAGGTTTTTCCCACCCCAGATGGACCCGAAATAAAAACACGCGCATTCAAAGCCCCCACCTTGGCCACCGTGGCCTGAAGCTGCTGGATAAAGGGGGAATGGCCCACAAACGTGTCCTGAGAAAACCCTTGAGTTTTCAAAAGGGCATTTTCCTGAATCAAAAACCGCATTTGAAACACACGGTCCAGAACATGAAGCAATTTTTCTGTTTTAAACGGCTTTTCAATGACGTCTTCGGCCCCCTTTTGCATCGCTTGGACCGCAATTTCTATGGTGGCATGGCCACTCATCATCACAATGGGCAGGGATGGACACTGGGATTTAAACAGCATCAACAGCTCCAAACCATCCCGCGCACTGCCCTGTAACCAAATATCAAGCAGGATCAGATGGGGAAACCGTTGGGCGATTAAATGTTCTGCGTCTTCACTGCTGCGGGCTACGCGGACGGTATAGCCTTCATCCTGTAAAATGGCTTTCAGCTGATCACAAATATCAGCTTCATCATCAACAACCAAAATATCCTTTGTCATGCAGCACAATCCTTAGGGCATAGAAGGTAAGGTTATAACCACACGGGCCCCCTGTTTTTGACCATCTGCGTCACAGATGTTTGACAGTGCGATGTTCCCCCCGTGTTCGTCAACAATTTTTTGCACAACGGACAATCCCAACCCCGTCCCCATGGCCTTTGTGGTGCGATAGGGTTGAAAAAAAGGCGATAAATCCTCCACTCCAGAAAACCCCACTCCATTATCCTGCACCGTTAAGACGACGGTGGATCCCTGATGATGCAATGTGCAGGCAATGGCCCCCTCTTTGGGATGGGCACCATAACGTTCCTGAATGGATTCCAGCGCATTTTTAAACACGTTGGTTAACAGCTGGCGCATCAATCCCGCATCACACACCAAAATCGCGGGATTTTCAGGCTTGGAAAAGGTTACAGCCAGCCAAGGGTAACTGTGATGATAAAGGGCGATGATTTCAGACACCAGGGCCGCCAGATTTTCCGGCTGCTTTTGCGGGGCGGGAATGCGGGCAAACGATGAAAACTCATTCACCAAACGCATGATATTATCGGTCTGGCGCAAAATGGTGGATGTGCATTCCGCCACCATGGTTTTTTCCGATTCCCCCAAATCCAAACGGCTTAACCGACGTTGCATCCGCTCTGTGGACAATTGAATGGGGGTTAGGGGGTTTTTGATTTCATGGGCCAAGGTTTTGGCCACATCGGACCACGCCGCCACCCGCTGGGCTTGGGCCAGCTCTGTCATATCATCCAGACTGATGACGGTTCCCCCTGTATCTTTTTGCGGGGCAATACGGGCCAGTATCTGGCGGCTGCCGTTGGATCTTTTCAGGGTGATGTTCTGCTCTCCGGAACGCAGGGGAAAAATTTCGGGCAACAGATCGGGCAGCGTTACCTCGGAAAGGGGCGTTTTTTCCTCGCACTCCAACAGCATCTGGGCGGGCCGATTCATCATCTGCACCGATTGCTTGGCATCCAACACAATAACACCAGAAGACAGGGTTTGAAACATCGTTTCAATAAAATGGCGACGTTCTTGCAACGCTTCGTTCATGGACAGCAAAACCGTGCGTTGTTCGTCAATGTGATCCATCATGGTGTTAAAGGCCAATGATAAATCTTTGATTTCATCCTCTGTTTTGGGGATTTTCACGCGGGTTTTCATTTCGCCTGCTTGGATATGCTGCGACGCTGTGGCCAAATCCCGAATGGGATTAACAATTTTTCCTGCCAAACGCAGCCCAATGGAAACCGCAATCAACAACAACAACAGCCCCACCACCGCAATGACAATCAAAACCCCATATTGCAAAAAACTGCGGTTGGCATCGGCGGTTTGATAGGCTTCAACGGCCTTTTTTGTTTTTTGGGTATTGGCCAACACCAACGGATCAATGGGCCGCGCCACATACAAAAAGGCATCCACAAACTGCGGCAGCTGAAGGATGGCATAAACCCTATCTTTTTCTGCATTCGTGGTAATCAGCAGCTCCCCCTTTCTGGCATCATCCAGCAAGGTCTGGGTCAGGCGCAAAGGGGCCTCTCGATCCGCCACCAGACCAGCGCGGGCAATGATGGTTTGATTGCTATCAAACACGGTGACTTCACTGAGCGAGCGCAGCAGCAGCTGCGTACGTAAAAAATTGGCAAACTTTTGGGGATCCCCCATCAAATCAAAGGCATTTTGGTTCAAATCATTGGCCATGGCCTGAACATCGCCGCGAATAACTTTGTGATGTTCCCCCAAATAGGCCTCTGCCACGGCCAAAGAGGCACTGAGCGCCGTTTTCACCCGTTTGGAAAACCATTCCTCGATCCCCATATTCAGCAGCAGCACAGAAAAAAGAATCACCACCACAGACGGCACCACCGCCACCGAAGAAAACAACGTCACCAAACGGGAATGCAGGCGCGATCCCCCCTGACGTTCTTTCAGGCGCAAGATATGCCGCGTCAGGGTGCCGGCCAAAAGCAGCAGCAAAATCGTATCCAAAACCAACATGGTCACAATGGATTGGGGGGACGGCCCCAAAGGGGGATTGGTGGTAAACAACGTGATGGTGCCCACAACCGCCGACAACGATAAAAGCACCAACACCCACGTTGCCACCCGCCACAGCGTGCGCTGATGGTGTCGCAGCCAGGCCCTGGTGAAAAAAAGGGGCTGTTTTAATCGCATACCGCAGAGGTTTTCAGGGACTCAAAGGCCCTCAGGGCCCTGTCGCGTCCCTCTTGGTGGGGGATGATGGGGGCAGGATAAGGGAGGGTTAAGGAACTTTCCCAAGGTTTATGGACGACGGGGGGCTTTAGGGGCGAGAGTTCGGGAACATAAGTTTTCACATACACCCCGTCCGGATCAAACCGTTCCCCCTGCAGCAGGGGATTAAAAATGCGAAAATACGGCGCCGCATCGGCCCCGCATCCGGCCACCCATTGCCAGCTGGCGGCATTGCTGGCAGGGTCCGCATCCACAAGGGTATCCCAAAACCAAGATTCCCCCTGTTGCCACGGAATCAGCAGATGCTTGGTTAAAAAAGACGCCGTGACCATCCGCACACGGTTATGCATCCATCCTGTTTGCCATAATTCCCGCATGCCGGCATCCACGATGGGATATCCGGTTTTTCCCTGTTGCCAAGCCCTGAGGTCATCGGGCCGCGCGTTCCATGGAAAACGGGAAAATTCAGGGCGAAAGGGATCCGTGGCCAAACGGGGGTTATGGTATAACAGGCTGTAAGAAAATTCACGCCACACCAGTTCCTTTAAAAACGTTTCTGCTTGGGCCTCACCGGCCTCAAAGGCCTTCAGGGCCTGATGCCACACCTGACGGATGCTGATTTCCCCAAACCGCAGATAGGGGGACAGCCGCGAGGTTTTCTGCAAATCGGGACGATCCCGATCGGCGGCGTAGGTTTTCAGGTTTTGGGCCAAAAAGGTTGTGAATCGGTCCTGAGCCGCCGGTTCACCCACGGCCCAACGCTGACGCAGGCCCCCCGCCCAATCGGGGTTTTGGGGCAGCAAGCGCAACGCTTCCAAAGTTTCAGAAAAACACCCTGCCACAGGCAGGGGCAACGTGCGGGGCACCCCCACAGGCGTAGGGATAAAATCCCGTTTTGAAAACAGATTTTTCCAAAACGGCGTATAAACCGTATAGGGGGTGTCATCAGCTTTCAGGGCATCCCAAGGTTCCAGCAGCAGATGGCTGTTTAAGGTTTTCACCCCCACGCCCATGCTTTTCAGCGTGGCCTTGATATCACGATCCAGAGTCATGGCATGGTAGCGGCGGGACCAAAAGACCTGCCGAACGTCATAATCCCGCACCATCTGGGGCAGTAGGGTTTCGGGGTTGCCTTGGCGAAGAATCAGCCTTTGGCCCCGTTGATCAAGGGCATCCGAAAGGCTTTTTAAACTGTGATGCAACCACCAGCGGGACGCCCCGCCCAAGGGGCGTAGGGTCGGATGGTGCTCTAAAATATAAACAACAATCAGGGGGCCATCATATCCGGCGGCCTCTTGCAAAGCGGGGTGATCGTGCAGGCGTAAATCATCCCTCAACCACAAAAGCGCCGTCATAGTTTTCTCATCAGATTCGCTTCTAAAAATAAATCGATATCCCCATCCAAAACCCCTTGGGTATCGGATGTTTCAACATTTGTTCTAACATCCTTGATCATCTGATAGGGGTGCAGGACATAGGATCGGATTTGGTGGCCAAAACCGATATCGGTTTTGCCGGCCTCCAGCAGGCTGGCGGCGTCTTCGCGTTTTTTCAGTTCTTGCTCGTACAGGCGGGCTTTGAGCATTTGCATGGCCTGATCCCGATTGCGGTGTTGAGAGCGATCATTCTGACATTGCACAACAATCCCCGTGGGAATATGCGTGATGCGAATGGCACTGTCGGTTTTATTAACGTGTTGCCCCCCCGCGCCAGAGGCACGGAACGTATCCACCCGCAGGTCTTTGTCCAAAATCTCAATATCAATGGTTTCATCCACCACGGGACTGACCCAGACCGAGGTAAAACTGGTATGGCGACGGGCCCCCGAATCAAAGGGGGAAATACGCACCAAACGGTGCACGCCGCTTTCCCCTTTTAACCAGCCATAGGCATAATCCCCCTCGATCAAAACGGTGGCGGATTTTAAACCGGCTTCTTCGCCTGCGGATTCCTCCATCAGGGTGCAGCGATAGCCCAGCCGCTCGGCATAGCGGACGTACATACGCAGGACCATTTCCGTCCAATCTTGGGCCTCTGTCCCGCCGGCGCCGGCGTTCACCGATAAATAACAATTGTTGCCGTCGGCATCGCCAGACAGCAAAACCTCCAGCTCCAGACGGGCCAGACGTTTTTGCAGGGATAACAGGGCAGTATACCCTTCGGACCATGTGGCTTCGTCGTTTTCTTCCTCTCCCATGCTAAGCAGGGTTTGGGCATCTTCCCACAGGCTGTTCACCTCATGAAAGGTGGCAAGACGTTTTTCTAGGGCCACTTTTTCCTTAGAAACCTGTTGAGCCTGCGCAGGATTAAGCCAAAAATCCGGCGATTCGCAGCGGGCATTCAGATCATTCAGACGCTCTGTGACATGATCTTTGTCAAAGAGACCTCCGCAATAACGACAGCGCCCGCTCGCAGGCGGCCATGGGGTCTCTTACCAAATCACGATTGATGGGGGCCATAATACAATCCTTATGCGGTTAAACGACGGAAAATGTCTTGCAGATCGGTGTCCCCTTCGGAAAAATGATGGGGAAAAATCCGCTCGCGCTCTAAAATATCCCGAATGTCTTTGACGGCATCGGGGTTTTGGCTTTGCACACTCAGGGCCAGCAGGCCGTCCTGAGAGGCGTTGTTTTGGGAAATCTCCAAGGTATAGGATAATTTTTTAAGGTTTTCTTCAAACCGTCCCCGATATTTACTGGCCAAGGTTAAGTGAATCACGGATCCAGAGACATTGTCCCGCCGCAAAGCCTCTGGCGTTGTGTCCACCACAATCCGGCCCTGATTCAGAACGATCAAACGGGAACAAATGGCATCCACTTCCTCTAGGATATGCGTTGAAATGATGATGGCCTTGTTTTTGGACAAATCCCGAATCACCGCCCGCAGATCGTGTTTTTGGTT
Organism: Alphaproteobacteria bacterium; assembly: GCA_044371315.1. Classification (GTDB taxonomy): domain Bacteria; phylum Pseudomonadota; class Alphaproteobacteria; order JAJTHO01; family CANGYM01; genus CANGYM01. The sequence continues at coordinate 18,803 of JBILTX010000011.1, read as the reverse complement.
GGGATCCAGCCCATCGGTGGGCTCGTCCAGAACCAAAACGTGGGGATCATGCAACAAGGCGGCGGCCAAGGCTACGCGACGTTTAAACCCCTTGGACAAATCCTCGATCCGCACGTCCCATACAGAGGACAAATGGGTTAAATCGCTGGCATGTTGCAGGCGGGCGCGTCGCTGTGCACCAGAAAACCCATGGCAGCCCGCGATAAAGCCCAGAAAATTGTAAACGGTCATGTCTTCGTACATCGGGGCCCCCTCGGGCAAATAGCCCAGCTTGCGCCGCCACAGGGCAGGGGAGGTCATGACATCCTGACCCATCAAAGACACTTGCCCGCTATGGGGGCGCAAAAATCCCGCCACAATCCGCATGGTGGTGGATTTTCCGGCACCGTTGGGACCCAAAAACCCCAAAACATCCCCGATATTCACCTGAAACGATACGTCGGACAAAACCGTTCGATCCCCAAAGGCATGGGAAACCCCCTGAACGGAAACGGCAACGGGCATGATGGACATAGACGACCTCCCGATTTTTTGTGGCACTCACCCTTGATTGATTAAGCGTTGTGGTGTTTCCTGTCAAGCGGGGGGCGGACGTGTTCACCTTAAAACTACAGAAATAATCACCCTCCCCAAAAGTGCATTTTTTTTAGCGAACAACCACCGGTTTTTATTAATCGGCCCTCATAAAACAGTTGGCAAACCCACCAGATGTAGTATGATAAGTGGCAAGATCGTACTATATATGGTATTTCTTGCTGTTTTATCAGGAAAAAGATGACAACCACAATCAAATAGGGATAAACGCGGTATGGGCACCATGGTGGCAATCAAGGAAAAGGTTCACGTTCGCATTGATCCGGCGCGGGATGCGCTGTTGACGGACTTCGGAAAAGCCGTTTTGCAGGACCGTTATCTGCTGCCTGGGGAGAGTTATCAGGATTTGTTTGCCCGTGTGGCGTGTTATTATGCCGATGATGGGGATCATGCCCAGCGTTTGTATGATTACATCAGCCGTTTGTGGTTTATGCCGGCAACGCCCGTCCTCAGCAACGGGGGAACGTCCCGCGGTCTGCCCATTTCCTGCTTTTTGAACGAGGCCAACGACAGTTTGGAGGGGATCGTTGATCTGTGGAATGAAAATGTCTGGCTGGCGGCCCGCGGCGGTGGGATCGGCAGTTATTGGGGCAATTTGCGATCCATTGGCGAAAGTGTGCATGGCAACGGCAAAACATCCGGCGTAGTGCCGTTTATTCGGGTTCAGGATTCCTTGACCTTGGCCATTTCGCAGGGCAGTTTGCGTCGGGGCAGCGCCGCGGTGTATCTGCCCGTGAGTCATCCGGAAATTGAGGAGTTTATTGAACTTCGCCGCCCCACCGGCGGCGACCCCAACCGCAAGGCCCTGAACCTGCACCATGGAATTTTGATTCCCGATGCCTTTATGCGGGCGGTGGATCAGGATGATGAATGGGCGCTCACCAGCCCCAAAGATGGATCCATCATCCGCACCGTTTCGGCCCGCGCCCTGTGGATTCGTATCCTCACCGCCCGTATTGAAACGGGGGAGCCGTATATCGTTTTCATCGATCACGTCAACCGCGCCCTGCCCGAACACCAGAAACTGGCGGGTCTGCGGGTGAAAACATCCAATTTGTGCAGTGAAATCACCCTGCCCACGGGGGAGGACTTGTACGGCAAACAGCGCACGGCGGTGTGTTGTTTATCCTCGCTAAATCTGGAAACCTACAAAGAATGGGAAGACCATCCCATGATTTTAGAGGACGTCATGCGGTTTTTGGATAACGTCCTGCAGGATTTCATCAAAAAAGCCCCCGATTCCATGGCACGGGCCAAGTATTCCGCCATGCGGGAACGCAGCGTGGGGCTGGGCGTCATGGGATTGCATTCCTTTTTTCAGGAAAACATGATTCCCTTTGAATCCGCACTGGCCAAATCGTGGAATCTGCGCATGATGAAGCACATTCGCACTGGGGTGGATGCGGCGTCAGAAAAATTGGCTTACGAACGGGGATCCTGCCCCGATGCGGCGGATTTTGGGGTCAAAGAACGCTTTTCCAACAAACTGGCCATTGCCCCCACGGCGTCCATTTCCATCATTTGCGGCGGCAGTTCCCCTGGGATCGAGCCCTATGTGGCCAACAGCTATACCCACAAAACCCTGAGTGGGTCCTTTACCGTGCGCAACAAACACCTCGTTAAATTGCTGGAGGACAAAGGCCACAACACCCCCGAAATCTGGTCCAGCATCAGCACCACCGAGGGGTCTGTGCAGCATCTGGATTTTCTGGATGAGCATGAAAAAGACGTCTTCAAAACCGCCTTTGAGCTGGACCAGCGCTGGTTGATTGATCTGGCGGCGGACAGGACCCCCTTTGTGTGTCAGGCGCAGTCGCTGAACATTTTCCTGCCCGCCAACGTGCACAAGCGGGATTTGCACCGTCTGCACCACATGGCATGGGCGCGGGGGGTCAAAAGTCTGTATTACTGTCGGTCCAAATCCATGCAACGGGCTGATGTGGTCTCCACCAACGTGGCCACAGCGCCGGCATCCCTGATCGCACAGGCTGAAAAAAACGCCGCCATGCCCCTGCTGTCCCCCGTTAATGATGAGGGGAATAAGTATGAGGAATGCTTGGCGTGTCAGTAGGGGGGGAGTGTTAGGAAAATGATAGTCTATATGATATAAAGTATCTGTTTAGAAATCGTGATCCTTTATGCGTATTGAATCCATAAAACTGAAAAACTTCAAAGCCTTTCAAGATGTCCACATTAAAGACATCCCCCCTTTTTGTGTTGTTATTGGCGCGAATGGCACGGGAAAATCAACCCTGTTTGATGTGTTTCGGTTTCTGAAGCACTGTCTGACCTCGAACGTGCGCAAAGCGTTGCAGGATCGGGGTGGCTTTCATGAGGTGGTGAGTCGTGGCCATGATGACGAAAGCATTCTGATTGAAATTCAATTCCGAATGGAGATTGCGGGAATCAGCAGACGGGTCACTTACTCTTTAGAAATCGCACAAAGCCATAAACAACCTTTTATCAAAAGAGAAATTTTGAGATACAAAAGGGGAGAATATGGATCACCTTTTCATTTTTTAGACTTCGAAAACGGCTCAGGGCACGCCATCAACAACGAAGAAGACTTTAAGATCAGCGATAAAGATCTGAAAAAAGAACAGCAAAAACTAGACGCAAACTATATTCTGGCCATAAAGGGCCTAGGGCAATTCGATCGTTTTAAAGCCGCCAGTGGTTTCCGTAAATTGATCGAAAACTGGCATATCTCTGATTTCCACATTGAAACGGCCCGTGGAAGTAACGAAATCATCGGGGAAGATCAGCATGTTTCCGAATCCGGTGATAACATCGCCCGCGTGGCCAGAAACTATTCTGAAAACCATCCCGATATTTTCAACGCCATCAAAACAAAAATGAAACAAAGAGTGCCTGGGATTGCTTCGGTGGATTCCAAAGTCACCGAGGATGGAAGGCTTCTTTTAAAATTTGGGGATCAAGCGTTTAAGGAACCTTTTGTGGATCGTTATGTTTCCGATGGGACCATCAAAATGTTTGCCTATTTGTTGTTGCTGAATGATCCTGCGCCCCACCCTGTTTTGTGTGTGGAAGAGCCTGAAAATCAACTTTACCTAGGCTTGCTTCCCGAATTGGCAGAGGAGTTCGAATCCTATACCCAGCGCGGCGGACAGGTTTTTGTTTCAACACATTCACCCGATTTTTTGAACGCTGTACCCCTGCAGTCCGTTTATTGGCTAAAAAAACAATCGGGATATACGATAGTAGAACGGGCAGAGAAGAACCCGCAAATAAAGAGATTTTTTGAATCTGGGGATAAAATGGGCTGGCTTTGGAAACAGGGTTTATTTCTGGGGGTTGATCCCCAATGAAGGAACTGGTGTTTTTTCTGGAGGAAGAATCGGCCAAAGTGTTTTTAAAAGCCCTGTTGCCCCGCTTGTTACCAGAGGATATCCACGTGCAGTATATAACCTTTGAGGGAAAACAGGATCTGGAAAAAAACATCGAACGTAAACTGCGGGCCTATAACACACCCATTCTGGGGTTTGTGATTCTACTGGATCAGGATCATGAGGATTGTGTGGCCCTGAAGGCCCACTTAAAAAAGCTGTGTGTGCAATCTGGAAAAACCAATACCTTGGTACGCATTGCCTGTCACCATCTGGAAAGTTGGTATCTTGGTTGTTTAGAAACGGTTTTACCCCTATACGGTATCAATCCTTCGAAATACCAATCCAAAAGAAAATACAGAAACCCCGATGCGCTCAGCTATGCCTGTGAAGAACTGAAAAAACTTACACACAACCAGTATCAAAAAATCAGTGGCTCCCGTCAAATAGGGGCCGTATTTCCCATAGACTATAACACAAACCGTTCCCACAGTTACCGTGTTTTTATAGACGGCATTCAGAAAGTGATCAGTGTCACCGCCCCCAAATAACAAACGGCCATTCCCCATAAGGGTCTCCCCCGCACCGTGTATGAGGCATTGACCTACGATTTTTCTTTCTTATGAACCCGTATCCCCCCCACCGTCACACAGGGATAATTCTTGAAGAACGGTTTGTTTTAAAGAGGGCAAATTGTTTTTGAGCGTATTCCAAATCATGGTTGCGGACACATCTTCGTAATCATGACGATAGATATTCCCTGCCCCCGCCATATCAGACCATGGAATATCAGGGTGACGTTGTTTGATGGTTTCTGGCAAACGCCGAGAGGCCTCGGAAATGATTTCCAAGGCTCGGGTAACGGCATAAAGTGTTTTTTGATCGTTTAAAAAAGCATCGAGGGTATAGCCCTGCACGCAAGACAGAGCAAAATCAATATTATCGCGAATCTCCCGTAGGGGGATGCGGGGGTCTTTAGAAGGCATACAGGGCCTCGGATGCAACGCGGGGGCTTAGGCCCTGTTTAAGGGCCGCCGCGTGTACAACATCGACCTTTATGGGAAACAACCCTGCAATAAAGCGTTTTAGGGCCACGTAATCATAAATCCCCATTGGCATATCAGGATCTAAATCCACCAACACATCCACATCACTGGATTCCATGGCTTGGCCCGTGGCCACGGAACCAAAAACGGCGATATGCTGCACCCCACGGGCCTGCAAATCGCCCTGATGAAACCGCAACTGCGTCAGAATGGCCGAAGAATCCATCATGTTCATCTTCCCAAGATGAATCTATCCTAAGGAAAAACAGGGCTGTATGTCAAGAGGAGATCAAAATAGCCCCCCTGGCACACCTTTTGCATCATCTCATGGAAAAAAAGTCCATCGATGAGGTCCCTTGTGCGTCGTTTCGTCTGTTTTTGGTTGTGCTTTGTGACGTTTCTGGCGTTTTCCACCCCTGTGGCCCATGCCACGCGGATTAAGGATGTGGCGGATTTTGAGGGGGTGCGGGACAACATGCTGGTGGGCTATGGTTTGGTCGTCGGTTTGGACGGCACGGGGGACAGCCTGAACAAGGCTGTCTTTACCAAAGAAAGTTTTATCGCCATGTTGGACCGTCTGGGGGTTCGGGCGCGGGAAGAGGCATTGGATTCCAAAAACATCGCCGCCGTGATGGTCACGGCCAACTTGCCGGCCTTTGCGCGGGCCGGATCGCGTATTGATGCGTCCATTTCGGCCATTGGGGATTCCGAAAGTTTACGCGGGGGCACCCTGTTGGTCACCCCTCTGATGGGGGCGGATGGCAGCGTTTATGCCGTGGCCCAAGGACCCGTGGCCATTGGGGGCTTTTCCGCCGGCGGTGCCGCCACCAGCGTCACCCAAGGGGTTCCCACCAACGGACGCATTGCCTCTGGCGCCATTGTAGAGCAAGAATTGCCGTTTAAACTCAATGGCCTGAAATCCATTCGTCTGGCCCTAAAAAACCCTGATTTTACAACATCCCAGCGCATTGCCAAGGCCATTAACAACAGTTTTGGGTCCGATCTGGCCCGCTCTGCGGATTCCGGAACGGTGGAATTGACAACACCCATAGCTTATGAAAACAACATCGCCCAGTTGATCACACAGGTGGAACAATTAAATGTCACCCCCGATGCGCCGGCCCGTGTGGTGATTAACGAAAGCACCGGTGTGGTGGTCATTGGGGATAACGTACGCATCAGCCGCGTGGCCATTGCCCAAGGCAATTTGACCATCCGCGTCACCGAAACGCCGCAGGTTTCCCAGCCCGGACCCTTTGCCGAGGTCGGCCAAACCACCGTTGTGGATCGCACCCAAGTGGATGTTCAAGATAGTGGAAAAGAGAAAAAACTGGCCATTGTCAACGGTGGGGTCAGCCTGCAAGAGCTGGTCACGGGCTTAAACGCCCTAGGCATTGGCCCGCGGGATATGATTTCCATTTTACAGGCCATCAAGGCCGCAGGCGCCCTGCAAGCTGAAATTGAGGTGATGTAGTATGAATTTGATCTCTCCCCTTTCCCCCCTTTCATCCCCTTTGCCTTCCGGTGAGGGAAACAAAGCAAAACTGGAAAAGGCCGCAAAATCCTTTGAATCCATGTTTATTTCCGAAATGACGGGGTACATGTTTCAGGGCCTCAGCACCGAAGCCCCCTTTGGCGGTGGCTTTGCCGAAGACACGTACCGGTCCCTTTTGGTGTCCGCCATGGCAGATCAGATCACGGCAAAACAGGGACTTGGCCTATCTGATGCATTACAAAAATCACTGCTGCGTTATCAGGAACATCAAGGAGCCTAAGCATGAGCACCACCCTCCTCAAAACCCCCTCTCCATCCACCACTTTGGCGCAGGATGTTATCGGTATCGCCCGGGATTTAACAACCCTGTTGGTTTTGGAACAAAAAATGATTTTGGGCCAAAACGTGGCGGGAACGTTGGATTTTGCCGCGCGGAAACAGGCCTTAATCGATGCCTATCAAAGCGGTCTGAAGGCGCTGGAGCAAGATCCCAAAGTTCTAGAGACCATGGATCGCGCCGTTAAGGTGGATTTGAAAGTGGCACTGAGTTTATTACAAAAAACCATGCAGGCCACCTTAAATACCATCGAAGCGGCCCGCAACGCCCGCATCTTTATTTTGGAAAGCATCCGCGAAGCCATGGCCGGTGAGCAAAAATCATCCACCTACGCCGCCCGTGCGCCCCGAGGGGCTGCCGCGAATTACGGAAACAGTGCCCCTGTATCCGTCAGCTTTAACGAAACACTGTAGGGGCCCATCATGTCCTTAACCAGCGCCATAAAATCAGGGATTTCTGGACTGGCTGCCAGCCAGCAGGCGCTGAATGTGATTTCCAACAACATTTCCAACGCCAATGTGGATGGCTATACCAAAAAGCAGGCCAACAACACCACGCTGCTTTTGGGGGACCAAGTTGCCGGCGTTCAGGTGGCCAGCATCACCCGCAATGCGGATGACGTGTTTTTAAAAAACATGCGCGGGGAAATTTCCGGACTTTCGCGGGATGAAACCATCGCATCCTTTTACAGCGAGGTAGAGTCCATTTTTGGATCCACGGGGGACAGCGTTTCTTTAACCGCAACCTTAACGGATTTGGAAACGCGCTTGCAATCCTTAATGACCGCCCCTGCGGATAACGTGCAGCACAGCCAGATTGTGTCGGTGGCGGAAACCCTAAGTTTTCAAATGCGCTCTTCTGTGGCCCATATTCAAGAGTTGCGCCAGCGGGTGGATAAAGAGATTGAATCCTCAGTCAAAACCATCAACGATGCCTTGGTGGAAATTGAAAAACTCAACAAAGACATCAGCCAAGCCAGTATTACAGGGCGCCCCATGGGGGATTTGCTGGATCGTCGGGATCAATTTTTAAAACAGATCTCAGAGCAGATGGATGTGAATACCTTCCCCCGTCCCAACGATGGGTTGGCCATTTACACCAAATCAGGCCAAGCCTTGCTGGAGGTGAATCCCAGCACCCTGTCCTATATCGCCACGGGTAACGTAAAACCAGAAAGCCGGTATGAAGAGGGAAATTTTGGTCCTATTGAGGTCTCCAGCAGCTCCCTTTCCACGGATTTAACCAAAAAGATTAACAGCGGGAAAATTGCGGGGCTATTGCAACTGCGGGATACGATTTTGCCAGAATTGACGGATCAGCTGGAAAACCTGTCAAATCAGCTGATGACCCAAATGAATCAGGCCCATAATGCGGGCGTGCCCTATCCACCCCCCAGCACCATCACCAGCACACGCAAAATTTCTGCGGCGGATCAATTTTATGCCACCGGCACCCTGCGCATCGCGGTTATGGATGCCAAGGGCAGTTATGTGGATTATCTGGATGTGGACCTATCTACGGTCACAACACCCGTTGCTCCAGCCACGACCTATACCTATCAGGATTTTGTGAATTATTTGAATGACCCCACCACGCTGAGCGCGGTGAATGGGGTCGCCATGAACACCTATTTGGATCTATCGGCGCCGTTTAACAGTGATGGGACGTTCAGCTTGAAAGCCAAAGGTAACAACAAGCTGGCCATTGGATCCCCCAACCCCGCGGCCCTACCCACAGAAACGGTTAGCGGAGAGGGACAAACGCTGCAAAATTACTTTGGTTTCAACGATTTTTTTGTCAACACCAACACCAGCCTGCCGCCCCAGAATTTGCGTAGCACGGCGGCCTTTGATCCGAATTTGGCCATAACGGGGGCTTCTGGCACGCTCACCTTAACCTTGGCAGACAGTCAGGGCAACCACGTGTCCCATCTGGATTATGATCTTTCGGGTTTTTCCGGCGCAACACTCAGCGATTTGATCGCGGACATCAATGCGGATTTATCGGGGGCCTCTGTGGGCATCACCGTGTCTTTGGACAGTCAGAATCGCTTGGTGATGGCCAGCAATGATCAAACCCAAACGATCCGCATCACCCAAGGCCTACCCGCTGCCAATTTGAATGGCAATCCGGCGTTGCCCCTGTTGGGCCTTAGGGATACCCGCTATAGCAGTGCATCGCTAGATGTGCGCCAGACCATCAAGGACCAGCCGCAGTTATTAACCCGCGGCAGACTGAACATGCCCACCATTACCCCCCCCATGACTACCCCTGTGGTGGCCATTGGACAGGGGGATGCCCGCAATCTGGCGGCCATCAATGACATGTTTTTGGCCAAGCAATCCTTTGACGGGACCCAAAAAATCGGGCCACGAAGCTTGACGTTGTCGGAATATGCCTCTTTGATTTTGGATTATACGGCGCGGGATATTGCCTCGGCCGAGCAGATATTTAAAAATCAAAGCAGTTTGGTAACGTCGCTGGAGGCTACGCGCTCTTCGGTCAGTGATGTCAACATTGATGAAGAAATGGCCGCCATGCTGGTTTTGCAGAATGCCTATAACACCATGGCCCAAGTGGTGCGGGTGACCAATGAAATGTTTGATGCGTTAGAACAAATTGTATAGCGGAGCCTAAGTTATGATCAACCGTATTGGAACACGCACGGGCTTTGATGCCCTGATGGGGTTGAATCAACAAACGTTGCAACGAACCTATAATTTGCAAATTCAGATTTCCAGTGGCCTGAAGGCCCAGAATTACAGCGGAATTTCCGATGTTTCTGGCCGTTTGGTGAATTTTGAGGGGGCCAATGCCCGTTTAAATCAATACCTGGACGATATCACCATCACCCGCAATCGATTAAGTTTGGCGGAAACGCAGGTGGACTCTATCCGCGAGATGGCCAATAAGTTTCGGGGCGACCTGCTGAATGCCCTGAACGCCGAAAACGATCAATTCCAGCCCACCGCCGAGATTGCCAAGCAATTTATGGATCAGATGGAAAACCTGCTGAATACCAAAGACGGGGATCAGTACATTTTTTCCGGCAGCCGCAGCGATGTGGCCCCTGTGGATTTGGACGCTTTCATAACGCCTATTGATGTGAATACCCCCAACACAGAGTATTATCAGGGAGATGATTACGAAGCGTTTTCCCGCGTGGGCGAAGGCCGAACCGTCACGTACGGCATGACCGCCAACGATCCAACCTTTGAAAAACTCATCCGCGCCATGCGGAGTGTGTTTAACAGCCCCAATGACAACGATAACCTGCGGGCCTCTTTGGCCTTGGTGGAGGAAGTCGCCCAAAAAGACATCCCCGCCATGATCAGTGGCATCGGGGTCAAAGTGGCCCAAATGGACACCATCAAGGATATTCACGAGCAAAATATCCTGATTTTAACCAACACCATCAGTGAAATGAAAGACACCAACATTATTGATGCCAGTGCGAAATTATCACAGGAAAACAACGTTCTTCAGGCATCCTTCATCGCCCTTTCGAAAATTGGCGGCATTTCATTGGCGAATTATCTAAGATAGCGTGCAAAAAAACCCAGAGGGGACGGGAAACATGCTGAACCAAAGCCCGCGGCGTTATAGTGAACATACTCTAGTGTTGAGCAAACCAAGACACGCCCACGGCCCTAATCTCATCTTGGCCCCTATCCGCCCGAGATCCCTTTAAAAATAACGCTTTTCCACCTGATCCCAAACCGTTTCCTGCAATCGCACCCCATACAGGGCGTTCATTTCCTGCATACCGGTGGGGGAGGTCACATTGATTTCCGTCAACCACGGACCAATCAAATCAATGCCCACAAAAAACAGATCATGATCTTTCAGGGATTGCCCGATGCGGGCGCACAGGGCTTGCTCGGCGGGGCTTAGGGCTGTGGCGGCACCGCTGCCGCCGCTGTGAAAGTTGGCCCGAACGCTGCCGGTTTGGGGGACACGCAGGACCGCCCCCAAAACCTCGCCGTTGCAAAACAAAACGCGTTTATCCCCCTGTGATACCTCTGGCAGGAATTTTTGCGCCACCCAAGGGCCTGGGTAGCGGGTATCAAACAGCTCGATCAGGGTTTTCAGGTTGGGGTCATGGGGCCGCAGATGAAACACACCCTCGCCCCCACAGGAATATAGGGGCTTTAGGACAATATCGCCGTGGGTCTTGTGAAAATCAGCGATGGCCACCGGATGGCGGGATACCAGCGTGGGGGGCATCAGATCCGCAAACCGCGTGGGATAAATTTTTTCTGGCAAGGTCAATACGTTGGCCGGCGTGTTCAGCACAGGGGGGGTGGGATGAACACTGTTGAGCAGATACCCCGCACTGAGATACCGCATGTCAAATGGCGGATCGTGCCGCATGAACACCACAGAAAAATCGGTGAGGGGGCGGCGGGTGGTGCTGCCCCTCTGTACGGGCTGCCCCAAAGCGGGAACAGAAATATCGGTGACAAAGGCCGAGACAACCCCGTTTTCCAAACACAGATCCTCCGGCGTGCAGGCAAAGGATTCATGGCCCCGCCGCTGCGCCTCATGCATGAACAGATAGGTGGTATCCTTTTGGGGATTGATGGTGGCGATGGGCTCGATGACAAAGAGAATGCGGGACATGGCGTTTGGTGTGTTTAGGCAAAGGCCTCTTCCCACGTGCCCACCGTGGCGGCTTTGGTGTACTCGGTGGCGCGGCTTTCAAAAAAGTTGGCATGTTCCACCCCGTTCATGATTTCATCAATCCACGGCAGAGGGTTGGTGGCAATGTTATACAGGGGGGCCATACCCAGCTGACTTAACCGCATATCCGCAATATAGCGGATGTAGCGTTTGATATCCTCGGCGGTCATCCCCTCAATCCCGCCCAGTTCAAAGGCCAGATCGATAAACGCATCCTCGTGATGAACAATGGTGCGGCAGGCGGCATAGATTTCCCCCCGAAAGGCATCGGTATCAATTTCAGGGTGTTCCGACAAAAACGTCTGAAACAGGCGAATGATGGATGCGCAGTGCAAACTTTCGTCCCGCACGGACCATGATACAATCTGGCCCATCCCCTTCATTTTGTTGAAACGGGGGAAATTCAGCAGCATGGCAAAACTGGCAAACAGCTGCAACCCCTCGGTAAAAGCCCCAAAAACAGCCATGGTCAGGGCAATATCACGGGGTGTATCCACCCCAAACTGTTGCATGTAATCGTATTTGTCTTTCATTTCTTTGTAATGCAAAAAGGCACTGTATTCAATTTCCGGCATGCCCACCGTGTCCAACAGATAGGAATATGCAGCAATATGAATGGTTTCCATGTTGGAAAACGCCGCCAGCATCATTTGAATTTCCGTGGGTTTGAACACACGGGAATAGTGACGCATGTAACAGTTGTTGACCTCAACATCTGCCTGGGTAAAAAAGCGGAAAATCTGGGTTAACAGGTTGCGCTCTTGGGGGTTGAGGACACGCTGCCAATCTTTGACATCATCGGCCAGCGGCACTTCCTCTGGCAACCAGTGAATGCGTTGTTGCATCAACCACGCATCATAGGCCCATGGATACGCAAAAGGCTTATACACCACATGAGAAGAAAGAAGAGACATACCGTTTCCTTGTCTGCAGGTGAACCACGATCAGGAATCTGTTGTTGATCCCCTCTGGATGTTGTAGAATGTTTCCCTAAGTAGGTCAACATCAACAACATCAAGGAGGCGTATTTATGACCCATCCCCGTTTAGAGTCCCTCTTAAAAAAAATCGCTTATATCGAAGCGTCTTTGGAGGCCGAGCAAAACCGTCCCTCTCCAGACCCCATGCGACTTCAAAACCTGAAACGTGAAAAACTAAAGCTGCGTGACGAAATCCACCTGATCCGCACCAGCACCCCTCTGGCGGCCTAAAGCTCCCGAAAATCAAAACCCCACCCCCCTCACAGGGCCCCCCATGGTGTGTGGGGAGCTTTGGGGGGGGGATTAGCGGCCTTCACTCTCATTTAGGACTACTTTCACGGAATTGCCAGTCGTTCCCCCAGAATGCCCAGAGAAATCCTCAGGTCTTATTATAGCCTCTCTATGTTTTTTAAGTCTTTCCTCTACTGGGCTTTGTCCTCGTAGGCCTCCACGTGATGAAAGAGGATTATCTGAATAATTCCCCATCCCAAACCTCCCTTTTAATCCTTAAAATAATAAATTCTTACCCCCATCATCCCCCAAAAACGGGGCATGGTCTGTAACAAAAGTCACATGTTTGTTTGTCTAGGATACAATGTCCTGTTGTTTGTCTTTACCTTCCCTTAACCCTGTCCTGATACAAAGGAAAAAACACGCTATGGTGGTACTTTAAAAAAAGATAAGGTTAGGAGCTTCCCTCCCATGCGCAAAGAATGGATTTTCGTGAAACAACACCTTCCCGTGATTCTCTGGGGGGCAGGGGTTTTGGTGGTGGGCAGCTTGCTCATCATGGTTTTGTCTCTGGACAGTACGCTGGGGGTGGAATTGCAAAAACAACAGGTCCGTGCTGACTATGCGTCTTTGCAGCGTGTGTTTGAATCCCTTTCCGCCCAAGCGTCGGCTATGACCATTCTTTTCATGGTGGCCATGGTGCTATGTGCGGCAGCATCGTGGGTGGTTTGGCAGCGCCAGCGGGATTTGGTGAAAGATGTTTCTGATATTTGTGATTCCTTTGTGTATCACCGTGCCTATACCCCTTACAATCATGCCTTGGCCGGTGTTTTGAAACTTTACTTTGAAAAAAACAATCAGGTCACCAAGCCTTCGTCTTCTTTTGAGGTTTTGCGCCATTGGTCCGCGGCGTGCATTCTGTTTGATGCCCAAACAGGGATCATGGTTTACGCCAACGACGCGGCGCGTCAGGGATTATCGGCCATCGGCCTTTCGGGGGATGTCTTGAGTCTTTCAGAATTTTTGGATCATCTTTTGCCAGAGCAGGAAAAATCTGCCTCCTCAGCCATAATTTCCGTGGGGGATGATGTTTATACCCTGCACATCGCCACCACGGGGTCCCAAACGGTGGCGTTGTGGGTGCCCTATGCCCAGCCTGAAGTATCCGCCGCGCCGTTGCCTGCTGTCCCTCAGGATTATGGTTTTGCTGCGGATCGCTTGCGGCGGGAACTGATGGACCTTTCCGCCCATTTGGGTCAGCGTCAAGAGGCCCAGTCGGTCTATGATCAGGCCACATTGATTCACAGAACATCCCAAAATTCCTTGATGACGGTCTCGGCGGTCTCTTTGATGGCCCAGCGGATGAGCGACACCGCCCGTCACATTGCCCAGCACATTGATGCCTCTCAGCAGTCGATTCAGGGGGCCAATATCCTCACCAGAGATGCCATGCAGACCATCGAACGTCTGGCCTTTGCCGCCAAAGAGGTGGGGGATGTTGTGAACCTGATTAACGATATTGCCGAACAAACCAGCCTGTTGGCCCTCAATGCCTCCATCGAGGCCGCCTCAGCCGGTGAAGCCGGTCGCGGCTTTGCTGTTGTGGCGCACGAGGTGAAAAACCTGGCCAACGAAACCGCCAAAGCCACCGACGCCATCGCTGCTAAAATCCGTGACATTCAGGCCGTGACCCAAAGTGTTGTGGGGGCCATTGGGGCGATCAGCCGCAGTATGCAAACCATCATCGGGTCCAGCAACGCCATTGCCAGCACGTTGGATCAGCAAAATGAATCCGCAAAATCCATTGTCAAACACATTCACGAGATTGACAGGACCATGAAAACCCTGGAAAAAGAAAGCCAAACGGCCGAAAATTATGCGGGGGCTGCTGTGAATACCTTAATCTCTCTGGCGGATCGCACGCGGCAATTGTCCCAAAGTGCGGCTTGATGACAAAACCCTTGCCCATTCTCGGGGTGATGACCACAGGGGGGGATTGCCCGGGCCTGAATGCGGCCTTGGCCGCTCTGGGGAAAATGGCCCCATCGTTTGGTTATGACATTTTGGCCATTCGTGGGGGGGCGGCGGGCCTCCTTGCGGTGCCCCCTGATGTGTTTGCCTTGGGGCCAGAGACTTTGCAGGAAAACGTCATCGGTCAAGGCGGTAGCATTTTGGGCAGCATCAACGCCGATACCCCCAAACCCGAGACCGAAGAGGCCGCCCGCGTTTTGCAGGATGCCATGAATCGGGCCGTTCACCAGTTGGGTCTGGCGGGGGTGATTGTGATTGGGGGGGATGGCAGTTTTCGCATTGCAAACGCATGGCACCAAAGCAGCGGCATTCCCATCATCGGCATTCCCAAAACCATTGATCGGGACGTGGGGGGCACCCATTATACCTTGGGCTTTGACAGCGCCACCGCAGAAAATGTGCGGGGGTTATCCCTGCTGCGGGCCACCGCCGACAGCCACCACCGCTTGATGTTGGTTGAGATCATGGGACGCACCCACGGTCATTTGGCCCTTTCCAGCGGATTGGCGGCCATGGTGGATGGGATTTTGATTCCGGAATGTCATCCGGATATCCACACGTTTTGTGCGCAGCTGGACACAAAACAACACCAAAAAAGCCTGATTGTTGTGGTGGCCGAGGGGTTGCAATCCCTCCCTGGTTTGCCTGGGGGTCGGTTGATGGAAACCTTGGCCGATTCTTTGCAAACCCGCCTGAATCGCCCCGCCCGAACCATGGTCATGGGATATTTGCAGCGCGGGGCCCCGCCCACGGCGTTTGAACGTCAAAAGGCCATCCAGATGGCCCACGCTGCTCTATCGCTGGCCAAGGCCGGAGCAAAACAAGCGGTTGTCATCGTAGATCAGCATGGTAACATGGGACATATGACCCTTGATGCCATCATCACTGCCCCTGTTCCCGTAAATGCCGATCATCTGATTTTGGCGCAGACCATGGGTATTGCCCTGGGGCGGACCGCTTAACATGATCCAAAGTCAAAATCCCACCACGGGCGTTGTTGGGGAAACCTTCCCCCCCCTGACCCCCGATCAAATCGCATCCGCGCTTCACAGGGCCGACAGGGCTCAGCAGGCCCACAAAGCCACATCGTTTGCCCAGCGCGGCGCGTGTTTAACCCAACTGGCCACCCTGTTGCTGGCGGAAAAAAATCGCTATGCGGCCCTGATTACCCACGAAATGGGCAAACCCCTGTCGCAGGCCATAGCCGAGGTTGAAAAATGCGCCGCCGCCTGTGTCTATTACGCGGCTGAGGGGGAATCCCTGCTGGCCCCCCGCCGTGAAAAAAATGCCTTGGTGCGGTATGATCCTTTGGGGTTGATTTTGGCTGTGATGCCGTGGAATTTTCCGTTTTGGCAGGTCATCCGCTGCGCCGCGCCGGTGCTGATGGCGGGCAATGGGTTTTTGCTGAAACATGCCTCGAACGTGCCGCAGTGTGCTTTGGCCATGCAACAGCTGTTTCAGGATGCGGGCTTTATCCCTGACCTGTTTCAAACCTTACTGGTGGAGAAGGACGCGGTGGCCGCCATCATCGCCGATGATCGCATTCGCGGCGCCACCTTAACGGGCAGCGAAGCCGCGGGGGCGTCCTTGGCCAGTTTGGCCGGTGCGGCCCTGAAACCCACCGTTTTGGAATTGGGGGGCAGTGATCCCTTGATCATCATGCCCAGTGCCGATTTAGATCGGGCGGCCGAGGTGGCCGTTCAGGCCCGTATGCTCAACACCGGCCAATCGTGCATAGCGGCCAAGCGGTTTTTGATTCACAGCGATATTTATGACGCGGTGGTGCAGCGCATTCTGGCCCACGTGGATGCTCTGAAAGTCGGAAATCCCATGGACCCCCATCATGATTTGGGCCCTCTGGCCACAGAGGGGATACGCGCGGGCCTCACCCAAGACGTCAAGGCCACGCTGGCGGCGGGGGCGAAGGCCCTGAGAACCGGTGGCCCCACGGACGGCCCAGGATTTTTTTATGCCCCCACCGTGTTGGCCGAGATTCCCATGACCTCGCCGGCCGCCCGCAAAGAGCTATTTGGCCCCGTGGTCAGTCTTTATCGTATCCAAAACAAAGACGAGGCCCTAAACGTGGCCAACAGCACCCCCTACGGTCTGGGGGCATCGGTATGGACCCACGATGAAGCAGAAAAAAACTTTTTCGCCGATGGGTTGGATGCCGGTAGTATCACCCTCAACGGTATGGTTCGCTCCGATCCCGCGTTGCCGTTTGGGGGTGTGAAGGCCTCAGGCTATGGCCGCGAATTGGGGCCAGAGGGAATCCGATCGTTCACCAACATGAAAACACTGCGGGGGCTGTCATGATTTTGTTAACAGGTGGGGTGGGATTTATTGCCTCCAACGTTTTGGCCACGCTGAATGCACGGGGGCGGGATGATGTTCTGCTGGTGGATGTTCTGGGTGATGATGGGCGTTACCGCAACATTGCCAAGCATGGCTTTGCCGATGTTTTGCATCCGGACGCGCTGGAGAGCTTTTTGGACAAGGGACGTCACAGCATCAGCGCCGTCATTCATCTGGGGGCCATTTCCTCAACGCTGGAGCAGGATGCCGATAAAATCTACACCCAAAATGTCCGCTGTTCCCGCCTGCTTTGGGATTGGTGTACCAAACATCTGGTGCCCTTTGTTTATGCCTCTTCGGCGGCGACCTACGGCGATGGAACGCTGGGGTTTCGGGATAATCTGGGGTATCATGACAACCAGCCCTATCGCCCTTTAAATCCTTACGGCTGGAGCAAGCATGTTTTCGATCAATTTTGCTTGAAAACCTACGAGGCCTCTCGCCCCTGTCCGCCGCAGTGGTTTGGGCTGAAGTTTTTTAACGTCTACGGCCCCAACGAATATCACAAAACCGGCCAGCACAGTGTGGTTCATAATCTGTTTCATCAAATTCGTTCTGGGGAATCGGCCAGTTTGTTCAAATCCTATCGCCCTGAGTATGATCATGGGGGTCAGCTGCGGGATTTTGTTTGGGTTCAGGATTGTGTGGATGTGATCCTGTGGTTGCTGGATCATCCCAATTTGTCGGGGATGCTGCTGAATGTGGGCAGCGGCTACGCCCGCAGCTTTAATGATTTGGCCCGCGCTGTGTTTGCCGCCATGAACGAAGAGGCCCGCATCACATACATCGACATGCCCCCAATGCTGCAAAAGGCCTATCAATACGAAACGTGCGCGGATCTTTCCACCCTCAGATCCCTTGGGTACACAAATCCAATGACCTCTTTGGAAGACGGCGTGCGGATGTATGTCCAAGAGTATATGATGCAACCCGATCAATACCGCTAAAAACGTGTTTCTTCTTGCCTATAGGGTGGTGCGGGTGATAAGTATGATTTTGGTGGTCCATGGTTTTCATGGCCCTCTTAAACTTAAAAAAAATCCAAACCCTTTTAAAGGAAAACAACCATGAAAACATTGGCATTAGTGTTTATTTTTGCGGCAACCTTGGCCGTGTCCGCGTGCAACACCGTTGAGGGTGTGGGCAAAGATGTTTCTTCTGCCGGTGAAGGCATCAGCGGTGGTTCCAACGCCACCAAAGACAAAATCAACGAGACCGAAAAAAAGATGTAAGGCATATTTGACCCCCTCCCCACTAGGAGAGGGGGTCAAATCCCCCTAAAACCCATGAATACGGGTTTTCAGGTTGGCCGGAAAGGTCACCAGCGATACCTCCCACAAAACGGCTTCATGAATCAGGCGATTCCCGCTGCGGGGATCCTTGGTGGATTTGACCACTTGAAAGCCAATAGATAGCCCATCCAGCGCCCGTTCTTTTACCAAGGTGCTGGCTTCAAACCCCTGTTTCAGGGCAAAAAACAACACCCCCTCAATCAACAAACCCTTGGCATTGTCCGTAATGCGGTTGATGCGGCCAATGGGCTGGGTGGTGTCATGCTGCCACAACAGGCTGGGCAGACGCTTGCGGGCCTGCCAATCCCGCAAACTGGCCGCAAAGGCCCCGGGCAAAACCACATCGTTTTGTTGATCGACACCATTGTATAAACTGGCGTACCCCGTAAAGGCAAAGCTTTCGGTGGGTGGTT
>JBILTX010000052.1:0-8585 GCA_044371315.1 Alphaproteobacteria bacterium | reverse complement strand
GAAAGGTGGGTTCCCCCATTCGGAAATCAGCGGATCAAAGGGTCTTGGCCCCTCCCCGCTGCTTATCGCAGCCTAGCACGTCCTTCATCGCCTGCAATCGCCAAGGCATCCACCAGATGCTCTTATTTACGCTTGAGGATTGTTCTCAGCTTCTCAGGTTTTGGTGTTAGACACCACAGAAACAGAGCCTATCTGCTTATGCGGTGCCTAACCCTCACTGAGAGTCAGTTATCATATTTTTACAGTGTCACAGACCGGCCTGCTGCTTACATTAACAAGGGGTTCGTTTGGGAACCTCGTCAGCAGGGAGTGTGGTTATAGATCACCGCCGCCCCGCTGTCAACAGGCTTTTTTCATGGGATCGTATTTTTCTTTGGCCTATTATTTTTAACATAAAAACCATTGGCTTACCTGCGGATTTAACGCTGTGATCACAGAGTTTATACTCTGTGTGGGCCAAAAGACCTCAAGATTTATGAATCATGGAGCCGGAGGATGTGAATAACTTTCTTTTTTGAGAAAAAAATCTTCCCTTGCTTTTTCCCCGCCACCCCTCTATAAATTCCCTCTTTGATCAAAAACTGAGATGGGTTGCGCTTACCCGCCTCATATATGCCTAAGGATGCTTGCATGAGCGATTTTCGATCGTTTTCCCCCCAGACTGCTACTGAAGACACCCAATCCTTTGACCAGATTCGCATCACCATTGCCAGCCCAGAGCAAATTCGGGCGTGGTCTTTTGGCGAAGTCAAAAAACCCGAGACGATTAATTATAGAACCTACAAGCCCGAAAAAGAGGGCCTGTTCTGTGCCCGTATTTTCGGCCCTATTAAAGATTATGAGTGTTTGTGCGGCAAATACAAGCGCATGAAATACAAAGGGATCATTTGTGAAAAGTGTGGCACCGAAGTCACCGTTCGCAAAGTCCGGCGGGAACGCATGGGGCACATTGATCTGGCGGCCCCCGTGGCCCACATCTGGTTTTTGCGGTCGTTGCCATCCCGCATTGGGTTGATTTTGGATCTGCCGCTAAAGGACATTGAGCGCATTCTGTATTTCGAAAACTATGTGGTGACCGAACCTGGCTTGACATCCCTGTCCCACGGTCAGCTCTTGACCGAACACGAATATATTGATGCGCAGGATGAAT
Organism: Alphaproteobacteria bacterium; assembly: GCA_044371315.1. GTDB lineage: Bacteria > Pseudomonadota > Alphaproteobacteria > JAJTHO01 > CANGYM01 > CANGYM01. Next base: position 7,435 of record JBILTX010000052.1, on the reverse strand, counting down.
ACGGCGAAGATGCCTTTACCGCGGAAATCGGGGCAGAGGCCCTGAAAACCCTGCTGGGTAACATTGATCTGGAAACAGAACGTGCCAACATTCGGGAGGAATTGGCTGAAACCACCTCTGACCTGAAACGCCGCAAGTTGGTCAAGCGTCTGAAATTGGTGGAGGCGTTTTTGGATTCCAAAACCCGCCCTGACTGGATGATTATGGATGTGGTTCCCGTGATTCCGCCGGATTTGCGCCCCTTGGTGCCTTTGGATGCGGCCGGTCGTTTCGCGGCGTCGGATTTGAATGACCTTTACCGCCGTGTGATTAACCGGAACAACCGTTTAAAGCGTCTGATGGAATTCCGCGCCCCCGATATTATGGTGCGCAACGAAAAACGGATGCTGCAAGAGGCCGTGGATGCCCTGTTTGACAACAGCCGCCGCTCGCGCCCCATCACGGCGCAAAACAAGCGCCAGCTGAAATCCCTCTCCGACAGTTTAAAAGGGAAACAAGGCCGTTTCCGTCAGAACTTGCTGGGGAAACGTGTGGACTATTCCGGTCGTTCCGTGATTGTTGTGGGGCCAGAGTTGAAACTGCACCAATGTGGCCTGCCCAAAAAAATGGCGCTGGAGCTGTTTAAGCCCTTTATTTATTCCCGTATGAACCTGTACGGTTTGGCCAGCACCATCAAGCAAGCCAAGCGCATTGTGGAAAAAGAGCGCCCCGAAGTTTGGGATATTTTGGAAGAGGTCATTCGGGAACACCCCGTGCTGTTGAACCGCGCCCCCACGCTGCACCGTTTGGGGATTCAGGCCTTTGAACCTGTGTTGATCGAGGGGAAAGCCATTCAGCTGCACCCGCTGGTGTGTTCGGCCTTTAACGCCGACTTTGACGGGGACCAGATGGCTGTTCACATTCCGCTATCGCTAGAAGCACAGCTGGAAGCCCGCGTGTTGATGATGAGTACCAACAACATCCTCAGCCCCGCCAACGGCAAGCCCATCATTGTCCCCAGTCAGGATATTGTTTTGGGGATTTATTACCTCAGCTTGCTCGAGGAAGGCGCCCCTGGCGAAAATCGGGCCTTTGCCACCATGGCAGAGGTCGAACACGCCTTGGCCGCAGGGGTCATCACCATGCACACCAAAATCCGCTACCGCGCGGATCTGGTGGATCGTCATGGGGACCATTACAAAAAAGTTGTGGACATCACCCCGGGCCGTCTGTTGATTTACAACATTCTGCCACGCCACAAAAACATCACCTTGGAATTGGTCAACCGCGTTTTGACCAAAAAAGACATCTCCAACCTGATTGATATCGTCTATCGTCACAGTGGTCAGAAAAATTCCGTGATTTTCTGTGATCAGATGATGGCCTTGGGCTACAAACATGCGGCCAGAGCCGGCATTTCCTTTGGAAAAGATGACATGGTGATTCCGCCGGAAAAGGGCGCCTTGATCGAGGAAGCCAAAACCAAGGTGCTGGAATTTGAACAACAGTACATGGACGGCTTGATCACCCACGGGGAAAAATACAACAAAGTCATCGACATCTGGTCCCAGACCGCGGACAAATTGTCCGATGTGATGATGAAGGGTATGGCCAAACTCAATGCCAACGGTCAGGTGAATTCCGTTTATATGATGGCCCATTCTGGGGCGCGGGGATCTGCAGCGCAGATCAAACAGCTGGCGGGAATGCGGGGATTGATGGCGAAACCTTCGGGCGAGATCATCGAAACCCCTATCATTTCCAACTTTAAAGAGGGGCTGAGCGTTCTGGAATACTTTAATTCCAGCCACGGGGCCCGAAAAGGTCTGGCGGATACGGCGTTAAAAACGGCGAACTCAGGGTATTTGACCCGTCGTTTGGTGGATGTGGCGCAAGACTGTATTATTGTTGAAGAGGATTGTGGCACCGAGGACTCCATCACCGTCCGTGCTGTCATTGATGGGGGGGATGTGATTTCTCCGTTGTCCGAGCGTGTTTTGGGCCGTGTTGTCGCCGAAGACGTGAAGCACCCCACCACTGGTGAGGTTGTGATTGCCAAAGGAACCTTGCTGGACGAGGACCACGTGGCCCACATCGACATGATCGGGGTTTTCTCTATGAAAATCCGCTCTGTTTTGACGTGTCAAACCGAATTTGGGGTTTGTGCTGCCTGTTATGGCCGTGACTTGGCCCGCGGAACCCCCGTGAACATTGGGGAAGCCGTAGGGGTCATTGCCGCGCAATCCATCGGAGAGCCCGGAACCCAGCTGACCATGCGGACCTTCCACATTGGGGGGGCGGCGCAGGGGGCAGCGGAGCAGTCTTATATCGAATCCAACATTGATGCCACCGTGATTTTGGAACATGCCAAAGTCGTACGCAACGGCGAGGGTGTTCAGATCGTCATGAACCGGAATGCTGAGGTTGTGCTGCGTGATTTTGATAATCGGGAAAAAGCCCGCTATCGTTTGCCCTACGGTGCCCGTTTGTTGGTAGAGGCCGATCATCAGGTCAACGCCGGCCAGCGTCTGGCGGAATGGGATCCCTACACCTTGCCCATCATCACCGAAAAAAGCGGTGTGGCCCATTATGTGGACCTGATCGAAGGGCTCTCTATGCGGGAGATTCTGGATGAAACCACAGGGTTGTCCAACCGTGTCGTCATTGACTGGAAACAACAGGCCCGTGGGAATGACCTCAAGCCCCGCATTACCCTGCGGGATGCCGATGGCAACGTGCTGACGCTGGATAATGGGTTAGAGGCCCGCTATTTCATGTCCGTGGATTCCATCCTGAACGTGCCCAATGGGGCCACGGTTCAGGCGGGGGATGTTCTGGGCCGGATTCCGCGGGAATCGTCCAAAACCCGTGACATTACAGGGGGTCTGCCCCGTGTGGCCGAGCTGTTCGAGGCCCGCAAAGCCAAGGACCACGCCATCATGGCGGAAACCGCCGGTCGCATTGAGTTTGGAAAAGACAACAAAACCAAACGCAAAATCATCATCACCCCCGAAGATGAATCCGCGGAGCCCGTGGAATACACCCTGCCCAAAGGCCGTCATTTGGCCGTTCGGGAGGGGGATTTTGTGGAAATCGGCGATCTGTTGGTGGATGGCAACCCTGTCCCCCACGACATTTTGCGGATTAAGGGGATTGAGGCCCTGGCCGATTACCTGATCAATGAAATTCAGGACGTTTACCGCCTGCAAGGGGTGAAGATCAACGATAAGCATATCGAGGTCATTATCCGCCAGATGCTGCAAAAGGTTGACGTGATTGATCAAGGGGAATCCACGTTCCTGGTCGGGGAACAGGTGGATAAAATTACCCTGCGCCAAGAAAACGCCAAGTTGCTGGCCGAAGGGAAGCGCCCCGCCGTTGGGGAACCTGTTTTGCAGGGAATCACCAAGGCGTCGCTGCAAACCCATTCCTTCATTTCTGCCGCATCGTTCCAAGAAACCACCCGTGTGTTGACAGAATCAGCCACCGCCGGTCGTGTGGATTATCTGATGGGGCTAAAGGAAAACGTTATCGTGGGTCGTCTGATTCCTGCGGGAACGGGCAGCGTGTATAACCGCTATCGCACCATCGCCCGCCAGCGGGATTATATAACGGCACACCCTCAGAGTCTTGGGGATTTGTCTCCTTCTTTGGCGCCCCCATCCCATGATCTTTTGGGGGACGAGGCAGCGTAACCAGAGGACGGAAGGCGGAGGACGGAAAGAAAAAAGGGGGACCCTCGGGTCTCCCTTTTTTGAATTCTGGGGGTCTTTATAACGGCTCAAGCCCTGTTTCTACCCTTTTTTCCCTGACCGCGGTTTCTTGCTTTTTTTAGGGGCTTTTTTCCCATCCGATGGGGGTAAGGCTTCCTCGGCAGGTTTGGTGGGAGCGATTGCAGGCGCAATCGTTAAGGAAAACGGATAAAACTGGGAAAGCAGCGTCAGGTTTTCTGCCAGACTTTTGCCCATGGTGTTGCCGTAGGATACCAGATCGTCACGATTTTGGGCCTCTATAATGGTTTTTAGAGCGGAGGCATCCAAAACCACAGATCCGCGTTCCACCACCACCGTGCGGCTTTTGTTGGGCAAAACCACATTCCCCGTTTTGGCGTCCCGCTGGGGCGGTGGGGGCGGCGCGGATGCCAGATCTTCCAAATCGTTAATCACAGAATCCGCCTCGGCTTTGCGGGCCTGATCTGATGGGGTGCTTTTTGCGGTCTCCTCTGCTTTTGGGGCAGGCGTAGGGGGCGGGGGGGGGGTCAAATCCACATTGGGGGCAGGAATTTTGATATATTTTCCCTTATTCTCCATCCCCTTGGGCAAAAAGGCCCCGCTGGGGGAAGGGGTAGGCACAGAAAGGGAGGCTGCTGGAGGCGATGAAGGGACTTTGGCCGCATCACCCGTCTGTGGCAAGGGGGTAGGTGTTGATGTCTTGTTGGTTTCCTTCACAGGCTGGGATGCCGTTTTTTCGGGTGGGGCAGCGGGTTTGGGATCCAGAGAGGTTTTAACGTAAGGTCCCGCTTTGGCGGCTTCAATAGAGGCCGGCAGGGGCTCTTTTTTAGGCTCAGCCAAAGCAGGCAGCCCCAAAGACAATGTCAATGCTAAAAAGCCAAAGGGGAAAAACAATTTTATGATTGACGCACGGCGCATCTGGGGTACTATCATGCTCTTTTTTGGGTGTGTTCCCTATTTAACCTGATCTTTGTTAAAAAATTATGCAAAAGCCTTCTCTGCGTCCGGATCGTCCTTACTTTTCTTCGGGCCCTTGCGCGAAACGTCCTGGGTGGGATCTTTCGGCCCTCTCTTCCGCGCTGTTGGGTCGGTCCCATCGGGCCAAGGACGGCAAAGCCCGTATCAATGAGGTTGTCCAGCTTTCCCGTCAGTTGCTGAATCTGCCGCAGGATTACCATATCGGCATCATGCCTGCCTCGGACACCGGCGCCTTTGAGGCGGCCATGTGGAGCCTGCTTGGCCCCCGTCCCGTGGACATTTTCGCGTGGGAAAGTTTCTCTGACGGCTGGGTGACCGATGCGGTGAAGCAGCTCAAACTCAAAGACACCCACGTTTATCAGGCCCCCTACGGCCAGTTACCGGACTTGGCCAAGGCCAACCCCGATCATGATCTGGTGTTTTGCTGGAACGGCACGACCTCCGGCGTTGTGGTGCCCCATGGGGACTGGATTGCCAAGGATCGGGCGGGGCTAACCCTGTGTGATGCCACATCCGCCGTGTTTGCCTATGACATGCCGTGGGAAAAAATCGATGTTTTGACGTATTCATGGCAAAAGGTTTTGGGCGGCGAAGCCCAGCACGGCATGTTGATTCTCAGCCCCCGCGCTGTGGCCCGTTTGGAATCCTACACGCCGGCATGGCCCTTGCCCAAGCTGTTTCGCTTAACCAAAAAAGGCAAATTGAACGAAGGCATTTTTGCCGCAGAAACCATCAACACCCCGTCCATGCTGTGTGTTGAGGATGTTCTGGATGCCCTGAAGTGGGCCCATGCCATTGGGGGGGCGCCGGCCATGGTGGCGCGGTCCAAAGAAAGCTTGGCCCATTTGGCATCATGGGTGGATGAAACCCCATGGGTGGCTTTTTTGGCGGAGGATCCCGCCATTCGCTCCCATACCTCGGTCTGTTTAAAACTGACGGACCCTGCTTTTCTGGCCAAAGACGAGGCGGCCCAGCGGGCCTTTATTAAAACCATGGTGGACCTGCTGGAAAAAGAAGGTGTGGCGCTGGATATCAATGCGTATCGTGACGCCCCTCCGGGCCTGAGGATCTGGTGCGGTGCCACGGTGGAGCCCAAGGATGTGAAGGCCCTGTTGCCGTGGATCACGTGGGCCTTTGAAACCGCAAAAGCGTCCCTGTGACCATTACAAAAGGACAAAATCATGCCCAAAGTTCTAATTTCGGATAAAATGAGCCCCCAAGCGGCGGATATTTTCAAAAGCCGCGGCGTGGATGTGGATGTGAAAACCGGATTATCGCCAGACGAACTCAAAGCCATCATCGGTCAATACGATGGTCTGGCCATTCGTTCCTCAACCACCGCAACGCCAGAATTGATTGCCGCTGCCACCAAAATGAAGGTTATTGGACGGGCCGGCATTGGCGTGGATAACGTGGATTTGCCCGCAGCCACGAAACAGGGGATTGTGGTGATGAACACCCCCTTTGGCAATTCCACCACCACGGCGGAACATGCCATTGCCTTGATGATGGCGTTGGCCCGTCAAATCCCGCAGGCCAGCGCATCCACCCACGCCGGCAAATGGGAAAAATCCAAATTTATGGGCGTGGAAATCACTGGCAAGACGTTGGGTGTCATTGGCTGCGGTAACATTGGCGCCATTGTGGCCTCTCGCGCCCAAGGCTTGGGGATGAAGGTTTTGGGCTTTGATCCCTTTTTATCCGAAGAGCGGGCGGTGGAGCTGCATATCGAAAAAGCTGATTTGGACACGTTGCTGCGCCGCGCCGATTTTATCACGGTGCACACGCCCCTGAATGACAAAACCAAGCACTTGCTGAACAAAGAGACCTTGGCCAAAACCAAAAAAGGTGTCTTTATCATCAACTGCGCCCGCGGCGGCATTGTGCACGAGGCGGATTTGAAAGAGGCCCTGGACAGCGGCCACGTGGCCGGCGCCGCGCTGGATGTGTTTGAAATTGAACCTGCCAAAGAGAACATCTTGTTTGGTCACGAACGGGTGATTGCCACCCCGCATTTGGGCGCATCGACGAATGAAGCGCAGGAAAATGTGGCCCTGCAGGTTGCCGAGCAGATGAGTGATTATTTGCTCAGCGGCGCCGTGACCAACGCGGTGAATGTGCCCTCCTTAACGGCAGAGCAGGCCAAGCAATTGCAGCCGTATTTAACCTTGGCCGAGCAAATGGGCAGTTTCATGGGCCAAATGGCCGATGGCAGCGTTTCGTCGTTAAAAATCACCTATGCGGGGACGCTGCGGGGGATGAACGTGAAGCCCTTAACGGCCACGTTGGTGCACCATCTTCTCTCGCCCATGCTGGATCAGGTGAACGGCATCAATGCCCTGAGTGTGGCCAAAGAGCGCAGCATTGCCCTGTCTGAAACTTTGCTGGATAACAGCGGCGATTACACCAACAGCATTCATCTGGAAATGACCGCCCACGGCCAGACCCGCAGCGTCATGGGCAGCGTGTTTCACGGCAATCAACCCCGATTTGTGTCTGTGGATGACGTCCCGCTAGAGGCCACCGTGGCCCCCCGCATGATCCTGATTCGCAACGTGGATAAACCTGGCTATATCGGAAAAATCGGTCATTTGCTGGGCGAAGCCAACGTCAACATCGCCACATTCCATCTGGGCCGCCGCACCTTGGGCGGGGAAGCCATTTCCCTGATTGAGGTGGATCAAGACGTTCCCGAAGACATCATCGCCAAAATTGCCAACCTGCCCCAAGTTGTGTTGGTGCGTTGG
>JBILTX010000051.1:0-8796 GCA_044371315.1 Alphaproteobacteria bacterium | reverse complement strand
TTTAAAGTCGGATTGCATGTTTGAACCCTATTCTGCGTTGTTTTGAATAAAGGCTTGCAGGTCAGAAAGTCGGTATTTCCGCAGCCTTCCGACTTTCACGCTGGGCAAATTATAGCGTTTAGTGCACTGCCAAACAGCGAGGGTTCCTGGTTTAACTCCCAAAAAATCCGCGGATTGCTGGCCATCCAGCAACGTTGTTTCGGGGGTTATGTAGGGGATGGCAGCGAATTTTAAAATTTGGTCAAGGGGGCTTTTTGTCATGGGTAACCTCAATTATTTTCAATAGGTTGAGGTTACACGGGGTTAAAAGAGGTGCGTTATAGCGATACTGCTATAATTTTTGTACATAGCAGCATGTACAATTTTTACGATTCTTTACGGGAAAATTTTTGCTGTTTTTCCCAGTCTTTGCGCCAACGGGCGTTGTAGAGAGATGATGAAATACGCACCACAGCATCACTTTTCTTTTCATCGTTTGCACATTTTTCATGGCCAGAATCAATCAGCCATTGGGCAGTATCATCGCACGCTAACTGCATGCCTCCGCTGTTTTGGTATATATGTTGATTGCGCAGCTCTTTATACTTGGGTTCTGCCAGATGACGTCTTTTCTGTCCCTTAGCATGACCACCCTTGGTGGATATCGATTTATGGGATTGTGGTTTTTGAATTTTTCCCTTAAATCCCGTTTTGTCTTTCCACTGTAGCCTATCCAGCACACTAACGGCTTGGCCTTTGAAGAACACTGGGGGCGCAGCCAAGGCATGAAGCAAGGTGACCTCAACGCCGTAAGGGCCTATCGTTTTTTGCGTCTTTTCATCGGGCTCTGTATCCCCAAGCCATAACAGAACGGGCTGATGATCCTCCGTTTCCCCCAAACTAAAAAGCCGATCTTCCCCAAGCAGAGCATGAACAATTCCGTTTAAAGAAAAAGCCTTTTGTATGGCTTTTGCCACAGATTCCCGTGTGGCTTCGTATCCATAAGGGGACACTTGGGACATATCCCCACAATTTTCGCAAACGTAGGCCCCATCGTTTTTGAGGGGGGCCTCATCCCCGCACGTATCACAACCATAAACCGCACGATCTAAAAATCGGAACAGTCCTTGATCTTCCATCGAAGTGAGATTTTTTTGATGCAATCCACGCACGGTTCCTTTTCCAAAATGTGTTGTGGCTTTGACGGATAACTTGTTAAACAAACCCCGCAAGATAGCCAAGGGATCAGAGGATGGCTTTGGGCCATAATATCCTGAGCGTTCTAACCAAGCGATAATGGCCTCATCCAACGGTTCCGTTGTCAAATTCGATGATCCATCCACCGATAAACGCACCAACCTTTCATGAGTCCCATCTTGATTGGTATAAAAAACCGTCATATCCACGCCGCATACATCAACATGCGACCAACATTCCTTACGATAGGACATTTCCACGTCGGGTTTTTGGGGGTATTTCGTATATTTCCCTAGAAGCTCTCGCGCCATAAATTGCCCATAATCTTTGGGATTTTTGGACTTTGGAACGGTGTAAGACGCTCTAAACCCATCGCAACGGGTAAGATTGACCGTATCCACATGCAATCCCAATAATTCAGGCCATGATGGGTGGCTTGGGGGACGCTGTAGGGACAAAGTGCCATGCATCATTATGTCGGAAAAGATTTTTTGCACATCAAAGGCTTGGCTCCGTTCAGGTTTTTTAGCAACGTTGGTTAATCCAAAAACCTTTTCTCCGATGGCTTGGGCCAGCGTCCCTTGTAAGGGTTTGTTTGGGGCAAACACCAGCAAGGCTTTGTTCGGGCGAATCACAACGGTGATGGGGGCAGGTTTGTTGATGTTGCGGTAAACTTCTTCTCCCGCTTCATTAACCTCATCGGAAATATAAGGCTCTCCCGTTAAAAGGCTGGCCACCAATTCATCGCCATAGCTTTCAAAAATAAGACTTTCTTCGGAATAAGTCACATTTCCCTTGGCGCAATCTTTGATGATCTCCAAAAGGTATTTTCGGGCATTGTCATACAAAACATCGGGGGCAAGCGTACTTTCTTCGGCAATGTCCACCCGATCGGTACGGGTGCGCTTTCCCTGAAAATGATAACGCTGGGTGGCAACAAAGGTTTTAAAGCGTTCAGGATAATGGGCTGCCATCCACAAAACAGCATCCATGGGGCGATCATACCCCATAGTATCGGGCAGGGTGAGATCATAACGTTCCCTATACGCCCACAAAGAGGCCAACGGCAGCGCAGGGCTATTTTGGGCGATCACGGCGACATTGCGCAGATGCTCCAAAACTCCCAAATCAGCTTTCTGCAAAATGGACAATAGGGTTTTCTCGTAGTCTTTCCCCTTATGAAGTTCAACTAGGTTTTCAGGACAATCAACATGGCTGCGTTTTAAAAAGTCTTGCAACACCTCGGGGCTGGCTTTTTCAATGATCACGACTGCTTTATAGGCGCTTTTTATCTTTTCCTGCGATATTGCCGTCATAAATCCGTATTGCCCAACGTTAATCACTGGATAAACAATATAATAGAATTATATCTTAATGTACAACATTAAATGAAGATTAATAAAATAGGCCACGCCAAAAGTAGCACATAGGTAGCACACGGGGTTTTTGTGACGATGATATTTTGTCTAAGTCATTGATTTTTCTGGTGGGCGTACGTGGTCTCGAACCACGGACCTCTACGATGTCAACGTAGCGCTCTACCCCTGAGCTATACGCCCTAAAAAACACAGGTAGTTATCCTGATTATCAGGGTTCTGTCAACATTCCTAGATGATTTAACGCTTTTTCTTTTTCAGGCCAAAAACATAGGAAACCACCTTGGCTACGGCTTCGTAATGTTCAAAGGGAATTTCGTCGTCCAGTTCCACTTGATAAAGGGCGCGGGCCAAGGGGGGGTTTTCCACCAAGGGAATGTCATATTTTTTGGCCTCCTCCCTGATTTTCATGGCCACGGCATCAACCCCTTTGGCCACGACAATGGGGGCGGCGGCACTTTCTTTGTCATACACAATGGCAATGGAATAGTGGGTAGGGTTGGTGATGATGGCCGTGGCATCCTTCACCTTGGCCATCATCCGTCTGCGGGCCCGCTCTCGCCGGACTTGTTTGAGCTTCGATTTAACCTTGGGATCCCCTTCGGTTTGTCGGTATTCTTCCTTAACCTCTTGCTTGGTCATCCGCATCTCTTTGCGAAATTGGAAAAATTGAAAGGCATAGTCCGCCCCCGCAATCAGCAGCATGGCCCCCATAGCCCCCCCCAGAATCCGCAGGGCATAATGGCGCAAATACACCATTTGATCCCCCAAGGACAGGGTCGGCAAAAGGGTAATCTCCTCCCCAAAAAGGGGAATCACCAAAAACGAGACGATCGCCCCAATAATCACAAGCTTGGCCAGATTTTTTGCCAATTCCACAACGGATTTGACGCTAAAAATGCGCTTAAATCCCTTAAAAACCGAAATCCGGTCTAATGATGGGGTAATGCTTTGTGTGCTGAATAAAAATCCATGTTGCAAAAAAGATCCCAAAAATCCCGCCACCATCATCAGAACGGCAAACAGCCCCATAACCATACCCACGCGCAGCACGATACCGAGGAAGATGGATCTCAGGCCCTCGGCCGAAAGATCCATGTCATGAACACGCCCCAAAAAGGGCACCATGAAATCCGTTAATTGCCCCCCCAAATCCGGCAACACAATCATCAGGGACAACGCCCCGCCCAGCAGAATAAAAAAGTGGGACAGTTCCTTAGAGGAAACCGTCTGTCCTTTTTCCTTCGCCTGCTCCAGCTTCCTCTGCGAGGGGTCTTCGGTTTTCTGGGAATCGTCCTGATCTTCGGACATATCAGCCCGTCACAGCATAACGTTGCAGATCTTCATCCGTCAGCGTTCTGGCTTCATCGCGCAGCATAATGGGGATGCCGTGGCGAATGGGATAGGCCACTTTGGCCTGCAGGCTAATGAGCTCTTGATGATCGGCATCATAACGCAGGGGTCCCCGCGTTTCAGGGCACACCAAAAGACTCAGCAAAGCCGGATCGGGCGAAGACATAAAACCTCAGCGCATCAACAAAAGGGCCAAACACAACAGGGCCGCAGCCTGAAACAAAACACGCGCCTGCATGATCTTGTTGGATTTCAGGCGGGCCCCTTCGGAGGAGCGAACAAAATACGATAATCCCAGCAGCAAACTCAGGATGGTCAATCCCATAAACGCATAAAGAAGATAAGACATCACGCCGCCCCCCGCAGATTTTGAATAAACGGAACATGGCGCTCTTTCTCCGCCTCGGTGGGGCTGAAAAGACGGGCCGGCCTTAAGGGGCGCTCTGCCGTGATTCCCGATGAAAGCCCCTCTTGCGTTTTTTGGGATGATTCTCCCGCCATGCCAAAGCTTGGTTGGCGGCCCCCCATCAGCTCTAAATAAACATCCGCCAACAGCTCCGCATCCAACAGGGCCCCGTGTTTTTCACGTTTCGAAAGATCAATGCCAAAACGTTGACACAGCGCATCCAAACTGGCGCGGCCCCCGGGAAATTTTTTTCGCGCCAGCGTCACGGTGTCAATGGCCCGCTCCATGGGCAGGGGGGGGAGGTCATGGTTAAGCAGCTCGGCGTTTAAAAAACGCATATCAAACTTGGCATTATGAATCACCAAGGGATCTTGGCCAACGAACGCCAGAAAATCCCCAGCAATCTGGCGAAACGGGGGATGGTTTTTTAAAAACGATTCCGATAACCCATGCACCGCAAAGGCCCCTTGGGGGATATCCCGCTCTGGATTGATGTATTGATGATAAACCCTGCCCGTTGGCACATAATGGATAACCTCCACACAGCCAATTTCCACCAGACGGTGGCCCTGCGCCGGATCCAAGCCCGTTGTTTCTGTATCGAGCACAATGTGACGCATCCCTGCCCCCTAAGCATTCTGAGATCACATCATCCTAGCAAAGACCCGCGCAGGTTTCCACACAGAACTTATCGCCAGAATGACTGATACCGTTGGCGGTGCCAAGCCGCGCGGTGCCCACTTGCTCTCAAGGTGAGACTATCGTATTAAGGATTAACCTTATTATTAAAATCAATTTCCCTTGCCATGACAATCCTTCGCCATCGTTTTTTCAATACCCTCTTTGTGACGTGTTTGGGCGGCGCCATCGTCTCTCATGGGGCATGGGCCGAAGAAACTAAAACTCCTGTAACGGACCCTGACAAAGCATGGAGTTTTGGCGCGGATCTTTATTTATGGGCGGCGGATGTGGGCGGGGAAACCGCCAGCGACAGCAAGATCGATGTGGCCTTTCGGGATTTGATAGAAAATTTGGATTTTGGATTTATGGGGGTGGGCCATGTTTATTATAACAAATGGCATGCCTCGCTGGATGTTCTCCACCTGAGTTTATCGGCCGAAAATGGCAAGGACATTACTTTACCCGATGATCGCACCCTGAGTGGCCGTGGGAACATCGATCTTAAATCCTTAGTGTTAACCCCTGTGATCGGGTATGTGGCCCTGGAAACAGAGCATTTTCAACTGGAACCCTTTGCAGGGGCGCGTTATGGGAATGTGGATACCACATTGGATATTCGCATCAATGAGCAAGGCCGTGAATTTTCCGATTCAAAGGGTCTTTTGGACGGGATTGTGGGGGCCAGAGGGGATGTTAACATCGATGAAAACTGGCATTTGCCCTATTACGTTGATATCGGCACGGGGGACAGCGATTTAACTTGGCAGGTCATGGCCGGCGTGGGTTACCGCATCAATCAGTCCGTGGACCTTGGCATTACGTACCGTTACCTAGAATGGCAATTTGAGGATAACGCCCTGTTGAAGGATTTGAATTTCAGTGGCCCGCTGATCGGGGCGCGGTTTCGGTTTTAGGGGTCCTTGTTATCGCGTCAATCCCACCTGTGGGTGGGATTCCTCTCAGACAGGGGAGAGGGGATAATGTGTACCGCCCCCTCCCCCCAAGATAACGATTGTTTCCGTTATTTTAAATCAATGGTCAGTTTTTCCAGTGTCCCCGTGAATTTATAGGGCATGGCATCAGCGTAGTCTTCTAGGATTGGGCTTCCTGTGTCTTCCCCTACGTCGAACGTTTCATCCAGAGATAACCGATTGGGCAGGGTGCGGGCGATGCGGCCCTCAGCCACTTTTTTGTCGTCAACGAAGAGCATCCCCAAGCCGCCTTGACCACGGCCACCGCCATCATAAACAAAGTCAAAGCGGATTGTGTGTTTGCCAGTAGACAGCACTGTATCGGAAGCAATACGGGTTTTGTGCTCTGGCTGATTCGACAGAGCGTAAACAAACTCTGGCTTCCCGTCGTCATTGAGCAACAGCGCCCAACCACCAAAATTGCCCCCGATGGTTGCAAGGATACCCTTAACTGGACTGTTGGGCAAAGTCACCTCTGCGGTTATGGTGTAGGATCTGTTTTTGGTATTGGGCGCCGTTCCCTCGGAAATGCGCGTCATGCCAGGATAGTACACAAAAGAGGTTCGACCCAAGGTCAGGCTGGGACGAATGGCCGGATCCAACCGTGTGGCCGCCGAAGAATCCAGGGGATAAACGCCAAATTTTTTGGCCTCTTGATCAAAAATGGCCTGCATGTCCTTCAGTTTCTCGGGATGGCTGGCCGCCAAATCCTTGGACTCTGAGAAGTCATTGGCAACGTTATAGAGTTCCCACTTAAAGTCATCCGGAGACGTTTCAGAGCCAGCCCCCGTAAGAACCCACGGCAACCGCAGCGGTGTTGTCGCGGCCACCCATCCCTCATGATAAATGGCGCGATTCCCCATCATTTCAAAATACTGTGTCGTGCGGTGCGAAGGCGCTTTTGGGTTATCAAACGTATAAACCATACTTTTTCCCTCAACAGGCTTTTGCTTAACGCCGTTGATTTCTTTGGGGAAAGAAAGATTGGCCGCCTGTAAAATGGTGGGCAACACATCAATCACGTGATGAAATTGGGGCCGTATGGCGCCCTGATCCTTAATGGTCTTAGGCCAAGAAATGACCAAACCATTGCGGGTCCCGCCAAAGTGGGAGGCGACCTGCTTAGCCCACTGGAATGGTGTGTTCATGGCATGGGCCCAACCCACGGGGTAATGGTTATAGGTCAGGGGGCTGCCCAAGTTATCCATCTGGGAGAGCAAGTAGTCTAAGCTTTCTGGAATCCCATTAAAGGCCGTGGCATTTTCGTTGCTGGTGCCTTGCAGGCTACCTTCGGCACTGGCACCGTTATCACCCTGAATGAAAAGAATCAGGGTGTTGTCCAGTTTTCCCATATCCGCCACGGACTGAATGACGCGACCAATTTGGTAATCCGCGTGGGCCAGAGCTGCCGCATAGACTTCCATCATCCGAGAAAACAGGCGTTTTTGATCCGCACTCAAAGAATCCCACGCGGGGATTTCTTTCGGGCGTGGCGTCAAAACGGCATTGGCAGGAATGATGCCCATGGCTTTTTGACGGGCAAAGGTCTCTTCGCGCACTTTATCCCAACCCTGATCAAACTGCCCTTTGAATTTGGCAATCCAGTCTTTCGGGGCATGATGGGGGGCATGGGCCGTACCAGGGGCGTAATACGCAAAGAAAGGCTTATCGGGCGCCATAGCATTTTGGGTGCGAATCCAAGTAATGGCCTTATCCGCCATCAACTGGTCGAAGTGAATGGGGTTTTTGCCTTGCTGCTCCGCAGCCTGAATCGGTTTTGTGCCTTCATAAATGGGGGTGCTCCACTGATCGGCATCACCGCCAATGAATCCATAAAAATACTCAAATCCCAATCCTGTGGGCCACAAATCAAAGGGACCGGCTTGGCTGTTTTGCCAATCGGGAATGTTATGGTTTTTTCCAAACCAAGCGGTGCTGTAACCGTTTTGCTTCAACACCTCGGCAACGGTGCCGTTGGTTTTGGACATCAGGGAGTTATAGCCAGGATACCCTGTGCCTGCCTCCATAATCACGCCCGTATTGGCGCTGTGGTGGTTACGACCTGTAATCAGAGCCGCGCGAGTGGGGGAGCACAGGGCCGTGGTGTGAAACTGGGTATAGCGCAGACCACGCTTGGCCAAGGCATCCAAGGTTGGCGTAGCAATGGGGCCACCAAAGGGGCTGGACGCGGAAAAACCCACGTCATCGGTCAGAATCAACAGAACGTTGGGGGAGCCTTTCGCGGCCTGAAAAGGCTGAGGGAAATCGGGTGTCGAATCCTTGGCAAGGCGTTCAATTTTTCCCTTAAACGGCTGATCTGGGCGGGGCAAAACATCCTGCGCCATCGAGGATACCGGCAAAAGAAGGGAGAATAGGACAACAACGGCCCCAAAAAGTTTCCGTTTTACGGACATAAAAACCTCCTTTGGGACATGCATACTCCTTTATGGAAACAAAAAACCCAATTGTCACGAAAAAAACATCTGGTTTAGTGCATGTTCGCGCTGCGAACACACCGAAATCCCAAGTGATTTGTACCGGTGGAGGGTTCACCCTTGCCCCGTGTTCCCACCATATAGCGCGAACAATACTGGTTGGTGCACAAAAAAGATCCGCCCCGATGAACCCTTTTTTCAACGCCCACCTCATCCGGATCAAAGGATTTTTCTGGCCCCTGCGGATTTTTGGCCACTCCACCTGCCGTGAGAAGCGTTTGATAATAATCCGGCGTGTACCAATCGCTGACCCATTCCCAAACATTGCCCGCCACATCATACAGGCCATAGCCGTTGGGGGGGAATTGCGCAACGGGGGCCAATCCATGAAAACCATC
>JBILTX010000050.1:0-9201 GCA_044371315.1 Alphaproteobacteria bacterium | reverse complement strand
TCATTACTTCCCCAAACAATCCCTCGCGGTAATAATACCCGCGGGGGACGCTTTGTTCCGCTGTGGGGGAGATCACTTGCGCCCCGTGGGTTGTGGATCCATGGGATAAAACATGCACCATCCGTTTGGTTTTTTCATCGTCAGATTGTCGAATGGTTATGTTACCGTAAAAACTGCGGTCTTGATGGACGATATCCCCCACCTTGGAAAACAGAACATCTTTCCCAAGCCCCACAAAAATCACAAAAACCATCACGGAAACCGCTTCTTTGTTAAAGAAAACAGGCGTCCAGCCCCGATGTTTCAGATATTTGTAAATCAAAAAGGCACACACAAGGAAAACCAGGGGATATTCCAACGTTGAGTTGAATAACACAGGGGCAACAAGGGCATTAAAAACCCCGCCCAACATCCCCCCAACAGACATCCACAAATAAAAATCCGTCAGATGGGTGGCTGAGGGTTTTGACGACGCCAACTGTCCATGAAAAAACCACGCCGTGAAAAAGAACACCAGAACATGCAGGGCAATAGACACATAAAACGATATAGGGGATCCATAAAGTTCAGAAGACGCAAACACCCCAAACCCCAGCACACATCCCATCAAGGCGAGGGTTCCCACGGATTTTGGGGAAACATTTCGCCCAACACCAAAAACAATAATGAACGTCAGCAAATACAACGCCAGCGGCACAACCCAAAACAAAGAAATCGGGGCAATGTCTGTGGATACAAAAGAGGTGAGCCCTAACATCAAGCTAGAGGGCAAAGCCGCGCAGATCATCCAAAACAATCGTTTTGACCAAGGGTTCCCCTGATCTGTTTCCGAAGGATGTGTGTGCGCGGGTGATTCAGGTTGTCTTTGTTTCAACGTCAGGGCGGCCGTCACAGCAAGGGCGATGAGAAGCCCCCCAAAACCAACCGCCCAAAGGTGGCGTTGTTCCGTTAGTCCAAAAATACCCTCTATACCAAAGGGATAGCTCAACAAAGCCAGCATACTGCCAATGTTGCTGGCAGCATACAAAAAATAGGGATTATGGGCGTTGGGATGGCCTGTTTGAGAAAACCAACTTTGCAACAAAGGGGCAGAGGCAGACAGCACCAAAAAAGGAAGGCCGATGGTGACAACCGCAAACCCCAAAAGCCACAGCGCGGGATATTCCGGCGAAGCATCCAAATGCGGAGACATCAGGGGAAGGGTGAGAAACGCCAGCACCACTAACAATACATGAACCCCGATTTGAACCGGCACCCGCCCGATTTTGGTCAATCCATGGGCATAGCCATAACCCGCCAGCAAGGTCGCCTGAAAAAACAGCATACATGTTGTCCAAACCGCCGCCGTCCCACCCAGAACAGGCAACATCATTTTGGCAAACATTGGTTGCACCAAAAACAATAAAAACGCCGACACAAAAATTGTGGCCGTAAACATTCCTGTTTGCAGTTTTGTCATGCCCATTCCCTGTGTTGCTGCTGGATGTATCTTAGCGTTATAACCAAGAAACATTAAGCAAATCTTTTGTACTCACCTGTTTGATATCCTAAGGTGACAACACAAACGTGAATGGGTTTGAACGTCAAAAGCCTTTATGATGTTTTATCAAAACGATGCTTTATTAATCAGGCTCTATGGTGTTTTCCCTTTATTTTCAAGGACATCTGGCCATTTTTCCCCGCATCCTCTGCGGCGGCCCGCAGGACCTCCTGCGTTTCCAGAATTTTGCCGGAACAATGCAGGGCGATGTCACATCCGGCGTTCAGGGCACCGTGGGTGCGCTGGGTCAGGCTTCCAGAGAGGGCGTGCATCCCCAAATCATCACTCAGCAACAGGCCATCAAAGCCCATATCATCCCGGATCACGTCCTGAATGACTTTGGGGGACAGGGTGGCGGGTTGATCGTCCAGTGCGCTGTACACCACGTGGGCGGTCATGGCCCACGGGGCGCGGCATAACCGAAAGGGCAAAAAGTCCGTTTCCTGCAACACCTGCCGCGATTCCGTAACCACGGGCAGGGCAATGTGGGAATCACAGGTGGCGCGTCCGTGGCCTGGGATGTGTTTCATGATGGGGATCAGGCCGCTGGCCAGATGGGCGTCGATCATGATTTGGCCTTGGCGGGCGACCTCTTGGGGGGATCCTGCAAAGGCCCGATCCCCAATGATGGGATCCTGATCCGGCAGGCGTAAATCCAGCAGCGGCAGGGCATTGACGGTAATGCCCACGGGCAACAGCTGATCCGCGATGCTTTGAACGTGCAGCCGGATGGCATCATCGGTTTTTAGGGATCCCACCGCCGGAAAATCACACCACGGCAAACGCTGGACCCGCCCGCCTTCTTGGTCAATCAGAATGGGGACATCCCGCTGGGGGAACAAATCCGCCAGCGCGTGGGTCAGGGCCCGCACCTGATCCACAGATTCGCAGTTGCGGCGAAACAGAATAAAGCCAAAGGGGGGAAGGTTCAAAAACAGGTCCCGCTCGGCCTGAGTCAACGCTAAACCCGACAGGGCAACAATGGCAGGAATGATCATAATGGCCTTTTGGGTGTTGATGGTTTCTTTAGGGCATCGTGACCTGACAAAACAGGCCAATTTTGGTGAGGATAGCACACACTTCCCCCCCCTGCCCCAGACTGGGAACATCCACGATATACAGGTGAAAGGTACCCTGATCCCGCACCAACATGGGCTGCGCGGCCGCAAACGATGGGGGCAAAGCGGTTTTGGCCCGTGCCCATGTTTGGCTGGCTTCTTCGGGGGTGGGAAAAACGCCAAGATCCATCATGATCCCCTTTAACGAGGATGCGGGCATAAAGGGAATATCGGGGGACGATTCCCCTGGCGCGGGGGTTTCGGGGGGAATCTCTCCCTCTGGGGGTAGGGTTCCCTCAAAGGCATCCTCCTTAACCCCCTCCGCCGGTGCCGCCGGCATTGCGCCGCCGGCCCCTGATTTGGGCAATTTGGTTTTTTTATTATCCAGGTGTTCGTAAATGCTCAGCTCGGTGTTGGGGATCTCCATACCTTCGGGGTCTTTGGGGTGGACTTTGGTTTCTGGGGTATCGGGCTTAACGATGGGCACCAAAGCCGTTTCCAAAGCATACCGCTGATGATCCCGATACAGCAGCACAACAACGGCCACCACCAACACAATAAACATGATCACAAAAAGACGCACCCACAACCGTGCTGACATGATGGTTTATCCTTTGTCCTGCAGCGGTGTTGTGGGATGGGCGACAAAACGCAAATACAAAAACCCAGTAATGCCCGACACCACAGATCCCGTCAAAATCCCCACGCGGCTGAGGGCCTGAATATAGGGATCGTCAAAGGCGAGGTTGCTGATAAACAAACTCATGGTAAACCCAATGCCGGCCAACAGAGACGCCCCAAACAGATGATCCCACGATGACCCATGGGGGCGATTCACCAAACCCGCTTTGGCCAGAACCCAGACGGTGCCGAAAACGCCCAAGGGTTTTCCCAAAATCAACCCCAGACTGACCCCCAGCG
The DNA here is from genome assembly GCA_044371315.1 of Alphaproteobacteria bacterium. Taxonomy (GTDB): domain Bacteria; phylum Pseudomonadota; class Alphaproteobacteria; order JAJTHO01; family CANGYM01; genus CANGYM01. The sequence goes on along the minus strand of JBILTX010000050.1, from coordinate 5,682 downwards.
TTAGGGGCAACATCAACAAATCCGGTGTAAAGCCCGCCAGCGGCACCCCCGCACTGGCCAACCCAAAAATGGGCAAAATGAAATAAGCGATGTAGGGAGAGAGGCTTTTTTCCGCGCGATGCAGGGGGCTATCCTCGGGACGCTGGGGCAAACGATAGGGGATCGTCAACCCCAAAATCACGCCGGCCAAGGTGGCATGAACGCCGGATTTCAGCATAAAATACCACAAAAACAACCCAACAACGATATAAAGGCCCATAAGGCGACACGAGAGCAAATTCATCAAAACCAAAATCGCCGTTGTGGCCGCGGCCAATGTCAAAAAAACCGTTTCAATCCCCGGCGTGTAAAACAGGGCAATCACCACAATGGCCCCCAAATCGTCCACAACGGCAACGGTGGTTAAAAAAACCTTCACGGACGTGGGCACGCGGGATCCCAGCAGGGAAATAATCCCCAGCGCAAAGGCAATATCTGTGGCCGCAGGAATGGCCCATCCATGCTGCGTCGCGGGGTCCATGCCATTAAACAGGGTATAAATCAGGGCCGGCACCGCCATCCCCCCCGCCGCTGCCACCGCCGGCAACATCAACTGATCCAGACGGGCCAAATGGCCGGCTTTGATTTCCCGTTTGATTTCCATCCCAATCAAAAAAAAGAAAATCGCCATGAGTCCATCATTAATCCAATGGTGCAAAGACAGGGTCAGGGGGGCCGCGCCGATGCCAATGCTCAGGGGGATATGCATCAGGCCCTGAAAGAACGGTGCCGCCCCACTGTTCATGATGATCATAGAGGCCACCGCCGAGAGCAGCAGCATCACGCCCCCTGCTGTATCGCCGATGAAGATGGTTTTTAGGCGTTGGATCATAGGGCCTTTGACCTCGCGTCACAGGAAAAGGCCATCTTATCCTGCTTGGGGGAAAAGGCAATTCTGTTTTTGGGGGTTATGGTTGTTACCTACCCTTTGTTGGCCGGTGGCGGCGACATGGCCAGCATTTTTTGTAAGGGGCGCAGGGCGGCCAGACGTAAATCCTCTGGCAGGATGATTTCGGGCTGCTCTGTTTTCATGCATTGATACAGTTTTTCCACGGTATTCAGGCGCATATAGGGACAGGCATTACAGGCGCAGGTGCTGTCCAGCCCGGGCACGTCCAAAAAGGTTTTATCCGGCGAAGCCAAACGCATCTGGTGCAAAATCCCCAGTTCGGTGGCCACAATATAGGTGGAATACGGGGTATTGCGGGTAAAGGCAATGAGGGAGGATGTCGATCCAACATGATCCGCATGACGCAAAATGGCGGTGGGGCATTCGGGGTGGGCGATGACGGCGGCCGCAGGGTGGCGGGTTTTCAGGCGCACCAGACCCTCTTCGGAAAAGCGTTCATGCACCATGCAGGCACCCTGCCACAGCAGCATGTCGCGCCCTGTTTTTTCAATCAGAAACTGGCCCAAATGTTTATCGGGGGCAAAGATGATGTTTTGGGTTTCGGGGATTTGACGAATGATGGCCTCGGCGTTTGAGGATGTGACGATGATGTCAGAAAGAGCCTTGACCTCCGCCGAACAGTTGATATAGGTCAGGGCCAGATGGTCGGGGTGGGCCTCTCGAAAGGCCTTAAACGCCGCCGGTGGGCAGGATGTTTCCAAAGAGCACCCCGCCTTCATATCCGGCAGCAGAACCTTTTTTTGGGGACTGAGGATTTTTGCCACCTCCGCCATAAACCGCACACCACAAAACACGATGATATCCGCATCAGTGGCGGCAGCCTTTCGGGATAAATCCAGAGAATCCCCCACAAAATCCGCCAGATCCTGAATCTCTGGCTCTTGGTAATAGTGGGCCAGAATCACGGCGTTTTTATCGTGGCGCATTTGCCTTATGCCCGCTTCTAAATCCAAAGACGAGCGAGCACCCAAAGAAGACGCGGACTTTGATACGGTATCCCCAAAAGACGGGGTCAAGGGAGACATCATACTGTCAGGATTCATAAAAGAGAGATCATCGAATCATTGTAACCGATCAAGGGCGAAAAACAATCCTGCATCAACAATGGGTACAACGGGGGATTAGGGCTTTTTGGGGGCGGATGGGGTACGCAGAGCCTCAATTTTTTCCATCAAGGCCTCTTTGGACAGGGCCCCTGGGATAAACTCATCCCCGATCAAAAAGCTGGGGGTGCCATTGAGTTTCAGCTGCTTGGCGAAGTCCCTCGATTTGGCCAGTTGTTCAGAAACCTCTGATCCCGCCATATCTGTTTTGAGTTTTTCAACATCCAGACCCGATGTTTTGGCCAGATCCAAAATCACCTCTTTGGACAACGCCCCTTTGTGGGCCATCATGGCATCGTGCAGGGGTCGGAATTTGCCCTGTTTGTTGGCGGCGAGGGCCGCACGTGCCGCATCCTCGGACGAGGGGGCCAAAATGGGGAAATCCAAAATCACAAACCGAACATCTTTGTTGGTGTCTGCAATGGCATTCACCACAGGGGTCATGATTTTGCAATAGCCACAGTTATAATCCAAAAATTCATACACCGTCAGGGGGGCATCGACATTGCCCACAATTGGAAAGGTGGTGGCGGCCTTGGCCAAGTCTGGCTTGACCGCGGCCAGAGTAGCCTCACGATCGTTGTTTTGTTGTTGTTCCAGCGTTTTTTGATAATTTTCAGCGGCCTTGATCACAAGGTCAGGTTTTGTCAAAAGGGTCTCTTCGACGATTTTGGCAACCTCATCTTTGGAAATGCCCCCCTGACCCGTTAAAACAGAGCGGTCCGTGTAGCGATACACAGACACAGCGATGATCAACAACAGGCCCACAACAAAAAAACGAAAAAAATTCTGTGACATAACGAAGGAGGGCCTTTCTTTCAGAAATCAAGGGCAAGGAGCGTCTTTAACCAAAAACTAGGCACACAAACGGGAACGGCCCTTTTGACGGCGACGGCTGAGGACGGCACGTCCGTTGGCTGTGGCCATACGGCTGCGAAAACCATGGCGGCGCTTGCGGACCAAATTGCTGGGTTGGTAGGTTCTTTTCATGGACACTCTCCAAAGATGTTAAGACGAGGATGCTGCAGATTTGGCGGCAGCCTTGGCAGCGCCAGGGGCGTTTGCACCCCGAAAACCGGCCCCTGTTGTGCGCTCGCGGATACGGGCGGCCTTTCCGGTTAAATCACGCAGGTAATACAGTTTGGCGCGGCGGACATGACCACGACGGACCAGAGAAACGCTGTCAATCAACGGGGAATACAGGGGAAACACACGCTCAACACCCTCGCCGTAGGAGATTTTGCGCACAGTAAAGGTGGAGTGCAGGCCGCGGTTGTTGCGGGCGATGCAAACACCCTCGAACGCCTGAACACGCTCGCGGTCACCTTCTTTGATCTTGACGGCCACGGACACAGTGTCCCCAGGGGCAAAAGACGGCATGGCTTTGCCCGCGGACAAAGAGGCCAAATGCTCTGCATTCAAAGTTTCTATTAAATTCATCGGTTCAGTCATCCTTCACAAAACAATCTGGGCGGGTGCCAGAGGTATAAATTTCCCACAAATCCGGCCTTCGGTCACGGGTGATCCTCTCGGCTTGCTCTTTGCGCCACGCTTTAATAGCAGCATGATGGCCAGAACGCAAGACTTTTGGTACGTCCATTCCCTTCCATTCTGCGGGTCTGGTATAGTGGGGGTATTCCAGCAGGGGAGTGCTGAAACTTTCCTCGGTCCCGCTGTCATCATTGCCCATAACCCCAGGCAGCAAACGCACGCAGGCATCCAGCATGGCCATGGCGGCAATCTCTCCCCCGCTGAGGACATAATCGCCCATGCTGATTTCCTGAATCCCGTAATGATCCAAAACCCGCTGATCCAGCCCCTCGTACCGGCCGCACAGCAACACGACGCCGTTGCCCTTGGCCAGCGAGGCCGCATCGGCCTGTGTAAACCGTTTGCCGCGGGGGGAGAGATAATAACACGGGCGCCCCTGAAACCCCCCGCCGGTATCCAGTGCCTGTCCCACAACATCAGGGCGTAGAATCATCCCCGCCCCTCCGCCAAAAGGACTGTCATCGACGCGGCCAAAGGGACCCGTGACAAAGCTTTTTAGATCCACCGTGTCCAGCGACCACACGCGCCCCAAAGCCCGCCCCGTGGTGGAAAGCCCCAAGGGCCCCGGAAACATTTCCGGAAAAACGGTGATGATGGTGGCGTGGAAGGGGGGGTGGCTTGTGTGATCATCATGCCCATCCCCTGCCACATCATGGTGCTGATCCTTGATCACAAACGGCCGCCCCTATAAAAAAAACAGGCGGCCACTCTAGCCGGTTTTTTGGGGAAAAGGCAATTCTGTTTTTGGGGGTTATCTTCTAGTCATAGAACGAACACACTCAGAAAGAGCCAAATCGAGGCTTTCTCTATCTTTATCAGAGAAATAAGCCATTACCCATCTTGTTGTTTGTAAAAAACGTTCAGGAATGGATGTGGGCTGTATTGCCTTGGAAAGGTTAAAAAGAGGATTTAGCAAACGGATTTTTTGTTCTATAAATCCTCCAGTATACTGTTTTTCAGAATCAGATCGAACATCCAGTTGTGAAGATAAAGCCCATCTCCGATGCTTCAAACGGTCGTGTTCCAAACAAACGGTTGTTAAAATATCCAGAACTTCTGATTGTGTTTTTGGATCAAGGGCTTGAAATAATTCTTGTGCATTTGATGTTTCTACCATCGGCTCTATGGCAAAAATAGCTTCCCCTTTTCCATCCCACCCTTTTTCATCCCATTCTTGGGGAGATGTAGCCGTTTTGTTATTGACAAGTTTCAAAAGCACCGACCAGAGGGAGTGGTCCATAAAAAAACACATCTAAAACATTTCATGACATTGCAAGAATGATAACCCAATATCAGAAAAAATCAATACACATTTTATAAACCCCGAAAAAGGCATTTACCTGTTCCCTGTTCCCTGTTACCTATTTTGGGTCTTTGTCACCTGATTTTTTTTTAAGGAAACGTTTATGAATCTGAATGCCCTGTCTGTTGGAAAACATCCGCCGGAAATTGTGAATGTTGTCATTGAAATTGCCCAGGGGTCTGGCGCGGTTAAGTATGAGATTGATAAGGATTCTGGCGCCCTGCTGGTGGACCGGTTTTTGGGAACAGCCATGTATTATCCGGCCAATTATGGGTTTATCCCGCATACCTTGGGCGGGGATGGCGATCCGCTGGATGTTCTGGTGTTGACGCAGGCGCCTTTGTTGGCGGGTTCTGTGGTGTCTTCCCGTTTGGTGGGTGTGCTGCAGATGGAGGATGAAAAGGGCCGCGATGAAAAACTAATCGCTGTGCCCACCAGCAAGCTGACCCCGCTGTATGACGGCATCAAAACCCACGCCGATTTGCCCCCGCTGTTTTGCCAGCAGGTTCAGCATTTCTTTGAGCATTACAAAGATCTGGAAAAAGGAAAATGGGTCAAAATCCTGTCATGGGATGGGCCCGATGTGGCGCAGTCTTTGGTGACGGATGCCATGAAGCGTTTTCAAGAAAACCTTTAAAAAAAACAAACGCTTTCCACGCAAAACAAAAGAGAGACTCATGGCTGCTTATCGTCGTTTTTGGGGTGTTTTGGGGTCTTTGGCCCTGATTGTTGGCTTAACGGCGTGTTCTTTGGGGGGCAAGACGGCGCAGGACCCT
>JBILTX010000049.1:0-9210 GCA_044371315.1 Alphaproteobacteria bacterium | reverse complement strand
CTCGCCCTTGACCTTTGGGGCCAATCCTGCTGCCCCGCCCCGCCTTTTCCACCTAACTATAATTCGGCGATTCCTTGGTGATGGTGACATCATGGACGTGGGATTCGCGGTATCCGGCGGCGGTGATTTGCACAAAGGTGGCCTTGGTTTGTAACGCGGCAACGGTGGCGCATCCCGTGTAGCCCATAGAGGCCCGCAAGCCCCCCGTCATTTGATAAAGAACATTGTGCAAGGACCCTTTATAGGGCACTTGGCCTTCGATGCCTTCGGGCACGAATTTGTTTTTTTGGGTTTGGAAATAGCGGTCTGCGGATCCTTTGGCCATGGCCCCATCGGATCCCATGCCGCGGTAGGATTTATAGGTCCGCCCTTGATACAAAAATACCTCCCCTGGGCTTTCTTCTGTGCCGGCAAACACAGAGCCCATCATGACGGCATCCGCGCCGGCGGCCAGAGCCTTGGCCACATCCCCAGAATACCGCATGCCCCCATCGGCGATGATGGGAACGCCCTCAGCCGTGGCCACGGCCCGACAATCCATAATGGCCGTCATTTGGGGGACGCCCACACCGGCCACAATTCGCGTGGTGCAGATGGACCCAGGGCCAATACCCACTTTGACGGCATCCACGCCGGTATCGATCAGGGCCCGCGTTGCTGCCCCCGTGGCCACATTGCCCGCGATGATGTCCGTGTTTCCCTTTTGGGGGACGAGGATTTTCAGGGTATCCAGAACCTTTTGGGAATGCCCATGGGCCGTATCCACCACCAGAGCGTCCACACCCGCCGCAATCAGGGCGAGGCCACGCTCGATCCCCAAATCCCCTGTGCCTGTGGCGGCCGCCACGCGCAAGCGGCCTTTGTCGTCTTTGCAGGCGTGGGGGTGGGTTTTGGCTTTTTCCAAATCCTTGACTGTAATTAACCCCACACAGCGATAGGCCGCATCCACCACCAGAACCTTTTCAATGCGGTGTTGATGCAACAGGGCCTGCGCCTGCGAAAGGGGCGCCCCGTCCATGACGGTGACAAGGTTATCTTTGGTCATCACAGAAGAGACGGACACATTCGTATCGGAAACAAAACGAACGTCCCGATGGGTGATAATCCCCACCAGTTTTTGCGTTTGTGCCTCAACCACGGGAATGCCAGAAATATGGTGGGTTTGCATCAGGGAAAGGGCCTCCCCTACGGTGGCTTGGGGGGTGATGGTGACGGGGTCTTGGACCATGCCGGCTTCGAATTTTTTAACGATTTTCACCTGCTGGACCTGCTCTTCAACGGTCATATTGCGGTGAATGACGCCAATGCCGCCCGCTTGGGCCATGGCGATGGCCATGGGGGCCTCGGTCACGGTATCCATGGCTGCCGAAAGAAAGGGAATGTTCAACGTCAAACGCCGCGTTAAGCGCGTTTTCAAATCCACATCGCTGGGCAACACATCCGAATGCGCGGGCACCAGCAAAACATCATCAAAGGTGAGTCCCAAAGGAATGGTTTGGGGCATGCTTTGCGATGGGGTGGGGAGGATAAGGGGCATAAAAAATCGGTCGCTTTCCCTGTTTAAAAAACCAAAAGGAAACCCCAAGGCCCCCTTTTTCCCCCGCATTATAAGGGTTTTGGGGTTTTGATGTCAAAGCAAATTAGGCCCATTGATTAAAATTTCCCTTGGCAAAACCCCGATGGTTGTGATAAAGAGGGTCCCTGCTTAAGAGTATCCGTAATAATAGGAGTTTCCCTTTGCTGATTCATGTCAAAGATAACAATGTTGATCAGGCCCTGCGTGCCCTGAAAAAAAAGATGCAGCGCGAAGGGATCTTTCGGATCATGAAAGCCAAGCGCTTTTATGAAAAGCCCTCTGAAAAGCGCGTGCGCGAGGCCTCTGAGGCCGGTCGCCGTTACCGCAAGCAACTGCGTAAGCGTTTGGAAAAAGAAGGGTATTAGACCTTTCCATAGGGGGGTGTTGGCATGTCATCTCAGGCCAGCCCCGCCTCCCTTCCCCTTAAATCCCCCATAGCCTTGGCTGACTTGACCCAGCGGCGTGCCCGCGATCCTGAGGGGTCTTTTTGGGTTACGGCGTCCGCCGGCAGCGGCAAAACCAAATTGTTATGTGACCGCGTGGTGTCCCTGTTGTGTCACGGGGCAGACCCCCAAAGCATCCTGTGTCTGACCTATACCCGCGCCGCTGCCAATGAAATGAAGCAGCGCGTTTTGTCCATTTTGGAAAAAATCGCCCATGGCGATCCTGTTTATGCGGATTTTCGTGATTTTTTGTGCCAAAGGGGGGTGGATCCGGTTCATTTTTCCCTGTCCCTGATGGACAATCAACATCGTTTGTCGTTTCAGACCATTCATTCATTTTGTGAACGTTTGCTGCGAAGGTTCCCTTTGGAAGCCAATGTCAATCCAGATTTTAAAGTTTTACAAGAATCAGAAGCCCAGATGCTTTTGACCCAAGCGGCAGAAGCCTTTTACGATTTAGATCGCATTCAGGGCGATGATGCCACCGCAAAACTGCTGGCGCGTTATTTAAATGAGGGACAATATCTTGAGGCCCTGAAACCCCTGATCAACAAGCCCTATTTGCTGTATCAGGCTATTGCCATGCCGCTGGATCTGTTTTGCGACACCTTGAAGCAGACGTTGGGATTGCCAGAGGATCTCCCTGACGCAGAAACCTTAGAGCTTCAGATGAAGACATCTTTGCCCGATGCCGTTTTGCAGCGTATCGCAGAGGCCCTGTGTCTAAGCACCAGCAAGACAGACAAAGAAAAGGGAGACTCTTTAACTGATTTCTTAAGACAAACAAAAAATCATCGGGATTACTCGGTTTATTATGATATATTTTTAACCGATAAAGAAACTGTACGCGCCAAGTTTGTGACCAAACAAGCCCCCCCCCTATCGCCAGAGGATCTGGCGTTGTTATCCAGCGAAGCCCTGCGGCTTTATACCCTTCGTCAGCATCTTTATGGCATGGAGTGTCTGGAGGCTACGGTGGCCCTGCGGTCTGTGGCCACGGCGGTTTGGTCGTCGTACATCACGGCCAAAGAAACCAACGGTGCGCTGGATTTTGATGACTTGCTGGAGGGGGCCCTGCGCCTGTTGCAGCATCACAATGCTTGGATTGCCTATAAACTGGAGCAGTCCATAAAGCACATTTTGCTGGACGAGGCCCAAGACACCAACCCCCATCAATGGACCCTGATGAAGCATTTGCTGGAGGAAACGCTCTCCGGCGATACAGAAACGGCCAAAACTCTGTTGGTGGTGGGGGATTACAAACAGTCCATTTACCGGTTTCAGAATGCGGACCCCGAAGGGTACCGCGCCGAATATGACGTTTTGCAGGAACGGTATGCACAGGCCCAGCGGTCTTTGGTGCCCCTGAAACTGGAAACATCGTTTCGCACAACGCCCCAGGTTTTGGGGGTTGTGGATGAGGTTTTTCAAAAAACATCTATGGGTCAGGGGGTTGTGACTTCTCAAAACGGATCGTTGACCCATCACCCTGCCCGTGCTGAGGCCGCCGGCGAGGTTGTTTTGCATCCCCTGATTCCCCTGCCCACCAAAAACGCCGATGTTACCTTTCTGGTGCCCACACAGCAGCATCAGGGACAAACCCACGCATCCATCGTGGCGGACACCATTGCCAGTGCCATTGATGATCTTTTGGCCAGTGGAAAGGGCCTGCCGTCCCGTCAGAATCGGCCCATCACCCCATCGGATATTTGGATTTTGCTGCAGCGGCGGGGGGCGTTACAATCGGCGTTGCTCTCGGCCTTGGCCGCCCGCGGCATCCCCGTTGCGGGGGGGGATCGGATTTTTCTAAAGGAAACCTTGGCGGTGAAGGACCTTTTGGCCCTGCTGCTGTTTATGGTGGAGCCCGAGGATGATTTTACGCTGGCGTGTCTTTTAAAAAGTCCCGTAGGGGGGCTGGGCGAGGAGGATCTTTTTACCTTGTGTTATGGGCGCTCGGGCAGCCTTTGGTCGTCCTTGTATCATCACGCCCAGCCAGACGATGCCCCCCAAAACCTAAAGCAAACCTATGCACGGTTGCAGCATTTCCTGAATCATGCGGACATTTGGACCCCCCATCAGACGCTGGTGCATTATTTGTGCGTGCAGGGCGGGTATGGGGACTTTCGCTCGGCCTTTGGGGGGGAGGTGGATGAGGTTTTGCATCTGTTCCTATCCTACGCCCTGCGCTTTGAAACCGAAGTGACCCCCACGCTGGCGGGATTTTTGCCCTGGTTTGACCGTCATGCGGTGGATATTAAGCGGGAAACGTTGGGCCCTGGGGTGCGCATTCAAAGCATCCACAGCGCCAAGGGATTAGAAGCCCCCGTGATTATTCTGGCCGATGCCGCCCATCGCCCCAAGAGTCATTTTGGTCCCATTGTGTGGTTGCCTCAGGGGTTTTTGTGGGTGTTGCCCAAACGGGTGCTGCATGCCTTGAACCCCCTTAAAGAGGCCATGAAAACAAAAGATGATGAGGAATATCACCGTCTGCTGTATGTGGCCATGACCCGCGCTGAGGATGCCCTGCATATTTTTGGGGCCGAAAGCCAGAAAAAAAACCAGAAAAAGGATGAGGCTGATTCTAAAAAAAACTCCCCCCCTGCCCATTGGTATCAGGCTGTGGCGGATGTTTTAAAACCACAGGCCATTCCGTTGGAGGATTCCCTGTATCCTTATGCGCTTGGGGCTTTGCCACAGGCCTTGGCCCCTGTTGCGGAGGCCGTTCCCGCGTCGTCATCCCTGCCATCATGGGTAACTGCACCCGTGCCCCCTGTGAAAGAGGCCATCAATCCCACCGCGCATGTTGAAAGCGAAGCCATCACATTGGGACTGGCCATTCATCTGGCCATGCAACACTGTTTGATCGGTAGGATACCCACCGAAGACACCCTGCGCCAGTTCCTGAGTGCCGTTTACCCCCCCGATGTGGCCAACACCGCAGCACAGCGGGCATGGGCGGCATATCAGGGGGAGGATCTTTCCACCCTGCGGGCCCAAGCCCAGCGCATCGAAACCGAAGTGACCCTGCGTTATCAGGGAAAAACTCTGCGGCTGGATGCCCTGATGGTTTTTGATCGTCATCTTTTGATTTTGGATTTTAAAAGTGGCAATGTCACCCGCGCTCAGGCTCAAATGGACCTTTACAAAGACGCTCTGTGCGCCCTGTATCCCCATCACACCGTGGAAACCCGGGTGGTTGGGGTTTAGGGGAGCGCCTCAGGGCTTTAATCGTTTCATAATCGAATCGATATGGATTTGATCGTCTTTATAGGTTGTGGTGGCGGCGTACATCATCAGGTTGATGCCGGTGCGTACGCTGGTTTCCCGCACGCTGGGATCAGACGACAGCAGGCCGCCCGCCAGATCACTGCCCAAGACAATCATGCTGGAAACCCCCTCTTGCGAACCCTGAGGGGCGGCCCCCATGGTGCTGAGGCCGGGCCACAGTCCCCCCAATTTGGGTAACAGATAATAGCTGTGGTGCAAAACGTGCTTTTCAGAAAGGGGTTGAAAGGGGGATAAACCCAAAACCCGTGTTAAGGGTTGAAGCGAAGCCACTTGGCTTTGATAACGCATGGGATTTGTCCCGCCCCGCGTATCCAGAACAATCAATCCGTCCCCAAGGGCATAGTGGCGCAGGTTTTCAGAAAAAGTTTCTTGGGCAAAGCTGTTGCTTTCGGGAAACCCGTACACCATCAGCAGGGGCAGCCAATCGGCAGCAGGTGTTTCAGAGGACAACGGCACAACCCGTGAATCCAGCGGCATGTTGGTGCGGGTCAGGATTTCCTGAATCAAAACCTCTAGGGCGCGGACCGTGGCCTGATCGAGCGTTGATTGACCGGTTTGAACGTATCCGATTTGGGGTTGTCTGGCCTCAGCGGGCATGGCGGCAAGCAAAAGCAACACCATCATGGCCGCCGTCGTCATTTTGGCACGCCGAAGATGCAGGGCCAAAACCGCCAGCAATTCCAGACTAAACAGGGCCACAATCCCCTGCAAAATCAATGGACGCAGGTCGCGGGACAGGGATGTTTCCTGAACCTTTCGCACGGTAAACGGCAGGGTATCTTGGGGGCGCAGGACCGTTTCCACGGGGGGCTCGCTGGCCAAAAAGGGGGCGATGTTATGGGGGATCATCTGCCCTTCGTGGCCATAAAAACCGGCGGGGTGATGGTTTGTGGGACGGGTGCCTTCATCGTGGGGGCGCAGCACAGAACCGGTATCTTTGATCAAAGAGCCATCGGGCATCAGACGCTGTTGCAACGGGAGTTCTGCTGTTGTAGGGGACGATTCCGCCATCATGCCCCCTGAAAAGGTGGCCAAAGAGGATAACAAAGGCACAAAACTGCCCGATGTTGCCAGATTGCCCCATTCGGGCATCAGCCCCGTGTGAATCAAAACAATTTGCCCCTTACCCAGTGTCCGCGCCGTAATCCACGGCGTTTCATCGGAAAGACGCGCCAGCGTCACCGCCGTTTCTGATTCTGGCAGGATTTGCCGCAGCAATGTGATATCCTTCCCACCTCCCCTTAAGGGGGGGGATAAAGGCTGGCTTTTCAATGCGCTTTGCCATGCCAAAACAGTGCCCAATTGCCGCGCCTGAAAACGGGGGGTGTCCGGAAACAGAGCGTCCCGCTGTTGGGGGGGCAGCGCATCCAGACGGGGCCCCCAAAACCGGATCAGTGTGGTGCCGGATTCCACCTTTGTGGTTAAAAACGCCTGTGTTTCCTGATCCACAACAACCGCATCAGGCAGAATCCACGTGGCAATATCATCATCCCGCAGGGCAGAAACGGACCCCACCACAACGGTAGGGCCTGAGGCCTCTAGGGCCTTGGTGATATAGGTGGCGTCCTCAAGCAAGCCCTGAGGGCGCCCCGCGGCATGGACCACCGCCACTTTGCCAGAGAGAGACGCGGGCAGCAGCCACCGCCCCGCCAGATGATCTTCCCCCCTGAGGGTCACAATCCGCGCCCCCCCATCCCCAGCCACAGGGGGAAAGGTCAGGGTGTCTCCCGTGCCCTTGGTTTCCGCCAGTTTTTGGCCCGTTTCAACATCATAAAGATCCGCTTGCAGCGGCGTAGGACACAGATTCTCAAGGCTGGCTTGAATCCCCGTTGCCGTTTGCTGAACATCCGCCAGCGCCGCGCACGATGTCCGGCTGGGCAGCACAAGGGTGGCGTTTTGGGATTGACGCAAAGCATCCACAATCCCCTGTTGTTGGGCTCCGTACCGCATGGGGGCGTAATAGAGGACGGCGCGTTTGTCTGTTCGCTCGCTTAAAATCTTCGCCGTATCTGTGGTTTGATAGGGGTTGATGGCAAGGGTGCGCTGGTAGGTTGTCCAGCCCTCTGCCGTCATGGGGCGGGATGGGGTTTGATCCGTGGTCATGATATGAACATCTGCCGCCGGATAACGATCAAAAAACGCGGTGATGTCAGACAGCGTGCCGGATATATCCGCACTCCAAGAGGTATCCACAATCATCAAGGTGGGGGATGGGCTCCCCTGCCCCTCGGGCAGTCTTTGGGGTCCGGCCGCCCACAGAATCAGCAAGGCCAGCAAGGCCAAACGCAGCATAATCAACCATAACGGTGTTTTCTGAACGGTTTTGATGGGCCCGCGAGAGGGCCCCAAAAACATCATGGCGGCGAAGGGAACCACGGTTTCCCCCCCAGGCAAAGCCCGCATCCAGCGATAGGCCAAGGGCAGGATTAACAACCCTGTCAGCAAAAAGGGATAGGCAAACATCATGTCCCTACCTTAAAGGGGAAAGGGGCTTATGGGAAGGGCTTGCCTGCCCCATAAGCCTGAGGGATGTTTTCTGGCGTAACAAAGGTTTTGATATGCCATCCCGTGTCTGTGGCCACTTCGGTGGTTTGGGCGCCGTGTTCATGCAGCCATGCGCGGTGGGCGGCGTTTTCCAGGGGGCAGAAGATATCGACCTTTTGCCGTTTTTCCAGCAACAGGGTATCCAGCGTTTTTAGCAGCAGAGGCACCCCCTCCCCCGTTTGCGCCGAAAGCATCAGAGGGGAAGGGTTTAACAACAAAAGCTGTTTTTCATCATCTCCCACCATGTCTGTTTTGTTAAAGACATTAACCAGAGGGATGGTTTGAACCCCCAGATCGTTTAAAATGGCGTTGACATCGCGGGCTTCGTCCCGATGCCATGGGCTGCTGGCGTCATGCACGTGCACAATGATATCCGCGCTTTTGACATCATCCAGTGTGGCCCGAAAGGCCGCAATCAACGATGTGGGCAGGTCCGAAATAAACCCCACGGTATCGGATAAAATGACTTTAAGCCCCGAAGGCAACGTCAACAGGCGCAGCGTGGGATCCAGCGTGGCAAAGGGCATGTCCTTCACCAACACATCACCCCCCACCAGACGGTTAAACAACGTGGATTTGCCCACATTGGTATACCCCATGAGGGCCACCAAGGGATAGGGACGGTGGGATCGTTGCAGGTTGCGGTTTTGTTTGACTTTTTCCAGATCTTTTTTCAATCGGCGCAGGCGTGTTTCAATCAGGCGGCGGTCGATTTCCAGTTGGCTTTCCCCAGGGCCGCCCAAAAATCCAAAGCCCCCCCGCTGCCGCTCCAGGTGGGTCCATGATCGCACCAGACGGCTGCGTTGAAACGTCAGGGCGGCCATTTCCACCTGCAATTTCCCCTCGTGCGTTTGGGCGCGAGCCCCGAAAATATCCAAAATTAAGCCCGTGCGGTCCAGAACCTTGACCTTTAAATCCCGCTCCAGATTCCGTTGTTGCAGGGGGGAAAGGGCGCAATCCATGATCAAAAGCCCAGCCCCTTCAGTTTCCATGCGCTCGCGGATGGTCTCCAGCGCCCCACCCCCAATATAATGGGATGGGCGCAGGGCCGAAACCCCAACCAAAAACGCCTCAGTCACGGTTAAATCAATGGCCTGCGCCAGCCGGACACATTCGGCCAGCTTGACCTCTGGCGGGCGGGCATCCGCAGAACGGGCCCTTTTGACAACGGGATGAACGACAACACATAGCATGGAATCAGGATAGCTGTTTTTTTGGGGGTTGTCTAAACAAACGGAAGAAACGGAAGGTTAAAAGGGGATGCGGCGGGGTGGGACGGTTGTCTTTTGGGGTCAAGGGGCGGGGCGGAAAAATACCGCACCGAAGACCGCAACGCGGGCTGAGGGAGGATGATTTTTT
>JBILTX010000009.1:0-30415 GCA_044371315.1 Alphaproteobacteria bacterium | reverse complement strand
AAAGGGGCTGCTCACACCCTATCTGTACGTTGTTTTTCATAAAAGTTAAGGCGAGAGCAGCCCCTTTTCAGAACTTTTTTATTCACCTTATCCTATATGATGCCCCCAAAAGGTTAACAAAGTGTTAACGCCACGAACATTTTGTGGTTTTTTTAAAAGATTTTTATGGTTTTTCCTTTTAATCCCCTTGCTTTTTGTATTCCATTGCTCCTGTTGCCAAAATCTCCCCTGAAAAATCTTCGACGGACGCCATTCATGCGGTGGGGTCATCAACCCTGTATCCCTTTATCACAGCGGCGGCAGAACAATTTGGGGAAAAGCAATTCTGTTAAAGAGGATCAACGGGGGGTTTAAAAAGAATCCCCCCCAACGCTTCATGTTTTCTAACGGCTTCTCATCTCGGCAGTCGAAAAAATGCGTCCTACGCACTTCGATGGTGACACGCCCTACTAGGGGAGACAAACAATTGCTAGATACCCACATGGTGTGTTTGGTCCGTTACTATCCGAATAGCCGGGGCAATAATAATAGTTACTGTAGGCATGGGGCGGGCTGTTGTAAAATTCGGAAACAACCTGTTGTGTCGGTGCCCACGATGGACAGGTGCAATCGCCCGTAACTGTGTTGGGAACAACACATCTACGGCCGAGTCCCTTAGTATAAGTACCGCCAAACTTTGATGCTCTACAAATAGGCAGAT
Organism: Alphaproteobacteria bacterium; assembly: GCA_044371315.1. Taxonomy (GTDB): domain Bacteria; phylum Pseudomonadota; class Alphaproteobacteria; order JAJTHO01; family CANGYM01; genus CANGYM01. The sequence continues at coordinate 29,715 of JBILTX010000009.1, read as the reverse complement.
TGTTTCTGATACCCGTCATATACTGACCTTCTGGGCACTCCGATATGGATATAATTTGTGCCACGGTGATATACGCCAACGCTTTGCTGTTCATGGTTTTTGTTTCTGGTATCGCCTGCACCGTCAGGTCGGGCAAAGGCGTGATGGTGTTATAGGTATACGGATAACAGACATGAATATAATAATCGTTTTGATCATCCGCAGGGTCGCCGCCCAGCCAAGGATTGGCCCAGTTTTTAACATCCCCCCCAGAACAGAGGGCATCAAACTGCGCCGCCGTTAGCATAGTTCTTCCAGATTGGATTTTGATTGTCGCAAACACACTGTTGTCCTCACCAGGGCCGGTGTTTTTCAGCGACCCAAACCCCAAATTGATCACAAAGGTTTGCAAATCCGCAGATGAAGCTGATGGATTGGCCTGCAAATAATCGCCAACAGTACTGGCAACATCCCGCGACTGATAACGCGCTATATACATGTTCCCAAATTCAATCACCCCAAAGGTGATCATCAAAAACAGGGGCAGGGTAACAGCCGCCTCGATCATCCCAAGGCCATGATCCTTGCGCCAAAACGATAGCCATAAATGTTTGAGCCGTGACATAAATACACCCTATCTGTACGTTGTTTTTCATAAAAGTTAAGGCGAGAGCAGCCCCTTTTCAGAACTTTTTTATTCACCTTATCCTATATGATGCCCCCAAAAGGTTAACAAAAGGATAGCATTTTGTGATTTTTGTTTTTTTTTTGAAAATTTTTATGGTTTTTTCCTTTTAAGCCCCTTGCTTTTTGCATCTGATTCCGCGATAAGCGAAGGGTGTGACCTGAATGCCCAACGAAAGGCCCCCGTTATGATGTCTCGCTTTGGTTTTTACACGCTGGCTATGATGGCTTTGCTGGAAACGGCCTCTTTGGCGGCTGCCCCTGCTGCCAAAACCTCTCCTGAAAAATCTTCAACGGACGCCATTCACGCGGTGGGTTCATCAACCCTGTATCCCTTTATCACGGCGGCGGCAGAGCAATTTGGCCGCGATAACACCTTCAAAACCCCCATTGTGGAATCCACGGGAACGGGGGCGGGGTTTAAATTGTTTTGCGCGGGGGTGGATAAGACCTCTCCAGATATGGTCAATGCGTCCCGCCCCATCAAAGACAGCGAAAAAACCCTGTGCGCCAGCAACGGCGTGACAGAGGTTATGGAGCTGAAAATTGGCTTTGATGGCATTGTTTTGGGTCAATCCAAGACGGCGCAAGATTTCAGTATTTCCAAAAACGATCTTCAGCGGGCTTTGGCCGCCAAGGTGGTTTTGAATGGCAAGCTGGTGGACAACCCCTATCAAAACTGGTCCGATGTGCGCCCTGATTTGCCCGTGCGCCCCATCACGGTTTATGGCCCCCCCACAACATCGGGAACGCGGGATGCCTTTGTGGAAATGGTGATGGAGGGCGGATGCGAAAAAACATCCCTGCCCAAAACCCTGAGCGAAACGGACATCAAAGCAGCCTGTGAAACCATGCGCGAAGATGGACGGTATATTGAGGCCGGCGAAAATGACAACTTGATCATCCAACGTCTGGAGGTCAACCCTGAGGCCCTCGGCCTGTTTGGCTTTAGTTTCTTAGAGCAAAATGCCGATCGCATCAAACCTGTATCTGTTGATGGCCAGCAACCCACGCTGGACACCATTTCCAACGCCAGATACCCTGTGTCACGCTCTCTGTTTGTCTATGTAAAAAAATCCCATCTGCCTTTGGTGGCCGGTTTAAAGGACTTTTCCGCCTTTCTGGTGTCGGATGATGCCGTGGGCGAGCTGGGTGTTATGGTGGAAAAAGGGCTGATCCCCTTGCCGCCGGTGCAACAAAATCTTGAACGGCAAAAGGTTGACGTGTTGCAGGCGTTAACGTTTTCGCCCCCTGCCCCCTCTTCCCCTGAGGGAAGCATCCCATCGGCTAAACCTTAACTACCCATTTTGGGGACGGTCCGTTATGGTCACACCCTCCCTCGTTCTCGCCCTTGGTCTGCTGCTGTTCCTGCAGCGGCTGTGGGCTTTACGGGGGATGAAAAAACCCATCTCCCAGACGTTGGGCGGGGCGTCTTCTTTTTCTCTGGATCATACGGCCAAGTGGGGACAGGTGGCAAAACTTAATGGGATTGTGCTGCTGGCCTTCATTGGTGTGGCCTATCTGTCGCTGTCTTGGCCAACGCTTTTGGGCCCTTGGCTGTCGGTGGGGATTCTTTTGGTGGGCTGGGGGCTGTGCTGGCGTTATTTAACACCCCACTGTCACGCCCGCGCCATTGGGGAGGGGATGGTGATCACCCTGCTGCGGCTGTCGTCGTTGGTGGCGATTTTCACAACGGCGGCCATCATTTTATCGTTGACGTTTGAGGCCATAACGTTTTTCCGTCTGGTGTCCCCATGGGATTTTCTTTTCGGCACGCACTGGAGCCCGCAAATGGCCCTGCGGTCCGATCAAACCGGAAGCTCGGGCAGTTTTGGGGCCATTCCCTTGTTTGCCGGAACGTTGATGATGACGGTGATTGCCCTGAGTTTGGCGCTGCCGCTGGGCCTGTTTTCCGCCATTTTCTTGAGTCAATACGCCACACGTCGCCAGCGGTTTTGGTTAAAGCCCATGCTGGAGATCCTCTCTGGCATTCCCACGGTGGTGTATGGGTTTTTTGCTGTGGCGGTGATTGCCCCCGCGCTGCGGGATTTTGGCGCCTATTGGAACCTGACGATTATGACAGAAAGCGCCTTGGTGGCGGGGAGTGTGATGGGGGTGATGATCATTCCCTTGGTGTCTTCGCTGTGTGATGATGTCCTCTCTGCAGTGCCCAAACGCCTGAAAGAGGGGGCGCTGGGTCTGGGGGCCACATCCCAAGAGGTCATTACCGGCGTTGTGGTGCCAGCGGCGTTGCCCGGGATCATCAGTGCGTTTATTCTGGCCTTTTCCCGCGCCGTGGGGGAAACCATGATTGTGGTGATGGCCGCCGGCATTGCCGCGAATTTAACGGCCAATCCGCTGGAGCCTGTGACCACCGTCACGGTGCAGATTGTCAAATTGCTCATCGGGGATCAGGAATTTGACAGCCCCAAAACCCTCTCGGCGTACGCGCTGGGGTTTGTGTTGTTTTTTATCACCCTGATCATGAACGTTATTGCCATGAATCGCATCAAAGCCTATCGTGCCCGTTATGATTGATCATAAAAACAAATCTTTTTATCGTCGCCACAGGCGGGATCGGATATTCCGCCGTGTGGCGGTGGGCTGTGTTGGGTTTGCGATTTTGGCGTTGCTGACCCTGCTAACGTCCATCGTTAGCCAAGGCTGGGGGGCGTTCATTTCCTATAGCGTGGAAATTCAGGCGCAGGATATTCCGCCCAACCTGCCCTCCAGCGATCGGGCGGCGGTGGTGTCCATTATCACATCGTTTCTGCAAACCCCCGTGGCCTCAAAACAGGATGTGATCCGCCTGTTCAGCGCCGATGCGGGATCGCAGTTGGTGGCATGGTTGAAACAGCCACAGGGGCCTTTGCGCCTGACCCTGTCCGATGATGCCGACATGGTGTTAAAACACAGTTATCAGGACAGCCCGTTGAAGGCCGAACAACGCAAAATTCTGAATGATCTCAAAACCCTGGGCGTTGTGCGCCGCCATTTTAATTTCACCTTTTTCACCGCCGGAGATTCCCGCGAACCGGAATTGGTGGGGATTTACAGCGCGTTGATGGGGTCGCTGCTGACGCTGGCCACGGCCTTTGTCATGGCCTTTCCCATCGGGGTGATGACGGCCATTTATTTGACGGAGTATGCCAAACCCAGTGCGTGGCGCACGTGGGTGGAAATCAACATCAACAATCTGGCGGCGGTGCCGTCCATTGTGTTTGGGTTGTTGGGGCTGTCGCTGTTTATTCAATTTTTGGGCTGGCCGCGATCAACCCCCCTCGTAGGGGGGGCGGTTTTGGCGTTGATTATTTTGCCCACGCTGGTCATTGCCACCACCGCGGCGTTAAAATCCGTGCCCACCAGCATCCGCATGGCGGCGCTGGCCATGGGGGCATCCAAAACGCAGATGGTGTTTCATCATGTCGTTCCCTATTCCATACCTGGGATCATGACGGGGTCCATTTTGTCCATGGCGCACATTTTGGGGGAAACGGCCCCGTTGCTGTTGATTGGTATGGTGGCCTTTATCGTGGATGTTCCAGGGGGGATTACCGAGGCCGCCACCACCCTGCCGGTGCAGATTTTTTTATGGTCGGAAAGCCCCGAGCGGGCCTTTGCGGAAAAAACCGCCGGCGCCATTTTGGTGTTGTTGGTTTTTTTATTGATTATGAATGCGCTGGCCATTATTTTGCGCCATCGCCATCAAAAAACGTGGTCTTAGTATGCTTCACCCCCCCCAAATGGAAAAAAAGATGGAAGCCCACGCGGTTTCGGTTTTTTATGGCCAAACGCAGGCGCTGTATGACATTTCACTGACCATTCCCGCGCGGCATGTCACCGCCTTGATCGGCCCATCGGGATGCGGAAAATCAACCTTTTTGCGGTGTTTAAACCGCATGAATGATGTGGTGGAGGGCTGCGTTGTGCGGGGGTCTATCCTGCTGGATGGTCAAAACATCTATGCCCCCAGTGTGGACACTGTGATGCTGCGGGCGCGTGTGGGGATGGTGTTTCAAAAACCCAATCCGTTCCCCAAGTCCATTTTTGACAATGTCGCCTATGGTCCCCGCATTCATGGCATGGCCAAAACCAAGGCTGAGTTAGAAGAGATTGTGGTGGAAAGCCTGAAAAAAGCCGGCCTGTGGCAAGAGGTCAAGGACCGTCTGCATACCGAAGGCACCAGTTTATCAGGCGGGCAGCAACAACGTTTGTGCATTGCCCGCAGCATTGCCATCAGTCCAGAGGTGATTTTGATGGACGAGCCCTGCTCCGCCCTGGACCCCATCGCCACAGCCAAGATCGAAGAGCTGATTGATGATCTGAAGGCCAACTACACCATTATTATTGTCACCCATTCCATGCAACAGGCGGCCCGCGTGTCCCAAACGACGGCCTTTTTCCACCTAGGGAAAATGATCGAGGTCGGCCCCACCGATGTCCTGTTCACCAATCCCAAAAACGAACGCACGCAGGGGTATATTACGGGGCGGTTTGGGTGAGCGGCCATCCGCCCAAACATCATAACCGCGCCCCCCGTAACGCACTTATCCCTGTTGGGGGGCTAGGAACGGGAAGGCTGACACAACCCCATAATACTTGCCAAAAACTTTTTGGTGGTGGCAACGACCAACGTCATCACTGCGTCGGTGATGACAGGGTCATTCAATAAACCCAACCAAATGTTTGTGCAAAGAAAAAAACAATCCCCCATCAAAACACCTTGCAATACAGCCCCCTCGTGATAGGTTTGGGTGATCTTTACCGTTACACCCTTCCGTTATGTTGCCCCCCATCCCTAAGCGTAACACCACCAAAGCTTTTCCCTGGTTTTGGGCGATTGTGATGGCCTTTTTTCTGGCCCATTCCCCCTGTTATGCGGCATCTGAGCCAAAGGCCCCAGCACAAAAGGCCCCCGAACAAAAGACCGCAACGCAAAATCCCCCCGCGACCCAAGCCCCTGCCGCGCAAACGGCGGATGCGTCTTTTGTGAATGTTTACACCACCGAGGATGCCCCCCTGTGGCAGGAGCTTTTTAAGGCCTTTGGCGAAAAAACCGGCATTCGTGTTCGCTACAGCGTCCAAGATGGTGCCGATATTTTAAAAAAACTGGCCGAAGATGCGGATATCCCCAAGGCTGATGCGGTGATCCTGCGGGGCTTGCCTCTGCTGTGGCAGGCCGGAGACGGGGGATTTTTGCAGGCCGCGCCGTCTTTGATTCTTGACTCTTCTGTGCCGGATGCCTTGCAGGGGGGACCATGGATCGCCTTTGCGCAGCAGGCCAGCGTTATGATTTATGACAAAACAAAAAACAAAATCCCCCCCAGCGGGGTGAGCAGTTACGAGGCCCTTGCCTCCCCCGTTTATAAGAACGGGCTGTGTTTATCTATGGCCCCCCTGAATCAATCCTTGGTGGCGTCCCTGATCAAAGCCCATGGGGAAACAAAAACCGCCGCGTGGATCAAAGGGATTCTTAATAACACCGCCCGCCCGCCATCGGGGGAGGATGGGGATCAGATTGCGGATGTTTTGGCGGGAAGGTGCGCTTTGGCTGTGGTGGGCGATGATACCGTGCGTCGTCTGCCCATGGATCAACAAACCAAAATCGGGGTGATTTATCCCAACGCTGCCGATCGGGGCACCCACATCACCATCACGGGGGCCGGCGTCATCCGCAACGCAGCGCATCGGGAAGAAGCCATTAAATTCATGGAATTTCTGGTCAGTCGCATGGTTCAGGACCGTCTGGCCAATGACAACAAAGACTATCGCGCGGTAAATGTACGGAAAACCGCCGATCAAAAATCCGTGGATCCCTTTGGATTTCATGCGGATCCTGTGGCCCAAAAAGACCTTGGGCCCTACACCGCCCCAGCCCGAGATGTGATGGGTAAAGCGGGATGGTAGCGCAACCTTCAAAACGGGCCATTGTGGCCATGTCAGGGGGGGTGGACAGCTCTGTTGTCGCCGCCTTGCTGCATGAACAGGGGTATGACGTGGTGGGCATCACCCTGCAACTGTATGATCACGGGCAGGCTGTGCAAAAAACCAAGGCCTGCTGCGCCGGTCAGGATATCCAAGACGCCAAAGCCGTAGCCGATAAAATCGGTTTTCCCCATTACACATTGGATTACGAAAGCCGTTTTCGCCAGCAGGTTATTGATGATTTTGCCGACAGCTATGTGCGGGGCGAAACCCCCATCCCCTGCATTCGTTGCAACCAAACTGTAAAATTTCGGGATTTGTTACAGGTGGCGCGGGATTTAAGCGGTGATTTTCTGGCCACGGGGCATTATGTCCAGCGCATCGACACAAACGACACCGTGACGCTGCACCAGGGGGCCGACCCTGCCAAGGACCAAAGCTATTTTCTGTTTGCCACAACGCCGGCGCAGCTGTCTTTTTTACGCTTTCCCCTTGGGGGCATGGCCAAGGCCGATACGCGGGCTCTGGCCAAGCGTTACGGATTGCCGGTGGCAGAAAAACCCGATAGTCAGGATATATGCTTTGTTCCCGAAGGTCGTTATGGGGATTTGGTGAAAAAACTGCGTCCGGAATCCATTCAAGCCGGATCCATCGTGCACGTGGATGGTCGCGTTTTGGGCCAGCACGGCGGGATCATTAACTTCACCGTGGGACAGCGGCGGGGGCTGAATATCGGTGGGGGAGAGATTTTGTATGTCATCCGTCTGGATCCCGACACCCGAACTGTGGTGGTGGGCCCCAAAGAGGCGCTGGCCCGCCAAATCATTTTTTTAAATGGGGTCAACTGGCTGGGCAACAGCGACACTGTATCCCAGCGCATCGAGGCCAAATGCCGCTATGGTCAAGAGACAGCCCCCGCCACCGTCACCCTTGGGGATGACGGCAAGGCCACCGTCACCTTTGATGAGGCCCAATACGGCATTGCCCCAGGTCAGGCCTGTGTTTTTTACCAAGGATCCCGCGTTTTGGGCGGGGGATGGATTTACGCATCCTCGTGATGTCTCTATCCCCGTCTTTTAAGAAACCGTTGGTGCCAAAACTCTGGCTTTGGGCAGAAACAGAGAGACTGTGGTGCCTTGGCCTTGGGCACTTTTGATATGCAGTTTACCCTGATGCATGTCCATGAGTTTTTGCACCAAGGGCAGCCCCAGACCCGTCCCCTCGTGGCGGCGGGCGTAGGAATTATCGATTTGGGTAAAGGGTTTTAGGGCTTTGTCGATATCCTCCTCTCGCATGCCAACACCTGTATCGGTGCACGTTATCATCACAGGAAAGTCACTTTCAGGATCATAATGGCATGACAGGGTCACGGTCCCCTTTTCAGGAGTAAATTTTACAGCATTGGAAAGGATATTCATCACCACTTGTTTCAGGGCGCGTTCGTCGCCGTAAACCGTGGGCAGGGTGTTTGAAATCTCTTCAATCAGGGAGATTTTTTCAGCCTCTGACCTGCCCCGAACGATTCTGAGAGCGGAGGCCAATGTTTTGCCCAGATTCATTTTGGATTCATACAGTTCAAATTGACCCGCCTCAATTTTCGAAAGGTCCAAAATATCATTGATGATGCTGAGCAAATGATCGCCGCTTTCTTTGATATCCCCTGTATATTCCAAATACTTATCGTGCCCTAGGGGGCCAAAAGTCTGGCTGTGCATAATGCTGGAAAACCCGATGATGGCATTGAGGGGGGTGCGCAGCTCGTGGCTCATGTTTGCCAAAAATTCGGATTTGGATCGGCTGGCGGATTCGGCTTGTTCTTTGGCCAGAATCAATTCCTGTTCTTCCTGTCTGTATTTTGTCACATCCCGCATAAAGGCGCAGTTGAATTCTTTGTTTTTGTAAAGCAAGTAGTTTTCTGTAAATTCAATGATTTTTTTATGTCCCGCCTGATTCAGCAGGATTTCCTCGGTTGTGCAGGCCCCCTCCGTTTTCAAAAGATTCCAATGATCGCGCCATTGATCCAGACTGTGAAAATCTCTCAGGCCGTGGATGGTGCTGCGCAAAAGTTCGTCTTTGGTGCGCTCAAGCAACTGACACGCGGCATCGTTGACATAAAGAATTTTTCCAAACGCATTGGTCCACATCACCCCTTCTGGGGCACAGTCCAAAACAAATTGGGTGACATTCAGGGTTTCTTCATATTGTTTGCGCTCGGTGATATCCTGCACAACGCCATTGACGAACAGAGCATCCGTATCCATCCTGGAATCCATACCGGTCTGCAAGTGAACATAACGCAGGTGATGATTTTGCGTTAATAAGGCGTGATCTATAGCGGACTTTTTGTTGTGTATGAGACTTTCATTAAAAAAGCTCTCCACAAGGAGCTTGTCTGATTTTGGGATCAAACGCATGTACTCTTCCAAAGTATAAGGGCGCCGCTGGTGCGTATCCAGCTCTAGGATACGTTTGGCTTCGTCGGAAAAATGAATGGTTTTAAGAGAGCGATCATAATACCAATATCCCAACTGCGCGATGCGCTGGGCCGTCATCAGGCGTGATTCGCCGTCCCTGAGTTTTTTTAAATTTTGATACGCGCGAAAGATATACCGAATGCGGTGCTGCAGCACGATCCAGTTAATGGGCTTGGTCATAAAATCCGTGGCCCCTGCGTCATAGCAGCCGTTGACCATCTCCATGTCCTCTAGCCCTGTCACCATAATGATAGGAACCTCGGCACCCAAGTCCCCTTCTGCACGGATGTGTTGACAACATTCCATGCCATTCATCACCGGCATCATCACATCCAGCAAAACAATCGAAGGGTGAATTTTTCGAAAAGCCTGAAGGGCGTCTTCTCCGTTGCTCACCCCGATGGATTTAAACCCAAGTTTTTCAAGGGACTTTTCCATCAGAGATCGTGACATCTCATCATCTTCTGCAATTAAAATCAGGTGGTCTCGATCCATGACACTCTTTTAAAAATACCCCAAGTCTAAGTATGATAACGTAAGGCGGTAAAAAAGCCCATAACAGAGACACCATTCCTCTGGTATAGCTGTATAAGTTCCCTTGACTCTAAGCTCGGTTTCCATAACTATCGGTGCACCTTTAAGGTTTTTTTGGAGCCTCCCTATGCTACCCCGTATCCTAACTGCCGTTTTGGTGAGCTTGGCGCTGGTGATATCCTCTTTGATCATGGCCAAAGGTCTGACAGATATGCGCCGTGCCGATCGCTTTATTGTGGTGAAGGGACTGGCGGAGCAATTGGTCCCTGCGGATACGGCCAGCTGGACGCTGTATTTATCCTCGGCGGATGATGATTTGGGGGCGGGTGTTAAGCGTTTGCAACAGGATATTCAAACCGTAACGGCGTTTTTTAAAGAGGCGGGATTGGATGAAAAGAGCATTCGTCTGGGATCCTTTACGTTGACGGATCAACAGGTGGATACATATGGCAATACGGCCCCGCGTTCTCCGCGTTATATCATACGCGCCGATATTTCCGTGATGACGGGACAGGTGACTGTTTTGGAAAAGCTGGCCCAAAAACAAACGGCTTTGATAGAAAAAGGCGTGCGGATTACGGGGGTGATGGGACCGAATTATTACGTCAATAACCTGAATGCCATTAAGGGGGATTTGCTGAAAACCGCATCCCAAAATGGATTGCAGGCGGCCAAAGATTTTGCGGCGGCCACCGGTGCCCGTGTTGGGGCCCTGAAAGATGCCCAGCAAGGGGTGATTAGCATCAGTGGGGCGTCTTTGGGGGATAATGATGTGACCCAGCTGGACAAGCGCGTGCGGGTTGTGTCCACATTGTCGTTTTATTTGGATTAGACTGTTATGCGCCTGAATCATCGGCCCGCAGATCAGCTGCGCGAGGTTATCTTTGTCCCTCATTTCAGCCCCTTTGCTGAGGGGTCCTGTCTGATCAAAATGGGCAATACCCATGTTTTGTGCAACGCCACGGTGGAAGAGCGCGTCCCCCCTTTTTTAAAAGGAACGGGTAAGGGATGGATTACCGCAGAATATGGGATGTTGCCCCGCTCGACCCATACCCGCACAGAACGGGAGGCTGCTAAGGGCAAAGTCTCTGGGCGGACCATGGAAATTCAGCGATTGATCGGGCGGGCGCTCCGCAGCGTCTGTGATTTATCCCTGCTGGGGGAGCGTCAGATTCGTTTGGACTGCGACGTGATTCAGGCCGATGGGGGCACCCGCTGTGCGGCCATCACGGGTAGCTATGTGGCCCTGCATTTTGCCCTGCAGGGGTTGGTTGACAGCGGAAAAATGGCTAAACTGCCACTATCAGAGGGTTTGGCTGCGGTGTCTTGTGGTATTTGTAACCATCAGGCCCTGTTGGATTTGGATTATCCCGAAGACAGCACGGCCCATGCGGATGCCAACTTTGTCATGACCGATTCAGGAAAATTGATTGAACTGCAATGCACGGCAGAGGCTGCCCCGCTGGATTGGTCCCATTTTGAGGCCCTGTATCGTCTGGCGCAGGGGGGGCTGGCGATCCTTTTTGAAAAACAAAAACAAGCGTTGACACTATGCCGCCCCAAAACCTGAATCATCTGGTGATTGCCACCCATAATGCAGGGAAATTTTTGGAATTTCAGGAGTATTTTTCCCCTTATCCTGTCACCCTGTATGATGCTGGCGCCTTTAACCTGCCCGAGCCTGAAGAAACCGGCGCGACCTTTGTTGAAAATGCCCTGTTAAAGGCGCGGGCCGGTGCGGCGCAGTGTCCGTATCCTGTGCTGTCGGACGATTCGGGGTTGTGTATTCGGGCCTTGCAGGGGGCCCCAGGGATTTTTTCAGCCCGCTGGGCCGGCGAAAAAAAAGATTTTTCTGAGGCCATGACCCGCGTTTGGGACACGCTGTCATCCCAGAAGGCCACGGATTTTCGGGCCTCTTTTGTCTGCGCCTTGGCGGTGGTTTTTCCCGATGGCAAGGAATCTGTGTTTGAAGGATCGGTTTCCGGTCGCATCACGTGGCCGCCCAAGGGCGATAAAGGCTTTGGCTATGACCCCATCTTTACCCCCAACCACCATTTGCAAACCTTTGGGGAAATGGAAGCCAGCAAAAAGCATCTCATCAGTCACCGCGCCGATGCCATGCGCAAATTGATTGCCGCGTATTGTACGGTTTAAAAAAACCCACCACTCAGCACGCCCGATGATACCACAAGGCGCGGAAAAGACTGCGGGTATCGGCCGTGCCCAACCCTGCCAATCCATGGGCTGTGCCGTGGTCTGGCGATGTGCGCAGGAACGGAAGGCCCAGCGTCACGTTCACCGTATGCCAAAAATCCAGCGCCTTGATGGGGCCCAAAACCTGATCGTGATACATACCCACAATGACATCATAGCGGCCAAGATCCATAAACACCGTATCCGCAGGCAAGGGGCCCTCGATCACCACAGCGGGCAGCGTATCCTGTAGGGTTTTCAGGGTCGGCGCGATAAGGGTTTGTTCTTCTTGGCCCAGATGCCCCCCCTCCCCCGCATGGGGGTTTAAACCACAAACGGCAATCCTGACAGGGGAGAAACGGGACGTTAAGGCATGGGCAAGGATCGTTAGACCCTTGGTTAACCGTTCTTTGGTGATCTGCCTAGGCACCGCCGCAAGGGGGATGTGGATGGTCAACGGCACCACGCGCAGTGCCGGCGCATCCAGCATCATCACCACATCATCGGGGGCGAGACCGCAAAGCGTTGCCAAATAATCCGTATGCCCCATCCCCTGAAATCCAGATTCATAAAGACTGGCTTTGTGAAGGGGCAAGGTCACCAGAGACGAGGCCAAACCCGCCTGCAAGTGCTGCACCGCGATGTTCAGGGCCAAAAGGGTGGTTTTGGCATACGCAGGCGAAGGCACGCCGATGGTTAAGGCAGACGGACCGAGCAGCGGAAAAACCGGCAGGGCCCTGAGAAAAACCGAGGGGGCCTCAGCAGGGTCCTGAAGCGGGTGGATAGGAACGGATACCCCCAAACGGGCCGCCATAGCGCCCAGATGATCGGGATGGGCCAACAGATAAAACGGGGGCAAAGGATGCTGGTCACGCTGAACCCAAAGACGCAAAAGAAGATCCAGCCCCACACCCGTGGGATCCCCGCAGGTGACAACCAAGGGGGCATTGGTCATTGACCAACCCGCACGATGACGGCGTTTTCTCTTTCGCGGCGCAAGAGTTGCTGGGAAAGCTGCGTGGCCCGCTCAGAAAAAAGAGTTCGTTTAACATTTTCAGCATCGGCATCCACCAGGGTATTGGTGTATGCTGGATTGCTCTGTTGACAAAGGGTCATGAACACCAGCGTATCCTCCATGGGCATAGGGGGTGTCGTCTGGCCAATTTTTAACCGCATCAGTTGCTCTTGCACAGGTTTAGGCATGCTGCCCACGGAAACGCCTCGGCTGTATCCAGAGGCACTATAGCCACGCTCTTTGGCCAAGGCTTCGGCAGAGGGGCAATCCTTCACAGTGTCTTTGATCTCGTTGGCTGCGGCTATGGCTTTGGCATCATCAACAAAGGGAATAATGGTTTGAAAAATATCCACCACGGTTTGATTTTGCAGAACAACGCCCACCAGACGCTGATCATTAACCTTATAAAGTTTATACCCCATCTGGGTGCGAATGGGCTGGGTGATGGCCCCTTTGTTCAGAAGGGCAATCACTTTTTGAACATCCACGGGCAATTGATCCGCAACAACCCAGCCGATAACACCGCCACTGGCCGCCGTGGCACTTTGGGAAAACTGACGGGCCACGCTTTCAAAGCGGGCCCCTTTGACCAATTGATCATAAAGCGTCATGGCGTTTTTGCGCATCTCGTCTTCTTGCTGCGGGCTATTCACAAACAACAGGATTTCCGATAAATAGTACTCGGTTTTTCCTTGGTTGCGCTCCATGCGGGCCTTGGCAAGGGCAACATCGGCATCTGAAATCACCATTTGATCCTGATAATTTTTCTGCATCAGCCTTTGCCATCCTAGGGTTGCCACAACCTGTTTTTTCAGGGTTGTTTCATCGATGCCTTTTTTTGCCATCTCAGGCACCAATTGCCCTGGGGCAATGCTGTTGCGCGTTTCGATGGCCGCAAATGTTTTTTTGATATCCGCATCAGGGATGGTAATGTCTTCTCGTTTGGCGGCTTGGCGCTGGACCTCTTCATCAATCAATAGTTCCCGCACCTGCTGGCGCAGTTGATCTTTCACACGTTCATCTTCTGGCATTTTCGAAGATAGAAAGAGAATTTTCAAACGGGTTTCCACATCATGCGTGGTGATGATGGCATCCCCCACACGGGCGGCAATACCGGTTTCTGCCTTTGCCAGAGAGAGGGGGATCATCAAAAATCCCAAAAACAACAACACCCACACTCTGATCATAATGCCCCCTAATAATCCCTTTTATTTGTTTTTTTTGGTTTTCGGGTCTGACGTCCCTGGGGCCTCTGTTTTGGGCAACAGAAACGTTGTGGGATAGGGCGAAATCTGAAACGCCCGCCCTTTCACCTTGGCCTGCAGCTCTGCAATGTCCGATAAAACAATATCTTTGGGCTGTAAATCCAAAGACCCTGTGAAGGTTTTGGGTTTTTGGTTTTGCCAGAAACTTGGGGCCTTGGCATCTTCGGGTTTGGTTTCAATCAACACCCAAACGGATTTTTTTTCAGCATCCTGATACCCCGTCAAGGTTGCGGTAAACCCATCAAAGGTGGCAAGGGTGACCGTAAAGGCAGGGGTTTGCGCGTGAAAAGCCTCCGCAGGTCGCATGTCTGAAAACGTTAGATTGTCCGACCACTGGCGAAGGATGGACTGCACAAGGACGCCTTCGGCCTCTCCCAAGGAGGCACCTTGGGTATCTTGCCAAGCAGAATGAAACGGGGTTTGGCGTTGAGCCTGTCCCTGACGGGCGTTGGTGTCCCAAGAAATCTCTTTTAGGCGAGCATCCCCCAAGGTCCACAGCACGGGATCCAAGTACGCCTTAGCCTCTTGGGGAAACGGCAGGGCACCCCGCGTCCAATACACTGTATCCTGAAGGCGAATATAAACATCCGGATGGGAAGTCCCAGAAAGCAGAGGCTCTTCTTTCCCCATGATCAGGGACAAGAGGGGACGGTTTTCGGCATAAAGAACGATGTCCTGACCCTTGGCGTTTTTTTCTTTGCCACCTGTGACCTCTAAAGAGGCGTAGTGTTTTGGATCTTTTGTTTTTTCCTCAACAATTTTTGTTTTTGCCAGCGCCATCAGGGGACGGCGCACGGCGGAAAATTGGGCGGGAATCCCATCATACCCCGACACAAACCACGCACCATCTTTCCGTTTCAGGGTTATGGTTTGGCCAGACTGGGCAATGGTCATCTGATCCACGGTGTTGATGCGCTTTTGTAAATCAGGAAACAAAGGGGGGAAAGCCTCCCCCTCTTCAGGTTCATGGTTCAGCCCTATGACCACCAGCACCCCAACCAGCAGAATCCCCAAAACCCATCGAACTGCGCCCCAACGTCCCATTATGATCATCCCCCCCTAAAACCACCGAAAGGATCGGGATTGTCGCAAAATCCAAAAAGCCACCAACGCCACCAGAACAGGCATGGCTAGGATATTGAGAATCCACAACCCCTGCTCTAAACGGGCAACATCCTGACGCAGGGACCGTTGAATCAGGCGCAGGTCTTGACGAAGGGTGAGCAATTTTTCCTGAAGATCCCGAATGACCTGCTCCTGCGCCTCGCTAAGGGTTGTTCCGGTTTTCATCAGATCGTTCAATTTGGCTTCGGCCAAATCCATTTCTTGGCGTGTTTTTTGTTCTTTGACTTGGAAAGCCTCCTCCGCCTGACGCTGAAGCGTGTCCAAAACCGTTAGGGTTCGGGCTTTGACCATGCGTGGGCGTATGGACATCAGGGCCGTGTTGCCACTGAGATACCCCAAAGCATTTTGCACAAAGGGGCCATTCTGGGCCGTGGGAATGGCCACAATCTGGCCCATCATCTGCCCCTTTTGCAGCCAAAAGGCATCATACAGCATATCGACATCGGCCACCGCAATGATGGTGGCGGGATGTTGAGAGGCCTTCGCCATTTCCCGATGCGGCAAACCAACGGGGCTGTCTTGGGGGGAAGATTGCCCCCCCTTTTCAATCACAACCGTTTTGGGGGATGCTGGGGAAAGGGCGTCTTTGGGGCTCTCAAGGAGGGGTTGAACCTCTGGAAACGCCGGCGCTACCGAACCCTGAATGCGTACGGCCAAGGAAAAAGGTGTTTTGGTGGGGGAAAAATCTTTCAGCAAACGGGCCACATCCGGTGTTGGACGAATATAGGAAAGATCCATGGCGGCAGAATCCCCACTGCTGCTGAGCAAAACGGTCTGACGCAACCCTGGTGTGGAAAGGGTTTCAAAGGACCCCGCGGATGCCAAGGTCAGGGTGTCCAAATCCGTCATCACCCTGTCATCAGAGGCCATTCTGGCCTTGGGCACAGAAAGCCATCCGTAATACGTCAATTCCCGTTCATAACCACCGACATTCCCCGTGACCCGTCGACCAAGGGCAGCATCGGCCACAAAGTGACTGCCATCAAAGCGCAGACCCCATGCCTTTAAAAGGCGAGCCAGATCAGGGGAAACATCCCCCGCGGCAGCGGGGGACTGCCCCTGAGTTTCCACAAACGGATCCATAAACAGCAAAAGGCGACCGCCGGCGGCCACATAGCGGTCCACAGCCTTCAGGGTTTCCACACCCAGTGTTTGGGGTTGAATCAGCATCAAAATCGCTGCTTTTTCAGGAATGGTGGTTGCGGTGACCGGCAGGGGATGGATGTCAAAAAAGGGCTTGAGCTGGTCCATAATCATCCAAGGGCCTTGGCCGCCCTGTCCCAAAAAGGCATCAGCCTGCCCCAAAACCGGAATGGTGGAAAGAACGGCCAAGGTTTTTTGGGCAGGATGGGTCAGGCGATAGAGAGCCTGCGTTAAATCGTATTCCAGATACCGTTCGCGCTCTACGGGGAAAAAGGGGATGATTTCACGCCCTTCACCCCCTGCGGTGGCCACCATTCCCAAATATAATTTTTCTCCCGTGGGGGCGGGAATGCCTTTCAGTCCGATGCTGATGGCCTCGTCTTCATGATCGGAAAACGGTGTGGGGTTATAAACAGAAACCTTTAGCTTGCCGTGGGAAAGGTCCTGATAAGTTTTCAGGAGTTCCAAAATGCGATCCGCAAAAACGCCGTATTGGGGGGCCTGCTGTCCCAAGGCACGGGAGTAATACAGGCGAACCGTAACGGGCTCGGGCAGGGAAGAGACAATGCTACGCGTGCCTTGGGAGAGGGTGTAAAGGCTCTCTTCTGTGGCATCCACAAACCAAGATTTCCCCACCGTCAGATGCAGGGTCACCAACAGCCCAAGGCCAAGAGCCACAACCACCGCCACACCGCGACAGGAAAAAAAGGAAAACGATCCCAGAAAACGGATGAAACGGTTTTTTTGTGTGAAGAGGTTCATAGTGTAACCCCTTTCTTCTTTTCAATCATCACGGCGGCCAAAAATACAAAAAGGGCACTGATGATAACAACACCCATCACATCCCCCAAATAAAACACCCCCCGCGTCCAATTTTCAAAAGCAGAGATCAAGGAGAGACGCGAGAGCACATCCATGACCCCCTCTGGTGCCCAAGAGGAAAAGAAAGTCAACACCACCGGCGTCCCCATCACCAAAAAGAAAAAACACACCGCTGCCGACGACACAAAGGCCACAACCTGATTTTTGGTCAAACTGGAACAAAATAGGCCCATGGCCGCAAACTGGGCCCCCAGCAGGAACGATCCAATATAACCGCTCAGCATCACGCCCCCATCAGGTTCCCCCAAATAAAAAACCGTCAGAACAAAGGGAAACGTCAACAGCAGAATGATGCCCAAAAAAATCAAAACACTGTAATACTTGGCGCGGTTGGCTTGGGCGGCAGACAGGGGCAGAGTCAAAAGCAGCTCTATTGTGCCCCGCCCGCGCTCTTCGGACCATAATCCCATGGTTAGGGCGGGTATGAACAACAAAAACAACCACGGCAAAAACTGAAAAAAAGCGTTTAAATCCGCGCGATTGGATCCCAAAAGATCCCCCAGAAAAAACGTCAACGCCCCCGAGAGCATCAAAAACAGCACCATAAACACATAGGCCACAGGGGTGAGAAAAAACCGGTAAAGTTCCCGCTGAACCAGCGTCCTTGTCACAGACATGACGGGGCGATCCTTTCGTTGGACTCTCGTTATTTAGGCTTAGCGGCTGCATCTTTCCACAAAATCCTTGGTCAGGGCAAGGGGTTTTTTGACATTATAATGCCGTTTTCGCCTTCCCTGCGCCCCGTTATCCGGCATGACAACGCACCTTAGGGGGCGGTAAGGTTCGGTGATATTTTTTTCGTTTTTCACTTTTGTTTCAAAACAAAGGTGCTATGGTTTCTATCCCTTTATTGTGTGTGATGGATTGATTATGACGCTGTCCTCTCTTTCGTTTCTTTCCAATGCCAATCCGGCCTTTTTGCAGTCGCTGTATGAAACCTATAGCAAAAATCCCGATGCTGTGGATGCTTCGTGGCGGGCCCTGTTTGACGAGCTGCGGGATGACGTGGCCGCCAACAATAATCTGTCGCCATCTTGGGGCACCAAGCTGACCATCAAAGACGAGGATCTGGACGTCCCCACCCCCGTTGCGGCCAAAAAAGACACCAAAGACAAACACGCCCCAGCCGATAAAAACGCCCCTGCCCTGCCCGCTGATGCGGTGACACGGGATGAGGCTGAGGCCATGGCCCATGATTCCATCCGCGCCCTGATGTTGATTCGGGCGTACCGCGCGTGTGGCCATTTTCTGGCCAAGCTGGACCCACTGGATTTAACAGAAACCGCCCAACATCCTGAGCTGGATTATCGCAGCTATGGCTTTTCTGAAGCCGATTTGGATCGCCCCATTCATTTAAACAATGTGCTGGGCCTGAGTAAGCCCACCCTGCGGCAGATCATATCCGTGTTACAGCAAACCTATTGCGGCACCATTGGCTTTGAATTCATGCACATTCAGGATCCCACGGCCAAATCGTGGTTGCAAGAGCGCATCGAGGGCACCCAGTATCAAAACCTGTTTTCCGCCAACGAAAAAAAAGAGATTTTGCACGATTTAACCCGCGCCGAAGGGTTTGAAAAATATCTGCACCTGAAATACACGGGCACCAAGCGTTTTGGTCTGGACGGCGGGGAAAGTGTCATTGCGGCGCTGGAGGGGGCCCTGAAAACCTCTGCCACTCTGGGCACGAAAGAGGTTGTTTTGGGCATGGCCCACCGTGGCCGTTTGAACGTTCTGGCCAACATCATGGACAAGCCCATGGTGAAAATGTTTTCCGAATTTCAGGGCAATGCCGCCCACCCTGATGATGTTCAGGGGTCAGGGGATGTGAAATACCATTTGGGAACATCGGTGGATCGCCAGATTGCGGGCCAGACGGTTCACCTGTCCTTAACTGCCAACCCGTCGCATTTAGAGGCGGTGAATCCGGTGGTGGTGGGCAAAGTTCGGGCCAAACAGGCCCTGCGCGGGGATACGGAGCGCAAGCAGGCCATGGCCATTTTGCTGCACGGGGATGCGGCCTTTGCTGGTCAGGGTTTGGTGCCAGAAACCATTGGATTATCTGAATTAAAAGGCTACCGCACAGGGGGCACGCTGCATTTTATTGTCAATAACCAGATTGGGTTTACGACATCCCCCAGCTATGCGCGGTCAACCCCCTATTCCACCGATGTGGCGCAAATGGTCAAAAGCCCCATTTTCCATGTGAACGGGGACGATCCTGAGGCCGTGGTGTGGGTATCCCGTCTGGCCGAGGAATTCCGTCAGACCTTTGCCAAAGATGTTGTGGTGGATGTGCTGTGTTATCGGCGTTTTGGACACAACGAAAGTGACGAGCCGGCCTTTACCCAGCCCAAGATGTATAACAAAATTGCCAAGCAACCCTCTACCCGCACCCTGTATGCCCAGAAACTGGTGGCCCAAGGCGTTCTGTCTGCGGCTGAGGCCGAGGCCATGATTGCCGCCTATAACGCGCAAATGGACAGCGCGTTTGAGGACAGCAAAACCTTTAAAACCAACAAAGCCGACTGGCTGGAAGGGGCATGGACAGGTCTGGATGCCGCCAAAGATCCCGAGGATCGCAAGGGCAACACCGCTGTATCCATAGAGACATTAAAAGAGGTGGGTCGGGCCCTCGTGACGGTCCCCTCAACCTTTGATTTAAATCCCAAAATCAAACGCCAGATGCAGGCCAAGGCGGCCATGTTTGAAACCGGCGAAGGCTTTGACTGGGCCACGGCGGAGGCTTTGGCCTTTGGGACGCTGCTGCTGGATGGGCACGATGTGCGCCTGTCGGGTCAGGATTGCGGGCGGGGGACCTTTTCCCAGCGTCATGCGGTTTTGCATGATCAAACCAATGAAGATCGCTATTTGCCCGTGAATCATATCCAGAGCGTTCCGGCGCAGGCGGACATCATTGACAGCCCGCTGGCGGAGGCCTCTGTTTTGGGTTTTGATTATGGGTATTCGCTGGCCGATCCCAAAACGTTGGTGTTGTGGGAGGCCCAATTCGGCGATTTCGTCAACGGAGCGCAGGTCATTATTGATCAATTTATTTCCTCCGCCGAGTCCAAATGGTTGCGGATGTGTGGTTTGGTGATGTTGCTGCCCCACGGGTTCGAGGGACAGGGGCCAGAGCATTCCTCCGCCCGTTTAGAGCGGTTTTTGCAAGCCTGCGCCGAGGATAATATGCAGGTGGCCAACTGCAGCACGCCCGCCAACTATTTTCATATTCTGCGCCGTCAGATGCGCCGGAATTTCCGCAAGCCTTTGATTTTGATGACCCCAAAATCGCTGCTGCGGCATAAATTGTGCGTCTCGTCCTTGGCGGATATGGGGCCCAATACGTCGTTTCACCGTGTGTTGCCGGATACCGAAAAAACCCTGCTGCCTGATGGCAAAATCCGCCGTGTGGTCCTGTGTTCGGGTAAGGTGTATTATGATCTGTATGAAGCCCGCGCAGCCCAAACCATACGCGATGTGGCGTTGGTGCGTGTGGAGCAGTTTTATCCCTTTCCCCACAACAGTTTAAAAACAGCGTTGTCCCGTTACCCCAATGCCGATGTGATTTGGTGTCAGGAAGAGCCAGAAAACATGGGCGCGTGGACCTTTCTGGATCGCCGTCTGGAGGCTGTTTTAACTGAGATTAAGCACAAAACCAAACGTCCCCGTTATGTGGGGCGGCCTGCGGCGGCCTCCCCCGCGGTGGGCACGGTGGCGCAGCATAACCAGCAGCAACAGGCCTTGGTGGCGGAGGCGCTTTCGAAGTAACGATCCATGACGCCCCCTCCCCTTCGTTGGCAGCAGCACGTATCGTCGTTTCAGTTGGCGTATCAGGCTTTTTTGCGTCGGTTTGAAAGTTATCGGCACAATCCTGATGACGAGGGAAACCAAATGGCGTTGGTTCAGGCGTTTGAGGTTGTTTTTGAAATCGTTTGGAAAACCCTGAAATCCCGTCTGGAATACGAAGGGTTTACCGATGTGGCCACCCCGCGCCGCGCCCTGCGTCAGGCGTTTCAACTGGGATGGATCACAGCGGGGGATACGTGGTTACGCGCCCTAGAATACCGCAATCTTTCCGTTCATACGTATCATCCGGATGTTTTGAATCAACTGACCACCTTTGTTCGGGAGGCATTTTTTCCCGTTTTGGGAACATTTCATGATGATTTTTGTGGACCCTGATATGATGGCCACAAATCCGTTTGGATTGTCCCCCGAGGCGTTTGATCAGATCATCGCCATTGTGTCCCAATGTCCTGCGGTTGAACAGGCCATTCTGTTTGGATCCCGCGCCGCGGGGACCTATAAAACCGGATCTGATGTGGATTTGGCTGTGCGTGGGAAGGATCTTGGGTTTCAGGATGTCCTTTTCCTGAAAGGGGCCTTTGAGGAAAGCACCCTGCCGTACTTTTTCGATGTCATCTGGGATCATCCCCAATTGAATGCCGATTTGCGGCGCAGTGTGATCACCACGGGGGTGAGTATTTATCAGCGGGGGTCGCATAGCATTTCCCCTTTAATTCCCAACTGGCCTGCGAACGGCGCCTAGCGTCGCTCACCTAGATTCACTAGGCATCGCTCCGCTAGGCTTGTTCTCGGCTCAGCACGAAAATAAAGGAAAAACACTATAAAAAACAGCTATTTCGCCCCGCCGCTTATTTCCCCCTTGCAAATCCCCGCAAAGTTATGAACCATGGCCTTTTTTCAAAGGGGAGTTCGGCACTATGTCTTGGTTCGCACGTCTGAAAAGCCGTTTATCAAAATCCTCTGGCAAGATTCAGCGGGGTTTGCAGTCTTTTTTTATGGGCGGCACGCTGGATGAAACGGCGCGGCAGGATTTGGAAGATACACTCATTGCCGCCGATTTTGGGGTGACGCAGGCGGCGGCGTTGTCGCTGGCCGTGGCCAAGCGCCATCGGGGAGAGGATGTGTCCCCTGAAACCCTGACCCAGAGTTTGCGGGATGTTTTGACGGACACCCTTGCGGTGCATGCGCGGCCTTTGGTGGTGCCGTCCCTGCCTGGGCCGGCGGTGTTTTTTCTGGTGGGGGTCAATGGCAATGGCAAAACCACATCCGCTGGAAAGCTGGCGGCGTATTTTCAGGGGCTGGGGGTGCGGGTGGCTTTGGTGGCCGCCGATACGTTTCGGGCGGCGGCTGTGGATCAGCTGCGGGTTTGGGCCCAGCGGGCGGGCGTTCCCCTGTACGAGGGCAAGGACAAGCAAGACCCCGCGTCGCTGGTTTACGAAAGCTACGCACGGGCCAAGGCGGAGGGGATTCAGGTGATGCTGGTGGATACGGCGGGGCGGTTGCACACCAAGCAGGATTTGATGGAATCCTTGGGCAAAATGGTGCGCGTGATGAAAAAACAGGATGACACGGCCCCGCACGAGGTGATTTTGGTTCTGGATGCCACCACCGGTCAGGCCGCCCATACCCAAGCAAAAATGTTCAAGGATCACGCCGGCATCACCGGATTGATCGTCACCAAACTGGATGGCACCGCCCGCGGCGGGGTTGTTGTGGCGCTGTCCACCGATTATGCCCTGCCCGTGTTTATGATCGGGGTGGGGGAGGCGCTGGAGGACCTGCAACCCTTTGATGCCAAAGAGTATGCCGAGGCCCTGATTTAGGGATACAAAACCGCCTGATGAATGACATAGGGGTGCGGCAGGGGCTTTGTGTCCTGCGTTATGGCCAGCATCTGTTGGGGGGTCAGGGGAGCGCCCCGCGCCGGATGACGGTGGGCCCCGATGGTTTTTAGGGACCACAGAAAATCCCGCAGGGACAACGGTTCGGTTTCATACAGGTGGGTTGTGACGGTGACCTTTGCGGGGGACCAGAGGGCCACCAGATCGTCCGCCGTGGGCCAAGGCATGATTTTATCGGCGCGGCCCACAGCCCCAAGGGCCTGATAAAACGGCGCAAAGCTGCCCCGCCCCAAGGTTCGCATCACAATCATCCCCCATGAATGCACAAAGGGACGCCACGACAGGGGGGCTTTGGGATCGGAAAACCACGGCAGCCCCATGCTGCACGTGATCCCATCAAAATGGGGCGTGGGGGGAAACGGCAGGGCCTCAGCCCGTGCCACCACACGCAGGGCGGGCCTGCGGATCTGCGCCAACATGTTCCAGCTGGGATCCACCGCCGTATAGCGAACGTGGGGGGGCAGCGCATCCCCCACAAACCCCGTCCCCGCCCCCACATCACAAAGGCTGCGGACCTCAGGATTCTGTTTCAACACCCACGCCGCCAAATCATATGCCACGCGACGCTGGATCACGGCCCCATCGTTATAACCTGCGGCGGCGGCATCAAAGGGGGTGGTCATAATGCTCTGAAACTTCCTTTGTGAACCATGCCATGCCCTGCGGCACAGGGACACACGTGGCCCCGCCATTGTGCTTTATTTTTTTTAGGAGGGGTAGGGGTTGGGTTATCTTTGATAGAGTTTCTCTGAAAAAGGCCATGCTGAGGAAAGGCCTTCCCCCTTATGATCCCAATAGGGATTGTTAAAGGGCGGCTCGGTGCCGTTTTCTTTGGTGACATAATGTTGGAGGGGGGTGAGGGTTGTCATAGGGAGTAGGATAGATCAGAATTCACAAAGATCAAAGCGCTTTCCAAAACGAAGGGCAACACTTCATAACGGATCCAAGCTATGAAATCGTCACCCCCGATACGGAATGGCGGAACAGACAACGGGGATATCTTTCTTGAGATGGCGAAGGAGGGTTTCAACCATTTTTTTGCGCTCGGCCTGTTCCCCAGCAGGCGCTGGGCCAATCAGGATTTTTTCAATGGGGAGGGGGTCGTGAAGGGGCGCGTGCTCAAAAACATCAACGTAGGGAATAATTCTGTGGCGACGGATGGTTAATTGTTCCTTATGTTGCTTAGAGTTAAACTTAGAGTTAAAGATAGCAAGACGATATTCGTTTTCTTCTTCAAAGCCGATATTTTTTGTTAGAGAACTTATTTTTCTATAATAATCAAAGCAATGCGCCTCGCCCTTCTCGTTGTCTTCATGGAGAAGAGTTTGCAATACTTTTTTTGAAAAAGGTGTATCTCTCTCTTTATTCTGTATTAAAGAGGTTGTAATAACCAGCCCAGAAAACCTTTGATATATTTTACTCTCTTTTTCTAGCGATTTATCAACATCAACATACTCTACGGGATCCAGTAGACACGACGGTATTTTATCAACAATCCTATGAAAGCCGGTTTTATTAAAAACCATTGCATAATCTCCATAAGCACGCCATTGGCTCAAGCGGCCATTCTTTTGTATATGTTTTTCGGTTTTTTTATGCTCAGAAAAACTGAAAATATATGTTTTTGTGTCCAGTGAGTCATCCGCTTTAAGGATTATTTCTTTCATGCGCTCTATTGCTGTGCCCCAACCACTTTCTTCACTTTTTCCTTTTTCTGTAAGTTCAATTGAAAAGTTTGGATTTTTGAACTCTGGGGTTTCCCAAAAACGTGTTTCGCAAAACCGATCCAACAGTTTTGTCCATGCCTGCAATTCCTCCCCATCATTGGTATGACTGCTATGGGTAGCCCAAAGGGTATTGCTGCGCAGGATGCCTTCCAGTCCTTTGTCGCTGGTGTAGTGAACAAGGACATCTTGAAAAGATTCGGATTCGGGGGGTGTCATCTGGGCCAAGAGGAATCAGGTCAAAAAAGATTCATAGCTTTTTTTAAAGAGAGAAAACTTGGAAAAGATGGGGATTAAAACCCCAACAAGGTGGGCAACACCGCAAAAACATGATAACTGACCCCACCGCACAGGATGGGGGTGGAGGGACCCCCAACCTGTACGGTGGTTGCATGAGATGCGTCCTACGATGAAACGTAAGACGCGAGAACAATCCAAAAGAGAGATGAGCGATTAGTATGGCTTAGCTTCAGGTGTTACCACCCTTTCACACGCCACCTATCAACGTAGTGGTCTACTACGGCTCTACGATGACTCGTTTTGAGGCCGGTTTCCCGCTTAGATGCTTTCAGCGGTTATCCGTTCCGTACATAGCTACCCGACGATGCGGCTGGCGCCACAATCGGTACACCAGAGGTACGTTCACCCCGGTCCTCTCGTACTAGGGGCAAATCCTCTCAATCATCAAACACCCACGGCAGATAGGGACCGAACTGTCTCACGACGTTCTGAACCCAGCTCACGTACCACTTTAAATGGCGAACAGCCATACCCTTGGGACCTGCTTCAGCCCCAGGATGTGATGAGCCGACATCGAGGTGCCAAACAACGCCGTCGCTGTGGACGCTTGGGCGTTATCAGCCTGTTATCCCCGGCGTACCTTTTATCCGTTGAGCGATGGCCCTTCCACGAAGAACCACCGGATCACTATGACCGACTTTCGTCTCTGCTCGGCTTGTCAGCCTCGCAGTCAGGCAAGCTTATGCCATTGCACTCGACGTACGATTTCCGACCGTACTGAGCTTACCTTCGCGCGCCTCCGTTACCATTTGGGAGGCGACCGCCCCAGTCAAACTACCCACCATACACGGTCCCCGATCCGGATTCACGGACCTGGGTTAGACCC
The DNA here is from genome assembly GCA_044371315.1 of Alphaproteobacteria bacterium. GTDB lineage: Bacteria > Pseudomonadota > Alphaproteobacteria > JAJTHO01 > CANGYM01 > CANGYM01. Next base: position 3,935 of record JBILTX010000009.1, on the reverse strand, counting down.
TAAAAACATCAAGGGTGGTATTTCAAGGTTGACTCCACCCTGGCTGGCGCCAAGGCTTCAAAGTCTCCCACCTATCCTACACATGATATTCCTAGAGCCAGTGTAAAGCTGTAGTAAAGGTGCACGGGGTCTTTCCGTCTGACCGCGGGAACCCCGCATCTTCACGGGGAATTCAATTTCGCTGAGTATATCCTGGAGACAGTGGGGATGTCGTTACGCCATTCATGCGGGTCGGAACTTACCCGACAAGGAATTTCGCTCAAGGCTGTTACACAGCCGGAGGACGGAAGACAGAGGACAGAAGACAGATAACGTCTTACACCTCTGAATTGTGTCTCAGGCTGGGCATGGTCATTTCTGCCATGCTCTGCATGTCGCCATGCAGTTCGGACTATATCATCACTTAAAATCAATTAAGTGCTTGGCGTATAGTCTCTGAGGGTTCTTGATCAAGAAAATCAAGCCTTCCCTGCTGATTGTCTGCACTGCACCGATTTTTACTGAAAACCTCTTTTCAAAAAAAGATTTTCGAGTACGGACAGATTCTCAGATTTTCCAGCATATAGCCAAGTTTTACTAAGGCTGCGAATCGGAGGACAGAAGGGAAAGGACGAAAAACGAACATAAATCCGTCTTCCGTCCCCTGTCTTCTGTCCTCCGTGAGCGTCGCATCTTGCGATGCGAACAACCTTAGGACCGTTATAGTTACGGCCGCCGTTCACCGGGGCTTCAGTCAAATGCTTGCACATCCTTCCTTAACCTTCCGGCACCGGGCAGGCGTCAGACCCTATACTTCGTCTTACGACTTCGCAGAGTCCTGTGTTTTTGTTAAACAGTCGCAACCCCCTCTTTTGTGACCCCGCCAAAAAGTTGCCTTCATGACGGGCTCCCTTCTTCCGAAGTTACGGGAGCAATTTGCCGAGTTCCTTCAGGATACTTCTCTCAAGCGCCTTGGTCTACTCGACCTGCCCACCTGTGTCGGTTTCGGGTACGATCATTACAGGAAGACAGAGGACGGAAGACGGAGGACAGAAATCTGTCATCCACCTGCCGAACCCTATCTTCCCGTGCCTGTGATGATTGCAAAAGATGAACGCATCTTCTGAAACCATCACAGGCTGGCCAGTTATTTCCTGGAACCGTTAGACTGCACTTATCAATCCGATAAGAAAGTACAATCGTTTCGATCCGTCACTGGCCAAAGGTCACGGAATATTAACCGTGTTCCCATCGACTACGCCTCTCGGCCTCGCCTTAGGAATCGACTAACCCTACCCTGATTAGCATTGGATAGGAACCCTTGGGCTTTCGGCGACAGAGTCTCTCACTCTGTTTGTCGCTACTCATGTCCGCATTCTCACTTCCCATACCTCCACCGGACCTGACAGTACGGCTTCAACGGCTTAGGGAACGCTCCGCTACCATTCGGAGGACAGGGGACGGACGACGGAGGACGGAAAGCAGAAGACAGAATTTATTAAAAACGCATTTAATCGTTCTTAGTAAACTCTTCTATCTTCTCTCTTCCGTCTTCTGTCATCCGTCCTCCGTCCTCCGAATCCACGTCTTCGGTGCTATGTTTGAGCCCCGTTACATCTTCGGCGCAGGAATGCTTGATTAGACTAGTGAGCTATTACGCTTTCTTTAAAGGATGGCTGCTTCTAAGCCAACCTCCTAGCTGTCATGGCTTTCCCACATCCTTTCCCACTTAACATAGTCTTGGGGACCTTAGACGGTGGTCTGGGCTGTTTCCCTCTCGGCACCGGACCTTAGCACCCGATGCCTGTCTGCCAGATAGTACTCTTCGGTATTCGGAGTTTGATTCGGTTTGGTAAGGCTCGCGCCCCCCTAGCCGATTCAGTGCTCTACCCCCGAAGGTATTCGTCTGACGCTCTACCTAAATAGATTTCGCGGAGAACCAGCTATTTCCAAGTTTGATTGGCCTTTCACCCCTAACCACAGCTCATCCCCGTCTTTTTCAACAGACGTGGGTTCGGCCCTTCAGTTGGTGTTATCCAACCTTCAGCCTGGCCATGGTTAGCTCACTTGGTTTCGGGTCTAATACAGCAAACTAAAACGCGCTATTCACACTCGCTTTCGCTTCGGCTCCACCTATCGGCTTAACCTTGCTTGCTACACTAAGTCGCGGACCCATTATACAAGAGGTACGCCGTCAGACAGAGGACGGAAGACAGATAACGGAAGACAGAAAATAAAAGAAATAAAAACAAGTCATAAAATGGCACTTCTAAAGGTGCTACGACCAGTGTTTGTAGAGAGATGTCAACATGCGGGCAATGCGACTATAGGCTTCCCTATAGCGATCAAAATTATCTTGGGTAATGTAGCCCAAGTCTTTTGAATACATAATCCAAACCGTCATCTCATCGGCGGAGCCGATGGACATAGAGATAAATCTGCGAAATTCGGGCTTAGAGTGACTTTGCTTACCAAAGCCCTCTGCCAGATTTGCGCATATAGATTTACTGCAGCGACGCATTTGATCCACCAGACCAAAGCGCTCGTCAGCAGGAAAATCTTTTGTCACTTTGTGAAGCTCTAAAGAGGCCTGATAGGCCAACTGAAAAACCTCTAAATCAACAAAACTCCGAATCGGTTTAGTGTCGCGCATAACATCCTCTTCCCTTTAAAAAAGGGATCACTGTATCACAGCCTCAAGAATAAGCCAATTTATTGTGCTTTCAGTCTTGTATTTTCTGTGTTCCGTCTTCTGTCCTCGGTCCTCTGTCCTCCGACTGCTTGTAAGCATCCGGTTTCAGGTTCTATTTCACTCCCCTTATGGGGGTTCTTTTCGCCTTTCCCTCACGGTACTGGTTCACTATCGGTCGATTGCGAGTATTTAGCCTTGGAGGGTGGTCCCCCCATATTCAGACAGGATTTCACGTGTCCCGCCCTACTCGAGTCCTTCTTTAGTCTTACCGGTACGGGGCTATCACCCACTATGGCCGACTTTTCCAAGTCGTTCCCGTTACATTCAAGAAGGCACTGGGCTGTTCCGCGTTCGCTCGCCACTACTTACGGAATCTCGGTTGATGTCTTTTCCTCCAGGTACTGAGATGTTTCAGTTCCCTGGGTTTGCTTCTTAAGGCCTATGTGTTCAGCCAAAAGATACCTATATCGGAGGACAGAGGACAGAGAACAGAAGACGGAAGACAAAAATTAATCTGTCCTCCGTCTTCTGTCCTCCGTCTTCTGTCATCCGACAGGTGGGTTCCCCCATTCGGAAATCAGCGGATCAAAGGGTCTTGGCCCCTCCCCGCTGCTTATCGCAGCCTAGCACGTCCTTCATCGCCTGCAATCGCCAAGGCATCCACCAGATGCTCTTATTTACGCTTGAGGATTGTTCTCAGCTTCTCAGTTTTTGGTGTTAGACACCACAGAAACAGAGCCCATCTGCTTGTGCGGTGCCTAACCCTCACTGAGAGTCAGTTATCATATTTTTACAGTGTCACAGACCAGCCTGCTGCTTACATTAAAAGGGGTTCGTTTGGGAACCTCGTCAGCAGGGAGTGTGGTTATAGATCACCGCCGCCCCCCTGTCAACAGGCTTTTTTCATGGGATCGTATTTTTCTTTGGTGAATTGCTTTTTTCCATAAAAACCATCGCCTTGTCCCAAGATTGAGGTCTATGGTATGTTCTGTATTATATCGTGTGTGTCCCGTGTGTGTTGAAAGGCCACAATAGCTATGGCTGAATATGACTGATGGGGAAGGGGAGGGGTGAAAAAATTCTTTCTTTTTTGAAAAAAATCTTCCCTTGCTTTTTCCCCGCCACCCCTCTATAAATTCCCTCTTTGATCAAAAACTGAGATGGGTTGCGCTTACCCGCCTCATATATGCCTAAGGATGTTTGCATGAGCGATTTTCGATCGTTTTCCCCCCAGACTGCTACTGAAGACACCCAATCCTTTGAC
>JBILTX010000008.1:0-31472 GCA_044371315.1 Alphaproteobacteria bacterium | reverse complement strand
CCTTTACGAAGGGGTCCCCATCATGAAGCTGATGGATAGCGTTTCGCCAGATGAAAAAACCGCGTGGCTGCGGTTGTTCATGACGGAAAATGTGGGGCCAGCCACGTTTTTTCAGTTGATTGGTCGTCATGGCACGGCGGAAAAGGCCCTGTTGGCTCTGCCCGATTATGCCAAACGGGGGGGGCGGAAAAAACCCCTGTTGATTCCGGCTGTGGGGGATGTGACCAAACAAATGGACCTGTGCCATGCCACGGGGGCGCAGGTGATTCTGTATAACGAACACGCCTTTCCGGCGGCGCTGCGGGATATTGCGGATTGTCCCCCGCTGTTGTTTTTGCGGGGACAGGCGTCCCTGTTCAACAAAACGGCCATTGCCATTGTGGGCACGCGGCGGGCGTCCCTGAACAACATGAATTACACACGCCTGCTGGCCCAAAATCTGGGAAAGGCAGGATACCCCATTATTTCCGGTTTGGCCTTAGGCATTGATGGGGCCGCGCACGAGGGGGCCTTGGACACAGGCACCCTCGCCGTTTTGCCCGGGGGATTGGATTACATTTACCCGCCCAAGCACACCCCCCTGTTTCAGCAAATTGGGGAAAGGGGATTGCTGGTCACCGAGCGGCCCTTTGGTTCGCCCGTGTATGCCCATGATTTTCCGCGGCGCAATCGCATTGTGGCGGGGCTGTCTTCGGCCGTGATTGTGGTGGAGGCCACCGAGGGCTCAGGCTCCCTGATCACCGCCCGCATGGCCAAGGCCCAAGATCGTTTGGTGTTTGCCGTGCCCGGGTCCCCCAGTGATCCCCGCGCCGCCGGAACCAACAGTTTGATCAAACAGGGCGCCCATCTGGTCACAGGCCCCGAAGATGTCATTGCCGTTTTGGAATCCCAAAGCATCCAAACCCCGTTGTTGCAGGATCAAAACACCGACGATCCGTGGGATATCTGGCAAACCATGAAACACGTCCGCACCGAAGACATGGACGCCGCCCGCCATGACGTTTTGGCCATGCTGGACACCACCCCCATCGGCGTGGATCAGTTGATTCGGGCATTGGGTTTGCCGTCCCCCTTGGTGCATTGCCTGTTGCTGGAATTGCAACTGGCGGGACGATTGCAGCGCTATCCGGGGAACAAAGTCTGTTTGGGTGGGGAGGGGGTGTAAAACCCCTCCCTTTCCCGTAGGCCCCATCCCGAAGGAGGGGAGCTAAAACCCCCGTGGGGGGGGCTAGTTGAACTCCCAAGGCTTGTCCCCGTTGGCCACCTCAGGCGGATGCGTGGGGGCCTCCGGCTGGAGGGTGTAGCCTTCCTTTTTTAAGGAGGATAAAGGGGCGATGTGCCCCTTATTACCATCAGGGTACACCAACAGGACCCTGTCGTCTCCTTTATCTTGGACCAATAAAATGATTCTGCCATGGACCTCTAAAGATGCCATCCCCCTTATCACAGTAACGGTTTGGCCGTTGGAGTTGTTGGTCCATTTTTCCAAGGTGATTGGGTTGTTGGACTGTTCAGAGTTGGACATAACGCAGCAGAGAAGGTGGATAAGTCACTTTTGATGGTGACTAGGATCGAGTCAGGAACAACCGAAGGCTATATCCTGAACAACCGCCCGATGAAGACAGTCCGAAGACAAATCCAAATAGGGTGGAATGATCAAATTCACCCTAATCTATATATATATATATATATGTCAAGAATTTTATTCATATCCCCAAAAAATAAAAAAATCGTTTGGGATCAAGGGTTTTTTCCTACCCCTCCTCGGGGTTGCAGGCCCGCCGCAGGCCGTCGCCCACGAAAATCAGCAACGACAACAGGGCGGCCATGGACACAAAGGCCGACAGGGCCAGCCATGGGGCCTGTAGGTTGTTTTTGCCCTGCAGGATCATCTCGCCCAAGGATGGGGACCCGGGGGGCAATCCAAAGCCCAGCAAATCCAAAACCGCCAACGTTTCAATGGCCCCCGTCATCTGAAACGGCAAAAACGTAAAGGCCGCCACCAGGGCGTTGGGCAACACGTGGGAAAACAAAATTTTCAGTGGCGCATGGCCCTGCGTCACGGCGGCCACGATATAGGGTTGCTTGCGGACCTTCAGACACTCCGCCCGCACCACAGACACCAGCGCCATCCATTTAAACAACAGCATAATCAACAAAATCCACCCAAACGACGGCACCACCAGCCCCGACAAAATGATCAAAATATACAAAATCGGCAAACTGGACCAAATTTCAATCATCCGCTGCAGGGTCATATCCACCGCGCCCCCAAAGTACCCTTGGATGCCGCCCAAAACAATGCCCACCGCACTGCTGATGGCCGTTAAGGTCAGGGCAAAAACCAGCGCCATCTGCATCCCATACAGCAACCGCGCCAGAACATCACGCCCCTGATCATCGGTGCCCAGCAGGTGGCGGGCGCTGGGGGGTGCCGGCACGGGTTCCCTCAGGTCCATATCCAACGTATCATAGGAAAAGGGAACCAGCGGCCACACCATCCACCCCCCGCCATCATGAATCAATGTTTGCACAAAGGGATCATGGAAATCCGCGGGCGTTTCAAAGGTCCCCCCCAAATCCTTTTCGGTGTAGGACACCACCAGGGGAAACATCACGCGGCCCTGATGCTGCATCACCAGTGGCCTATCATTGGCGATGAGATTCGCCCCCAAGGAAAGCAGGATCAACACACACAGCAACCGCCCCGACCACAACGCCAGACGATTCCGGCGAAAGGCCCCATAATACAGCGAAAAAAGGGTTTTTGGGGGGGTCATGGGGACGAGGTCTCAAAATCAATCCGTGGATCCACCAGAACGTACATCACATCATTCAGGATATTCAGAAGCAATCCGAGCAGACTAAACAAAAACAACGTGGCAAACACCACGGGATAATCGCGATTCAGGGCGGCTTCGTACCCCAGCAGGCCCAAACCATCCAGCGAAAACAAAATTTCAATCAACAACGCCCCCGTAAACAGCATATGAATCACCGTGGCGGGAAAACCCGCAATCACCAGCAACATGGCATTGCGAAACACGTGACGCCACAAAATCCGCCCCTCGCTGGCGCCCTTGGCCCGCGCCGTTAACACAAAGGGCTTGCGCAGATAATCCAAAAAACAATTGCGGGTCAGCAATGTCAAACTGGCAAAACTGGCCAAAGACAGGGCAATCATGGGCAGCACCAGATGCCACAGATAATCCAGCGCCCGATCCCAAAACGGCCAATCCGCCGCCCCCTCCGACGCCAAGCCCCGCAGGGGAAACCAACTGAAAAACTGCCCCCCCGCAAACACCACAATCAAAAACACCGCCACCAAAAAGGAGGGCAAAGCGTAAGCCGCCACCAAAACCATACTGCTAAGGATATCCCCCGTGCTGTGGGCATGACGGGCTTTGTAAATCCCCAGCGGAATGGAAAACCCATACATAATCAGCGTTCCCCACAATCCCAGAGACAGGGAAACCGGCAGCTTTTCCATAATCAAATCCCACACCGGACGATCCGAAAAATAGCTGGTGCCAAAATCAAAGGTCAAAAATTGCCCCATCATCCGAAAAAAACGGGTGGAAAGGGGCTGGTCAAAGCCAAATTGTTTATTCAGTTCATCCCGCAACTCTTGGTCATAGCGCATGCCTTGGGTGGGATTGCCGCCCCCTTCCGCAAAGCCCTGTCCGGTCAACCGCGCCGTGGCATCCAGCCCCTGATGCCGATGCAACATCTGATCCACCGGCCCCCCAGGGGCGGCCTGAATCAACACAAAATTCAAAACCATAATCCCCAGCAACGTGGGAATCATGAGCACAAAACGTTTCAAAAGATAGGCGGCCATGTGCAGGGGGGCTCTTTGTTTTGATGGTCGTAAAGAGAACCTTACACCCGTTTTGGGGTGGGGGCTAGGGGGATGATGGATTACCCGCCCCCAAAAACATCCCCTCATCCCAAATCGTGACCCCCAGCGCTTCGGCTTTTTGCCGTTTGCTGCCGGCGTTTTCGCCCAGAACCACCACATCGGTGGTGCGGGATACATCGGATGTGACGCGAAAGCCCAAAGCTTTGGCCCGTTCTTTGGCCTCTTCCCGTGACATTTGGCTTAGGGTGCCTGTAAACACAATGGTCTTTCCGCTATAGGGCAAGGCAACAGAGGGCAACACGGGGGCAATGCTCAGCTGTTGGCTTAATCGCTGCACCATGGCCCACGGGGCATCGTGCTGGGCATAGTCCCTTAAAGACGCCACCAGTTTGGGCCCGATCCCGTCTAATGTTTCCAGACTGGGGTCCTCTTTTCCCTCACGGAACGTGCGAAGGCAGGACAAAAACCCCTCCACCGTGCCAAAATGTTCGGCTAGGGTCTCCGCCGCCGTTTCCCCCAGATGGGGAATGCCTAGGGCAAACAAAAAACGGGGCAGTGTGGTTTGCCTCGCCATTTTCAGGGTTGTGACAAAGTTTTGTATGGCTTTGTCTTTCCATCCCTCGCGCCCCGTCAGCAGGGCGGGGGCTTTGTCCTGCAGATCAAACAGATCGGCAACGTTGGTTATCAGACCCTCGTCAAAAAACATCTCCAGCTGTTTTGTCCCGATGCCGTCCAGATTCAGGGCGCGGCGGGAAATGGCGTGCCTCATGACCTCAAATTGTTGGGCCGAACAGGTGGCCCGCGCCGTGCAACGACGCTGAATATCACTGCCGTGACGGATGGCTTCGGCCCCGCACACAGGGCAGTGGTTGGGAAACACAAAGGGCGTTGCCCCCTGTTGCCGCTGGCTGAGCACCACAGACACCACCTGCGGGATCACATCACCCGCCCGCTGGATCACCACGTGATCGCCGATGCGGATGTCTTTGCGGGCAATGTCCTCTTCGTTATGCAGGGTCGCCCGCCGCACCATCACGCCCCCCACGTTGGTGGGGCGCAGATGGGCCACGGGGGTCAGGGTGCCCGTGCGGCCCACCTGAATCACAATATCTTCAATCACTGACGTGGCTTGCTGCGCAGGGAACTTGTGGGCCAAGGCCCAGCGCGGGGCCCGCGCCACAAACCCCAAACGTTTTTGCAGGGCCATATCATCAAGTTTATACACCACCCCATCAATATCAAAGGGCAAATCCGGCCGCAAAACCTGAATCCGATCAAAGGCCTGCAACAGACAATCCAAATTCGGACAAAGGGTGCTTTGGGGCGGGGTGACAAACCCCTGCTGGCGCAACCAGTCCACCATCTGATGCTGATGGGTGAGATGGGGTAAAGGGGCCACGTGATAGGCAAAAAACCGTAAAGGGCGGCTGGCCGTGACCGCCGCATCCAACTGGCGCAAAGACCCCGCCGCCGCATTGCGCGGATTGGCAAAGGGGGGGCGTTTTGCCGCCTGTTGCTGGGCGTTCAGGGTTTCAAAATCCGCCACAGAAAGATACACCTCCCCCCGAATTTCCAGACGCTGGGGGGCGTTGCTGAGGGTTTGGGGAATATCGGACATGGTTTTGGCGTTGGCGGTGACACCTTCCCCCACACGGCCATCGCCCCGCGTGGCGGCACTGATCAGATGGCCGTTGTCATAAATCAGGTTCAGGGACAGCCCGTCAATTTTGGGTTCAACCCAACAGGGCAACGGGGTGTCCTCTGGCAGGTCCAAAAACCGGCAGGCACGGGCGAAAAAGGCCCGAACCTCTGACCCATTCATGGCATTATCCAGCGACATCATTTGGGTATCGTGGGGGATTTTATCAAAGGTTTCTAGGGGCGGCGCCCCGATGCTCAGGCTGTCGTCCCCCCCCTCTAAGGCGCGAAGTTGCCGCACCAAGGCATCATAATCCGCATCAGAGATGATGGGGGCATTGTTTTGGTAATACAGGCGATTGTGCCGTTCAATTTCAGAGCGCAAGGTGGCTAAACGATCCGGCATCAGGGGGCCCCCTTAGTGGTTTTTAAGCAAGACATAATACGCCCCCGCCCCGCCATGATGTTTGGCCGCGGGGCAAACATGCGCCACAAATCCCCGAAAATCCGGCATCAGCATCCATTCTTCAAAGGATTGTTTCAACGTTCGGGCGTGGGGCTGGCTGTTGTTGCCTTTGCCGGTAATCACCAGCAGCAGGCGCTGTTTCTGATCCATGGCGCGGCGCAGAACATGCATCAAACGATCATGGGCCTGAATCAGGGTTAACCCATGCAAATCAAGGGTGACCTCAGGGTCATATCCCCCCCGTTGTAACCGCCGCAGAGAGGGAAAATGGGACAATGGGGCAGGGGGCAAACGATCCTTTTCCACACCAACACATCCAGAAAACCCGCGGCCCAAGGGCCGCGTGGTGTTTCGGATATCGTCCCAAGTTTCCTCCATGAAAAAACGCTATTATTGTTTCTGAATCTCGGCGATTTTTTGCCGCAACGTCTCCACGGAAACGGACCCCACCAGTTTTTCACCGTTCACAAACAGGGTTGGGGTGGATTCAACCCCCAAGACCTTTTCCGCGTCCAGACGGGTTTGCAGCAGGGCATCTTTCTGGGCTTTGTTGGCCCAACAGGCAGAAATGGCCTCATCCGATAGGCCCGCCTGCAGGGTGATGGTTTTTAAGGGCTCCAAATCCCCCCGCGTATTTAACCATGTTTGCTGATTGGCCAGCAAGGTGGCAATGTAGACATCCTGCGACGCCTGCGGCATACACAATGACAACAGGGCGCCATTCAGGGAAAAAGGATCCCCCGCAAAATGACGAAACACCAGCCGCACGGTGCCCTCTTTGATTTCCTTTTCTTTTAGGGCAGAGACCGTATTTTTATAAAAATCTGCGCAGTGGCTACAGGATAAAGAGGCATATTCAATAATCGTCACGGGGGCCTTGGCATCCCCCATCACAATGTCGTTGGGACGGGGGCCCAGCAGCTCTTCCCGCGTGGGATCGGCCTGCGCCATGGCCAAAGGTGTGACGGTAAACACAAGCAGGAACAAAAGGCCAAAAACACGGCGAAACAGCATAACAAAACCCCCATGGTGGTTACAGATACAGATAATGTTCGCCGCTGACTGTAGGGATTTTTCAAAAACAACGCAAGGGGGGTGTCAGAATCCCCTACGAAAAAAACAGGCCATCACTATAGCCGCTTTTTTTTGGGGGGGTGGGCAGATGAAAGATGGATTATTCTTCATGTTTGGAACTAAGATTCTTATTCTTTGTGCGTTGTATCAAAAGATCAAAATCTGATACATATAGTTTATCTTGTCGCACACGAAAGTGTTTGTACTCTTTTTCGGCAAGAGTTTTTGCTACGTCAGTTTTGATTGTTCCAGCATTTTCAAGAACGGCGTAATCATTAAAGCGCAAAAAAGCGTCCAGCTTTTCCACCCAATCCTGCATTGTCATAAATCGCTGTTTGCGGGCTTGGTTTTCCGCATAATCAAGATACATAGATACAATCCGATTCAATTCGGATAATTCCTGTTCATCCAAATAATTCTTGGCAACATGCACATCAGCGCGTGCTATTTTACCAGATGGGGCATTTTTCCATGTTGTTAGCCCCATGTTGGGATGTTGGTGGTTGGCTCGCTCTGCGATCACCTCAGCCGCGGTTTTGCCGTGGATGGCCCAGTGCAGCTTATTTTGTACGGTGGCATAGAATGTTTGGGTAAGGTCAGCGTGAGGGTCATAGTCAGCGGAACATTCTGCGTAAATATCGGTGATTTTCTGATAAAATCGCCGCTCAGAGGCCCGAATCTCTCTGATTTTTTCAAGCAGCTCTTCAAAATAATCTTTGCCAAAGCGTGCGCCATTTTTCAAACGGTCGCTATCTAGCACAAACCCTTTGATAATAAACTCACGCAAAGTGGCCGTCGCCCAGATGCGAAACTGGGTTGCCTGCTTGGAATTCACCCGATAGCCCACGGCAATAATGGCATCCAGACTGTAAAAGTGTGTTCCATACACCTTGCCATCGGCGGCAGGTATTTCCAAAATGGAAACAACTGCCTGTTCCTGCAATTCCCCTGTTTCAAAGATGTTTTTCAGGTGTTTCGTAATGGCAGGCACCTGCACCCCAAACAACGCCGCCATTTTTTTTTGGCTTAGCAGAAGCGTTTCCTGTTGATACAAAACATCAATTTTTACCATCCCATCCGGCGCGGTATACAATAAAATCTCAGTTTCTGGGGGGAGTGCGGGGGTGGTCATGCTGTCTATCCCAAAATCCCCGGGAACATTTCCGGAAAAACGGTGATGATGGTGGCGTGGAAGGGGGGCTTTTGGGCGTGATCATCGTCCACATTCAAAGTCATAAAAAACCCAATAAAAAACCCCTAGCGGAGGGGGGAAGCATCCCCATCCCCTGCCAAACTTTTCTCCTTCAAAGCCCGTTTTTGGACCAAGACCATACACGTTCTGGCGATGGATTCCATGGCGCCTTTGTTGTTTTCAAAGGCAGGGCGGGGGGCCGTGGGATTGCCGGAGGTGAGTTCCTTGGTCACGGCCTGATAATCGGTGTAGCTGATTTTGTTTTGGGTTTGCTGCATCACGCAGGGGCAGTACACGGATCCGAACCATGCGGGATCTTTGGGGGCCTGTTTCATGCAGGTTTCTGTTTCCTGCGCCGCCACGTCATCGGGAATTCTGTCCTGTGTGGCGTTGGCCACGGGGGCAGCAAAAAAGCCCAAGAGAAAAACACAAACCCCAAGGCAAACCATACGGGAAACACTGCGCATAAAAACACTCCCTACCATAACGAGCAAGGGGCCCGAAGGCCCCTGTTTTTTAACGTTTCGAGAACTGGAAGCTCCGGCGGGCCTTGGCCTTTCCGTATTTCTTCCGCTCCACCACACGGGCATCACGGGTCAGGAAACCTTCTTGGCGCAGGGCCGATTTCAAAGTGGGGTCATAATTGGTCAAGGCGCGGCTGATGGCGTGACGCACAGCACCGGCCTGACCGGAGAGACCACCGCCCTTAACCGTGCAGACAACATCCAAACGATTTTCACGACCCACGGCCTGAAACGGCTGGTTAATCAGCATCCACAAAACACCGCGGGCGAAATAGGCGCCGGCTTCACGGCCATTGACCATGATTTTTCCCGTTCCGGATTTGATCCACACACGGGCCACGGCATCTTTTCGACGGCCCGTTGCGTAAGCACGGCCCAGATCGTCAATTTTGGGGGCTTGGGATTCAGAAGTAGCAAAATCCGTCATAGAACACTTTTCTTTTTACGATTTGGACAAAACGACAGGGCGTGGCTGTTGACCGGCGTGGGGGTGCTCGGTGCCAGCAAAGATGTGCAGGTTTTTGGAAAGCTGCTCCCGCGCCAAGGGGCTTTCTTTGGGCATCATGCGCTCAACGGCCTTGTAGAGCAAACGCTCAGGATGGTTGCCGTTTAAAATGGCGTTCCATGAACGCTCTTTAATGCCACCAGGATAGCCGGTGTGCCAACGGAAACGATTCTGTTGCAGCTTTTTTCCGGTCACGCGGATTTTATCGGCATTGATCACAATAACGCGGTCGCCATCGTTGGCGTGGGGGGTAAAGGTCGGCTTGTGCTTGCCGCGAATGACCTTTGCGATCTGGGACGCCAGACGGCCCAAGACCTGATTTTCTGCATCCACGATCAGCCATTCGGCTTTCACATTTGCGGGCTTTTGAACAAAACATTTGTGCATGACAGAAACGCCAATTTCTTAAACAAAGAAAAAGACATCTACGCTATTTGCGCCGTGAATGCAATAGGAAAATCAGGGGGGGTGGAAGAACGCGGCGGGGCGGGATGGTTTCCTTTAAAAATCAAGGGGCAAGACGGAAAAAATACCGCAGCGAAGCCCGCTGTGCGGGCTGAGGGAGGATGATTTTTTTCGGCTTGGCGTAGCGGACCCCTTGATTTTTAAAGGAAAGTATGGGGGTGGGAGGCGCGTTCGTATTTTTGGCGCGTCTCCTCAAGGATATCCTCAAGATTGTAGGGGATGCCTCCCTTTTTGAGAGACTCTCATCCCCGAAGCAATGCGTACCTTAGGACATCAAAATCAAAGCCGTCCTCCGTCCTCCGTCTTCCGTCCTCCGCCCCCCCCAACCTCCCGATACTCACCCTTAGACCATTGATACACCACGTATTGGGGTTTGGTGACGTCCCCTTTGGCATCAAAGGTTATGGGGCCCAGCAGGGTGTGAAAGGTCCCCCCGTGCATCACGTCGCGGATGGATTTGGGATCGGTGCTGCCGGCGCGTTTGGCTGCCTGCGCATACACCTGAACGGCGGCGTAGTTATACAGGGTATAGCCCTCGGGCTCATAGCCTTTGTCCCGAAAGGCCTGAACGACTTTGGCGGCCTCGGGATTGTTGCGGGGGTCGGGGCTAAAGGTCATCAGGGTGCCCTCCCCCGTTTTTCCCGCAATGGTCCAGTATTCGCGGGTGACCAAGGCATCGCCGGAAATCAGGGGGATGTTTAGGCCCTGATCGTGGGCCTGACGGCGCAGCAGGCCGGCCTCGGTGAAATAGCCCCCCACGTACATGACGCCGATGTTGTGATATTTCATGCGGGTGATCAGGGCGGTAAAGTCACGCTCGCCCGTGGTGATGCCTTCATACAGGACCTCGTGAATGCCGGCGTTATTCAGGGCCTGCTTGGTGACATCGGCCAAGCCCTTGCCGTAGGAGGTTTTGTCGTGAATGATGGCCAGCCTCTGGTCCCCGAAATGGCGGGCGATGTAATCGGCGGCAATCACCCCCTGTTGATCATCGCGGCCACACACCCGAAACACGTTGGACAGGCCCCGCTCGGTCAACGTGGGGGAGGTCGATGCGGGGGAAATCATAATCACCCCCCCATCATTATAGACATTCGAGGCCGGAATGGACGCACTGGAACAAAAATGCCCCGCCACAAAACGCACGCCATCATTCACCAACTGAGACGCCACCAGCGTGGCCTGCTTAGGATCGCACACGTCATCCATAATCCGCAGCGACAAGGGCTGCCCCAGCAAACCCCCTGCCGCATTGATGTCAGCCACGGCCATGGTGGCACCGCGCCGCAGCTGTTCCCCAACACTGGCGTAGGGACCGGTTATGGGACCGGCCACGGCGATGGGAATCTCTGCGCGGGCGGGGGGATTAAGGAAAAAAAGCATCATGATGATGACGGCGGTGAAGCGGCGCATAACGCGATAAATTCCGAAATGAAGGACAACAGAATGCAGCATCAAGATCATGATATCTATCGCAGATGCTGAACAGTTTCAATAACAACTTGACATCATCGGCCAAAGGATAAATAAATACAGTTAAAGTACTTTATCTTTTTTGCCCATCTTATAGAACTCTATTTATTGTATGTTCCTCACTAACGATCCTTTCATTTGGTATGATTCCCTTTATGGAACGACCCATGGGGCTAGATTCATCGATGAGCCTAACCAACCCTTTGGTTTGGTCGAAACAACAAATTTTAGTCCAGCAACAGTAATAGAGGCAGCGATCAATTACGTAGGGTCGATTTCTTTGCCAACCGAATGGTTTGAAAAGGGATATGTCCTGAATGGACAGCTTGTTGCAACGATGCGTATGGATTTTAACGCGGGCGCGGATAGAAAAAGTTTTTTAGATCAACAGTTAATGTACACTTATGCCATCAGGGAACCTGATGAAACCTTTACGGGAATTCGGGCAAACGGGGGCGCGGCCCAGCGGATTCACCCTGGTGATAAAGTTATCATTTCCTGTTTTGGTTATACAACAGATTATCGCCTTATTGATTGGATCAATGAATCCGGATTTTTTAGCTCAATAGAACATGTTTGTTTGAATCAAAATAATCGCATTTCAGACGTCAATACCGATAAAGATAAATCACTTGATCCTGAAAAACTTTTAATCCCCATGTACGCTGGCAAGCTACACAGAATCATTCCGCTTCCTGTGCCGGATGACTTAAAGACGCTTGCAAACAATTTGGATTTGAAAAATGAGTATACCATGCTCATCGATGGAAACCTTGCACAAGCTGCGGGTTTTCTCAAAGGCAGTACCGTAGATTTTTTGATGGTATACAAAAATTTTCGTCAATCGGTTCGTGTTCGATATTGTGATGTTCCGGGCCATATGTCCTTACACGGTGGTGATCCAACGCGTTCTGGTCATTCACAAGAAAGGCTCGCTGAGGCCGTGAATGATGATATTCTGCCACAGATGCTTGAAAAAGATGGATCCCGAGCCGATCCCAATACGACCGTGGTGATTGGTTATAAGCTTTTGCCCTATGAGAAAGCCCTCGAATACTCTCAATCCATTACAGAGGATGGCTTTCCTAACTTGGTGATTTTTAACAGTCAGGAAACTGCACAAAGCATTCAGGATGGAATACGAAGCAACGTATTAGATCCTGATCACTGCAGTCGTGACGTCAGGTTAAGTATTGGAGATATGCGTACAGATCTCAGTTGGGGTGAGGTTAACACGCGTTGATACAGTTAGGACTTACGCACAACGTCATTGCGAGCCTCCGGAGGAGGCGTGGCAATCCAGTCTTTCCCGTGGCGGCATGTCTGGATTGCTTCGCTGCGCTCGCAATGACAAAGGTTCTACGTAAGTCCTGACAGTATCGAGCGCAATTAAAAAACACCCCTCCTCGGTCCCCCCAATCAAAGCTCTGTGGTTAATAATTCGGATTCAGCCCCGACCATGCCGGATCGGAGGCCCGCACGTTTAGGGGGATTTTTCGCAGGTTGCGGCCCGTTAAATCCACGGTGAAGAGTTCCGATGATTTTTGTCCCCGTGATAGGGGGCGTTCCCGAAAAAACATAATCACGCGGCCGTTGGGGGCCCATGTGGGGCCTTCGTCCAGAAAGCTGCTGGTGAGCAGACGCTCGCCAGAGCCATCGGGTTTGATGACACCGATATAAAACGTGCCGCGGCGGGATTTGGTAAAGGCAATGTAATCGCCGCGGGGGGACCAGACGGGGGTGGTGTAGCGGCCTTCGCCAAAACTGATGCGCTCGGCGGGCCCGCCGCTGGCAGACATAACATAAAGCTGCTGGGTGCCCCCACGGTCCGAATTGAACACAATCTGGCGGCCATCGGGGGAAAACGACGGGGATGTGTCAATCCCCGGATGATTGGTCAAACGGGTTTGCCTGCGTGAGGCAATGTCGTAAGTATAAACATCCGAATTCCCCCCAACCTCCATACTAAAGGCCAACGTGCGACCATCGGGGGCAAAGCGCGGGGCAAAGGTCATGCCCGGGAATTGGCCCAAAATTTCTTTGCGGCCCGTGTCGATGTGGTGAAAATACACCTGCGGGGTGGCGTTGCCCTTGTATTCCAAATAGGTGATGATGGGGGCCTTGGGCGAAAAACGGGGGGTTAGGACAATGTTGCGCCCATCGCTGAGGTAACGCAGGTTTTCCCCATCAGAATCAATCACCGCCAGACGCTTTTGCACCTTTCTGGGGGGGCCGCTTTCCGCCACAAAGGCAATGCGGGAATCAAAATAACCCGTTTCCCCCGTGATGCGTTCATAAATCTGATCAGCGATCAAATGGGCCAGACGGCGCCAATTATCCACAGGGGTGGTTAAGCTGAGATGCAGCAGCGTTTCCGAACGCAGGGCATCATACAGTTTAAAATGCACCTTGATGGTGCTGGGGCTGGTGCGCTCGACCTTGCCGGCTAACATCAACTGAACGGACACGGCCCGCCAGCTGGCAAAATCGGGGATTTGTTCAAAAACATTCAGATCCTCAGGAAAGGCCATTGGGTTCACGGGCTGAATCAGGCCCGTGGTTTCCAAATCCGCCCGAACAACGCGCTGGATGTTTTCCGCCAGCATGGCATCCTGCCCCTGCGTCACCGAAAATTGGGCAAAGGCCATGGGGATGGGTTTAAAGGTTCCTTGGTTAATGTCCACGCTTAGTTCGGCATTTGCCACAGGCCCCCATGCCAGAACAAACGCCATCATCATCATCCATCGGCGAACAAAGCCCCATCGCATCAGCATACCATGATCTCAATCTTTAGAGTTTACATCAGGCCCCACCATAGCCAAGGGGGGAGGAGAATTCAAGATGGATGCTTTGAACAAATGGACGTTTGGGGGTTTGGCCCTTCGAAAGGGATTTCGCCCTAGACATCATAACACAGGCCCCGTCCCCTGACCAATCTCAGGGGGATGATTCAGGGCCTGATGCACAAAGGCCAAAGCCTGCTCTGTGGCCCGAACCAACGACAACCCGTGGGCCAGTCCCGTGGCCACAGCGCTGGAAACAATGCACCCCGTGCCGTGGGTATGACGGGTCAGGATGCGGGGATGGGAAAAGGCGGTTTCGTTTGTGCCGTCTTTCAGAATGCTGATAATCATCGCCCCGTCTTCATGGCCACCGGTAATCAGGGCGGCGCGGGCGTGATGCAGGGGCAGCAAAGGGGCCTCTATGGTGTTGGGCGTGATGCAGGTGACGCGGGGCAGCAGATCCTGTTTTAAAATCTCAAAGGCCTCCGCCTCAATCAACGGCGCCCCGTGGCTGGCCACCACGATGGGATCCAAAACAACGGGGCAGGGCAGGCGGTCCAGCAACCCCACCAAACAGCGGGCAATGGCCGCGCTGCCAATCATACCGATTTTGATGGCCGCCGGCGGGGTATCGGCCAGCAGCGCCTCCACTTGCTCTTGAAACAGAGCGGGGTCTGTGGGCACCACGCGGGAAACGCTCAGGGTGTTTTGCACCGTTTGGGCTGTGGCCACGGCTAAGCCATAGCCCCCCAGCGCGTGAATGGTTTTGATATCCACCAAAACACCGGCCCCGCCGCTGGGATCAAATCCCGCCACCGAAAGCACAACGGGGGGAGGGGACCCATCAATCATCGCGGCGTTCCCATGTCCCATCGTGCTGCCCCAAAGGGTGATAGGTTTGCAGGGTCTGGCGCAAATGATCCTCTGGAATGTGGGTATAAATCTGGGTGGTGGAGAGGTCTTCGTGACGCAAAATGGCCTGCAATGTGGGCAAATCCACCCCCCGATGCAGCAAATGCGTGGCCAAAGAATGCCGCAACATGTGGGCCGATAACGATGGCAGGCCGACCTTGGCCGCAAGATCCTTTAACTTTAAATCCAACTGTTGACGGGAAACGTGGCCTTGGCGGCTGTTGCCAGGAAACATAAAGGGGTTTTGGGGTTTCACTAAAAAATGGCCCCGCACCTCTTTATAGGATTGCAACGCCTTGGTGGCCCCCAATGTTAAGGGCAACAGGCGCTCTTTCCCCCCTTTACCGGTGACCAAGAGGGCCTCTCCCTGATGCATCAAGGCAGAAAAAGGCAAACAAACCAGCTCACTGGCCCGCAGGCCCACCCCATACAACAACTCGATCATGGCCAGCAGGCGTTTGTCCTCTGGCGTGATGGGGTTGTTGAACCACGCAAACAGCAGCCCCATCTGATCTTCGGTAAAATAATGGGGGATGGGGCGGTGGGCCGCCGGCGTTTTCAGGGTTTTTGTGGGATTATCGGGGCGCAGGCCTTCGGTTTGTAAAAACAAAAAAAACTGGCGCATGGCCGTAATGGCGCGGCTGCGGCTGCGGGGATTCAGGGTCAGGGTTTGCAGATACGTTGTGATGTCCTGCCCACTGGCCGTGGTCCCCTCTGGCACCTTTTCCAAAAACGCCTTTAAATCCCGGGTATAGGCCATCAGGGTGTTGGGCGCCGCCCCCCGCTCAATGGCCATCATATCCAAAAAACGGGCCAGAAAGGTTAGGGCCTCTGGGGCAGAAGCCTCAGTGATCGTGGCCGTCATGGGAACCCTCGCCCGCAATCCAGCGAAACGTCCGGCTGCAATAGGGACAGGTGATCTGCGTTTGCGACCCCATGTTCAAATAAACGCGGGGATGCCCCAAAGCCCCCCCACCCCCATCACACGCAGGGCGTTTGGTGGAAACATCAATAATCTCAAAAGCTTGGGCATCATCAGCCGCAGAAGAAGAAACAGGCGTCGCAGTCATGACAAACCCCAATCAAAAGCGAAAACACGTCTTTTTTCTAAAGCCTTTTGGGGCGGAAAGATAGGGGGAAATGTAGCCGTGGCCCACCACAGCCGGAAACAATTACCCTGCCCATGGAAAGGGGCAGGCAGGGGCCCTAACTTCTATACGCCCGTCTCTTTGGGTCCGGCTCTTTGTCCCCCTCCTCCCCGAGGGGGGAGGAAGGGAGGGAGGAAAAGGTTATGGCCTATTCCTCCATAATGAAGATAACCAATTATCCTCTAGATTATTAAGTGCGCGATTGTAACGCGCATCTTGGATTAATGTCGCTAGCATTAAAATGTGGCCAAAAGCAATCAGGACTAGGGCCAGTTTTTCCATTTTATAAAAATGGGTAGAGGCACAACGTAATCGGTAAAAAACGCTGTGACAGGACAGTTGAGCACCGAGAGGTGCACGCCCCACAGGAACAAGAAGAACCTGTTTTCTGTGAAGCTACCGATCATTCACCCTAATACAGAAGCCCTGCATACGTCAAGAATTTTATACAAAACTCTTCCCCCGCCGTGCCACAACCCGTGCCCCCAGTCCCACAGGGTTTTGGGGTGGAATGCTACCGTGTTTTCAATTTATTGAAATAAAAAAGGTTGCGGTTGTTTACGATATGTTAACCTATTGTGGATAAACTGTGATGTAATGTCGCTCCATCTTTATTTTTGGCGCACGTGTTTTTTTAGCGCGTGCGTCATTTTTTATGGGTCATGGTGTTTAAAACGGTTTTCAGGGCGTTTTCCAGCGTCGATTCCGTCACACAAAACGGCAAGACAATATCGGGCCTGATCTGATGACGAATCCATGTCATTTGCCGTTTGGCATAGCGGCGCGAGGCCTGCATCCCCAAGGTCATCATCTCACTTTTGCTCAGCTTGCCCAAAAGAAAGCCGGCGATTTCCGGAACCCCAATCATCTTCATGGCGGGATGATGGGGGGTTAGCTGACGCGCCAGCAAAGCCTGAACCTCGTTCACGGCTCCGCCCTCCAGCATCTGGGAAAAACGGGCGTTGATGCGGGGGTACAGTTCAGAGCGATCCGGCATCAAAGCAACGACAAAAAAGGGATAAGGCGATGGGCTTTCCTGCCCCCTTAAGGCCTTTGGACTTTGCCCCGTCATGATCCAAACCTCTGCCGCACGCAGCAAGCGCAACCGATCATGGGGATGAATTTTAGCGACCAAATCCGGATGATACAGGGACAACAGACGGTGATACAAGGGGGGGGAGACCTCTTCCATCGTATCCCGAATCAAAGACCTCAGGGATTCTGGTGCTGCGGGGCAATCGATAATCCCCTGCATCAAAACTTTTAGGTACATCCCCGTGCCCCCCACAAAAACAGGTTGTTTTTTCTGGGGTAACAAACGATCCAACAGATCCGTGACATCCCGATACCAATGACCGGCAGAATACAGATCCTCAACCCCCCGATACCCCAAAAGGAAGTAGGGGACCTCAGAGCGCAACGCCGCCTCTGGCTGGGCCGAAAGACAGGGAAGTTCCTTATAAACCTGCATACTGTCCGCATTCATCACGGCTGATTTCAAATGCAGTGCCAGATGGTGTCCCAACAAAGTTTTGCCACTGGCCGTAGGACCCACAATCACAGGCAGGGGGAGGGAGGGATGAATCACCAGAGTGTGTTAATAAGCCCCGAAAATATAGGCATCTTTTAAAGCCACATCCCGTTGCAGGGTGGCAATGTTGTCCTGTAACACCCGATTGTCCGCATGCAACCGTTGGGAATGCGCCCGATACACATCACGGATGGACAACATGGCCACCGCGATATTGGGGCGGTCCGACTGAATCACGGGCAGGTGACGGCATCCTTTTTGATCCATCACACTCAACGCCCGTTCCACAGGGTCCGTCAAATCAATACACACAGGAAACGGCGTCATGACTTGGGACAGCGGCGTTTCACTCGGGGATAAATCCGGTAAAACAACACGGTTCAGCAAATCGCGTTCTGAAAAAATACCCTGCAAATGATGATCATGGCTGACCACCAGTATGGCACCCACTTGCGCCTGTGCCATCAATCGTATGGCATCGCGCACGGCGTTATGGGGATGCAAAGTGTGCGTGACATAGTTACGAATAACATCCTGAACCAAAAGGTTTTTCATAGCCCCTCCCAAATGAAAAATGATATTTTGAAAATAGAGATTTAGGGTGTGTTTAACGTCCTTTGATGAAAAAACACGGCATTTTATTCATGGTATCAAAAAAAGAAAAAGAAGGCAAAAAAAAATCCAAAAAATGTAGCAGCAACTTGATAATGTCCTCCTTAGCAAATGAGAAATGTCCGCTTTAGGCTTTTGTTTTGTCATGAAACAGGAGCTTGGAGATGGTGAGTTTTGAAGTTCGGGAGATGGATCGTTGGGCGGTATTGGTCGTGGTTGATGCCTCGGCAGCGGTCGGTGGCAATGCCGCTGGCGAACCGTTCCCGCTCGTGAGGTTTCACCAGATGGCCATAATCGATGAGCTGATAGCCGATATGGCTACGGGTGGCATTGTCAACAATGCGGGTTTGGTTACGGAATTTTCCAAAGCGTATTTGGGTGATTTGAGCCTAACCGACTGCGCAAAATCCTTGGAAGAAAAAGCCAGCGCCGTTCATGGGGGAGATTTAAAGGCATTGGAAACCATGCTGGCCTCTCAGGCGGTTGCACTGGACACCATCTTTTCGTCTATGGCGATGCAGGCCAAACTCAATATGGGGGGATACATGAACGCCGCAGAAAAATATATGCGCCTTGCTTTAAAGGCCCAAGGACAATGCAGGGCGACCGTGGAAACATTAGCGTTTATCAAAAATCCCCAGCCCTATATCCAGAACAATCGGGCGCACTATCAACAGATCAACAATGGCATAGCCGTGGAAAAACAGAGTCAAGAACCCCATGCGCCCGAACCCGCGTGCGCGGGAAAAAATCAAAAAAATACGAACGGACTATTAACAAACGAAAGAAACGATGATGAGACAGTGGACTTTAGAGGAACGCGCGCGGCAGGCAGCGTTAATCAAAACCTGGAAACCCTGGGATCATAGCACCGGACCGAACACCCCAGAGGGCAAAGAAGCCTGTAAGATGAATGCGGAAAAGCATGGGATGAGGGGGTGTCGGTGGCAGGTTTTAAGGCAGCTTTTGCGGGGGCAGAGGGATTTTCTTAAGGAATTTCAAGTGTGAGTGGGGATTTTCTGCGTTATATTGACTCCCTATGCCATTTTATGATTCTAACTCAGCGGGAGCTTTAGGCCGCTTTCACACCGACAACATCCATCAAGCGCCCATAGCTATCAATCACATCGTATTTCACCTTGTCGGCAGCAATGCGTTGGTTGATCTTGTCGAAAAACTTTCGGGCGCATTCGATCTTGGTTTTCTCTATCTCGCGCAGCTCCATTGAGGACATACTGCCCTTTGTTTCTGCCACGAAGTATATGTACTTCACGCTGCCTTCCTTGAAGGATATAGCCCAGTCAGGGTTATAATCGCCTACTGGAGTAGGGATTAGGAAGCCCTTGGGTAGCTTGGCATAGACTGTGACTTCTGCGCTGGTATCCAGCTCCCGCACAAAATCCCGTTCAACCTTGGAGTCTGTAATCACATAGTCGTAAATATGTTTTTTGAGCTTATCCGTGGTTTTTGTGAAGTCTTGCTTGCTCTGGCCAGTTGTAAATATCTTAACGTCATGGATTCCAGCCGCTTCATCATAACAGAGGCGTTCAATGATGATTGTGGCTTTTTGTTCCTTAATCAGGCGTGCAGCTTCCGCAATAAAATGCTCAGGGTTTTGTTTGAATTGACCGAAGATAGCTGCTTCCATGCCTTTGAAAATTTCGGCAACCGTTTTACGGGTAAGCTGCACGTTCTCAGCAATTTTGCCCAGCAGGTCATATTTGATGGAGGAATGAAGTGAGGCGTTATGTGATTCCGTGACGGTGTTTCGTACTTGGAAGCTTTCGCCTGCTTTAAGTTGGCCATCTGTAATTTGATCTTCCTGAATGCCTGTCTGGATGGTATATTGAAGGGGAGAAACACGGAGTTCCTTATTCAAGGTCTTAATACACTTGGCAATCAGCTCTGCTGAATCGAATTCTACACGGTAAACCGCCTTGTGATTGATTCTGGACCAAAATTCCTGAAATTCCTTTTTGTCAAAATTGGAATTTAGAGGGTTGATTTTCTCTTTGGCTGCATTTGATGGCGGCGGCAGTTGGCTTGCGCTGAAGACGCTATCAATCAGCAGGAAGATTTGCTCAGCATAAGGGATAAGCCCTTCAGGCAGCGCAGCCAGCTTTTGTTCTTTTTTGGCGGCATGATAAGCCTCTGCAATATGGTCTGCGTCATCTGTATAATCGTTTTTCAATAGGTATTTGTATACTTGCTTCGCTATTGCCTCCGTTACCTGCAACGTGCCTGTTTCGGTCTTGATAATCTTGCCCGTGAAATAGGCTTCATCCGCCTTGCGTGGACGGGCAGACAAAGCATCGCTGATTTCTTCCTGAAGGTTTGCCACGAAGATTTTGTAGCTCTCGCTGGCAACTACGGTCAGGACGTTGATTTCATGCACCGTGGCGGGGTGATCCATCCGGTCGCCATTCTGGTTAACGGACAGGCGGAGGCCCCGCCCAACCTCTTGGCGGCGGGAAATAGTGTTGTCGCTGTGTTTCAGCATGCACATCACAAAGACATTCGGATTATCCCAGCCCTCGCGCAGGGCCGAATGCGAGAAGATAAAGCGCACGGGCTCCGCGAAGGACAAAAGCCGTTCCTTATTTTTCAAAATCAGGTCATAGGCATCTACATCATCGGAATCCGCGACCTTTGCTCCCATTTCTGGGTCTTTCAGGCGCTTGGTTTTTTTGTCGATAGAGAAATAACCCTCATGGGTTCGTTTGGTGTCTATCCCCGTCAAATGCTCGCGATAGGCTTCATGGCCATCACGATCAAAAGTCCCCAGATATTCCGCTTTCAACGTTTCGTATTCTTCTTCAAAGATACGCGCATACTCGCCTTGTTCATCTGGCTGGCTGTAATCGCGGTATTTTGATACTTCATCAATGAAGAACAGAGAAAGCACTTTAATTCCTTGAGAGAACAGCTTTTGCTCTTTCTCTAAATGCGCCTTGATCGTTTCTCTGATTTGGATACGGCGGATGGTGGCCTCGGTCACATCGCCTGTGGCTTCACCAGCGTTCAGGATATGCCCATTGGTGAATTCCACTGTGTCTTCTCTGGCATCAATCTGGGAGATAACAAAGCCTTGATACTGATCCAGCTTGTTGGACAGGTCATACAGATTCTGACTTGTGGAAAGGTGCATCACCTTGCGCTTTATCTCCCCAGTAGCGTGCTTAATTTCCATCTCGATCCGCGCCACAGGCGCTTGCTTGGATATTTCAATGGATTCCAGATAGAGATAGGCGCTACTGCCCGCCAAGCCCTTCATGGAAATGCCGCGTACGGCGATCTTTTTGACCAGCTTTTGGTTATAGGCATCCAGCGCATCAAGGCGGTGGATTTTGTTATGCTGGGTTTTGTGTGTGGCGGAATAGCGCAAAATAGCCAAGGGCTTAAATTTCGGCAGGGCCTCCAGCGTGGCCTTACCCTCCATTTTCTGGGGTTCATCCAGAATAAGGATAGGACGGTTGCTGCTGATTACGTCAATCGGGCGGCGGGATTGAAAGTCATCCAGCTCATCATAGATACGCCGGTTATCCGCACCCTTGGCGGCAAAGGCCTGAATGTTAATCACCATGACGTTGATACCAGCGTCCGATGAAAAACTTTCCAGATGGTGCAATTGCTTGGAATTATAGATAAAAAACCGTGCCTTTTTGCCGTAGCTTTCCGTGAAGTGGTCGGCGGTTATTTCCAGTGATTTATAAACGCCCTCACGGATCGCAATGCTGGGAACCATGATGATAAATTTGTTCCAGCCGTACCGCTTATTCAGCTCAAAGATGGTTTTGATATAGCAGTACGTTTTGCCCGTGCCTGTTTCCATCTCAATATCCAGATGAATACGCGAGGCAGCAAGCGCATCGCGCTTATAGGCGGCAGGAACAGCAATGCTTTCCTTCTTGCTGTTTAAGACCGTGAAGTCCGCTAACCCAGAAGAGAGCGGTAAATTTTGGCGTTTTTGTACCTCGCGGATATTATCCAGAATTTGGGCTTCAGTCAGCATCAGATCCGCGTTTTTAAAGCCTGTTTCATCCAGCGCGGCTTGCTTGGCTGCGCCGGGATCAACGCGATACGCTGTGCCCGCATTAAAGGGCTGCCCTGCGAAGCAGTCCACTACGGCTTCTACGGCGTTAGTCTGATACGGCTGGACTTTAAATTTCAGTTTCATGCGCCGCAGCCTTTATTTCTTTCTACATTTTTTCTGCAATTGCAGAATGCTAAATATCTGATTTTCATAGTTTAATGCCCTTTTTCTTTCTGCAAATCAGTCTTTTTACTCTGCATTCTTTCTGCAAGTTGCCACACGGGTTTTCCTCTTACGCCAGCATTACGAATATGCCCAGACCTACGTAAATTGCTCAGTAAATTGCCTATTTTTGTGCTTTTTTGATAATCATCCAAGGCCTCACTCAGGTTTTTCCGAAGCAAAGTATCAATTTCCTGCCGTGAGGCTTTTTCAAATTTTTGTAGATAGTCGGTAATCAGCTTGGCGTAATGAGCATCGTCCTGAGCGCGGGTGCGAATGTATTCGGCTTTGTTGGCTGTAGCAGCGGCAACAGCAGCAGAAACGTGCAAATTAGGCTTTCTGCCTTCAATCAGCTTAGAGCGCCGCAAGCGAAAAATAGCTTCATTTGGTATAGGAAGCTTTTTCTGCACCCGATCCAGCGCGAGAACATCCACGAATGGTAAGTCCGTCTTCTGCATCAGCATTTGGCTATAGGCAGGATCAACAACGCCGCCATAGATAGTCATCCGAACGGCATTGGGTTCGGAAAGATCATAGTCAGGTAACGGGAAATAGCGTTTGGCTTGGCCTTTATGCATATCGTGAATGCCATAGCCCATTTTATCAATCATGTTGAGGGCAACCATGGCCTCAACAAGGAATGAGTTGCGATAGCGGCGAGGCATTTTATCGCCCAGTACATAATCATCAGGACTTCCTTCAAAGAAAGTGCCTTCATTTTCAAAAATCAGTTTGTCGGGTTGTTCGATAACATTGATGCGACCGTTGCGCGTATAATCCTGATGGGCAATACAGTTGTGCAAGGCTTCCAGAACGATCTTCTGGTCATATTTTGAAACTTCATGCGGGAGAAGCTCTCCATTCGGGAGTAAACGAATCTGGATGTTCCGAATTCTCTGATAAAGTTGTGTCGTGGTAAGAAGGAACGGTGTGCCAAAATGTTCATAGGCGCGTTCTGCCCCTTCCAGCTTCCAAGTCATTTGCGCTTGATGAGGAGAAAGCAAATGGGCAGATTCCGCTTTGCCCAGCAGCAATAGAGTGGTGCGCGTAATCTGCCCGTTTTGTGTTACCTTCGCCCGATCCAGAAAAGTTGGCACAGGCCATCCGGCTATTTCTTCAGCGGAAAAACGGTTGGCATGTTTCCGCGCAAACGTTTCACGGGCTTTTTTAACGGCAGCTTCGTCCAGATCATTGATAGTGGCGTTCGGCACAAGCTGCGCCGACCAGTCGCTCGCCAGCGTTTGCTGGCGAATATCATCCTGCTTATCAAGGCCAAGAGCAACAAGGCTTTCACCAGCGCGAGCGTAATAATGCCCTTTCCATGCAATCGGCATTCCGCGAGGCGCGGCAGGAATCTCGAACAGAACTACACGTCCGCTTGGAGCGTTTAATTCATGGATATTGCGGAAGGTGATGCTTGGCTCTGTATCGCTTGCAATCTGCATTTTAGTACTTTGCAGGCGGTCAGGCTCAGAACGATAATCTGTGTTGGTGACGGTGCGGGCTTGATTATTCACCCCAAAAACTAGCCAAGCCTTTTCAAAGCCGCGCAAATTGGCCTCGTTGGACAGGGCAGAGAAATACTTGCCAATATCACTGGTGGAATAGCTATCGCCCACTTCCTTGAATTCCACCACTTCGTTTTCCCAAGTCTCTATCAAGCTGGTGAGTACGGTCTGTAATGCTGTCTGATCCATATCCCCCCTATATCACCTTCATATCCGTGCCAGGGGACATTTGTTTAAAAATTTGCCCAGCATTGATTTTCACGGCATCAGAGGCAAAGCCGTTATCGCGGAACACCACGCGCAGGGGATTTTCGGCGGCGAGTTCCTTAACCAGGTCCTCGGTAATGCCAGTGTCAAAGCAAGCGACAAGGGCATTGCCGTCCACAAAGAATACTTCGTATTCTTTGGATAGGGATGAAGGATGAGGGTTGAGGGATGAATGGTCTTCACTTTTCATCCTTCCTAATTCAACCTTCATCCTTTTCCTTTGAATCGGCAGGGTTAAATCCACACCCCAATCGAGCAACACTTGGAAGAGCAAGTCTTCGTGGGTACGATCAGGTTTGATGTTATCAACAAAGCCAGGAAGCTGGGCCTGATCCGTTTTATCGGGGGTGTAATACACCTCGGCCATGTTGGATGTATCAATTTTCAGGACGCGGAAGCCAATATCTTTATTCCAATTTTCGTGCACTTCCTCTTCAGTAATCTTTTTACCAGCAAGACGGATTCTTTCCTTACTCATTTCAGCAATGTTTTCATAACCTTTTTTGTAAGCTGCGGATGAGGGAGAACATTCTTCTGGTAACTGCACCATAATGAAGCTGCGATTTAGGCCATCTTCAGAATTCAGCTCCATTACGGCATGGGCAGTGGTCGCCGACCCCGAAAAGAAATCTAGAACAATGTCATTCTCGCTGGAAAACCAACGTATGAAATTCTTAATCATCGGCACAGGTTTTGGATTATCAATAGGAGACTGATCCATCTGGAAGAGTTCAGCTAAATCTGTGGAAATCGAGCCTTGATTGCCATAATTTTTTAGAGTCGTTTGAGGCGTCTCAACACTGCGTTCTTTTATAATTTTTATTTTCCCTGAAGATGTAAAATAGAACTCAACTATTTTCTGGCCTCTGGAATCCAGTAACCCTTCCCGATTCCCACCAAAATATTCTTTCATTTGGTTCTTCTGGGTAAAAGCCGCACGAAGCGTAACACTCTCTTTGGTCTTACCATTCTCGCAAATCATTCTTCCACTTATAAGCTCAACCTTCTCTATCCCACCCCATTGGTCAGTTAACTCCGTGCCATCCGGCGCTTCAAACCGAACACCCGCCGGAAAGGTGAACTCAGTCATTGGGTGGCGATTAGATTCGCGTTTCATCGCCCCTGCCTCGAAAAGGTTACTATTTGCACTATTTGGAGTCCCGACTAACTGGACGTCCTTTGCGTATACATAAATATATTCATGATACGCTTTGAAAATTCCAGCTTGAGCACTGTGATTCTTGTCCCATATTAAGCAGGCTAGAAAATTCTCAGAACCATATACCTCATCCAGCAGTTTTCTTAAGTTGTGGGCTTCTTTGTCATTAATGCTGACAAAAATTACGCCATCATCTGACAGGATGTTTTTAGCTAGGCGGAGTCGTGGATATACAAAACTTATCCAATCAGAGTGATAGCGCCCATTGGACTCCGGATTGGCAACTAATCGCTTGTTCTCGGTGTCTAGTTGATTGGATTTTTTGAGATAGTCTTGTGTTGATTCCGAGAAGTCATCTTCATAAACAAAATCTTTTCCGGTGTTGTAGGGGGGGTCAATATAGATAATTTTAACTTCTCCAAGATAGTTCTCCTGAAGCAGCTTTAGAGCCTCAAGATTGTCACCCTCAATAAACAGGTTTTTGGTGGTGTCAAAATCCACGCTTTCGGCGCGGGCGGGGCGCAGGGTTTTGGCAATCGGGGCATTGGCGGTGAGTAAGGCCTCGCGCTTGCCCGGCCAGTTGAGGTGATAACGCTCCTGCGGCCCCTCCACGATGGCATCGCTTAGCTCTTGCCGCAGCTGGTCAAAATCCACGGCCAGTTTCAGCGTGCCGCTTTCATCCCGCGCCTCGGTCACGCAATTCGGGAACAGCTCGCGGATACGGGCGATATTATCCTGCGTCAGGTCGGGGGTGTGCATTTTGAGGTTTTCCATTTGAAAACTCCGTTTTCTTATAAGGATGAAGGATGAATTATGAGGGATGAAGTTTTTCTCATGATGCTTGCTTAAGCCTTTGTTTTGTATTTTTGGACACGGTTGTAAATATCGCCAGCAATTGATTGGCTTCATCGAGAAGGCTTATGAGTTTTTCTTCAGACACGATGTTGCTTTCTGTTAAAAGCTCCAACCAATACTGCGTTTCATCCAATTCCTTCAGGCAATCACCAATTTTAGAAATAAATTCTGCATCGCTTCGGCTTCGGTAGGCCTCACGGTAATTTGCTCCAATAGATGTTCCAGAGCGCAAGACCTGTTTGCCCATAACCTGTGCTTCCGGTGATTTTGGCAATGCCGCATACATCCGCACAATTCTAAGGGCGAAAGATTTTGTCCTTAACTTTAAGTCTTTTTCATCCCTCATCCCTCATCCCTCAACCTTCATCCTTTCAATCTCCTGCTTTATAGCACGGATTTCGGCATTGATTTCAACCTTGCGGTTAAACTGTTTTTCGTTTTTCATGCGGGTTTCCCATTTTGCCAACTCCCGCTCTTTGGCGCGGATTTTTTCAATCCGTGCTATGCATTCGGGCATGGTTTCTTTGTTCAATGCAGGGTATGGCATCAGGGGCGATAGCAGGTTGTCGTACAGAACCCCTAAATCCAGCACCACGGGCAGCTTCTCGCGCTTGGCAGTGTCGTTCAGCCAGCCTGTTTCAAAATACTCACTTACCACCCATTTTGTACTGTCGGCCTCATTGGGGCGTTTGTAACAGGCAATGGCTTTGCACCTGCTGTCATAGTGCAGCTCAAAGACTATTGGAAACGGAATAGCCTTATCAATGCAGCGCAGGACATCTTCTTTCAGTTCACCGCTTTTCAGGGTAACGTGGAAAATCTGTATTTCTGGAACAGCTTTTGTGGCTGGTAGGTTGATGGTTTCCGGCGCGAGTTTGTATTTCCAGATCATCTGATCCACCTGCTGAACAAACAGCTCTTTCAGCCTCGAAGTCGGGCTGGCGTGTTCGTAAATCTTGCTTTTGGGCAAAACGCGGCCAAAAGCCGCTTTGGCAGGGTAATCAAACAGCATCAGACGCTCACTCATTCACTTGGCTCTCCTGCACCACAAGGAAAGCAATCAGCTCAAAATCATCCAGCCCCGATATGGTGTTCATAAGCGCGGTAGTTTTGCCGCCGGAGAACAGACTATCAAGGTCTTTTTCTTCTTTGACATCAATCATGGAACGAATGGCCTTGCTTAATAATTCCGAATAGGCGCCCATAGTGCGCCCATCATTTGTTTCATCGTTAAACAAGCGGCAAATCGCTTTTAATGGCTCATTATGGCCTTTGCAGCTTGTTCGCACCAGATCAAGCAGCTTCTTTGCTTCCGTATGATTCGCAACCACTTGGCCGTCTTTGGCAATATAAATCAGGTAATACGGATGCAGGCGATTTTGCTGGTTGATATTCACGCCATCATTGCGATTTTTGAGAACAAATATTGCACCTGGCCTAAGTCCCAATTCTGGCTGGGCAGGCACAACAGCGTGCATCCCTTTGGGCGCATCGGCTATATCCCCATGTTCCTTGACGTAGTTTAATAAATCCATACGAAAATCGTTCAGGCCAAGGTCAGTGATGGATACGCCTGTTTTTACATCTTCCAGCTCAATCACTTCATCCTGAAGGCGGCGCAGCTGTTCCTTCCGGTAGGATACTTCACTGCTTTTGGAAGTCAGGACATTATCCTCGCCCGTTGCCGTCATATCTGCAATCATCATGCGGTTTTCAACGCGCTCTTTCAGGTTAATATATTCATCGAGCGATATATCAGGCCAATAATTTACAAGCTGGATGGTGGCATTAGGGGAGCCAATACGATCCACGCGCCCGAAACGCTGGATAATCCGCACGGGGTTCCAGTGAATGTCGTAGTTTATCAGGTAGTCGCAGTCCTGAAGGTTTTGACCTTCAGAGATGCAATCCGTGCCGATCAAAATATCAATTTCGCCTGTTTCTTCTGGCATAACCACAGACTTTTCTTTAGAGCGCGGGGAAAACAATGTGAGTATCGACTGGAAGTCATATCCCTGTTTCAGCGTTGTTTTCGGTGTACCTTGACCCGTTACAATGGCCGAATGCAGCTTGCGGTTTTCCAAGATGGTCTTGGAAAGATTTTCATACAGGTAATTGGCCGTATCGGCAAAAGCCGTGAATATAAGGATTTTCTTGTTATTGGGGTTGATAGGGTTATCAATTTTACTGAAAACCTGCGCCCTCAAATGCTGTAATTTAGCATCGTCTTCTGGTGTGATTTTCACCATTGAAGCCATAAGAGCTTTAATAAGCTCAAGGTCTGCGCTTAGATCATTTTTCCAAAGCTGCACATCCATGTCGCTTAGGCTAATTTGAATCTTGCCACCCACGGACATATCTTCAATATCGGTAACATCATCTTCATCGCCTTCAAGGGTTTCAAGTCCAGAGGTAAAATCAGATACGTCTATCGCTTTGCCACTTTTTTCAAAACTCTCGATTGTCTCTAGTGTATTGACCAGCTTGCTTTGTAAAGCACCGAGCGTCAGACGGAATGCCTCTACCGAGCTTTCAAGGCGTTTAAGTAAATTGGTTGTCATCAAGGCTTGCAAGCTGCGTTCGCGGTCAACCTGCCGGAACTGGCTTCGGCCTCCTTGAACTTCCGTATCGTATAGCTCTTCATACTTACGAAGTCGGCTCGGCAGTATGTAACTGATAGGTGCATATACCGCTAGTTTTAACAGGGAAAGCTGGCCAAAAATATCATTCAAACCCATGACATCACCGCGATGCGTCAGGGGGCAATGGAACGATAGCGGTTTTCTGCGTTCAGGGAATTTACCAATATCTTTGGTATCATAGAACGTTTCAATGTGCTTGCGGGAACGTGCGATTGTCACGCTATCCAGTAATTCAAAAAAATCAAAGTCGAGAGCCTCAAGAATGGCACGGGCAGTGCGCTGTTCTGGTTTGAGTTTTGACCAATTGTTAAATGCAGCCTGCGCTCTGCGGAATATCTCTTCGACGCTTTTTTTGGTTTTGAGCTTTTTATTCAGATTCTCGGAATCCCCTTCATAAGCCAGAGCTAACTGATTCCTTAAATCACTAAAGCGATTATTGACGGGCGTTGCTGAGAGCATCAGAATTTTTGTCTTTACACCTTCGCGTATGACTTTATTCATCAGTTTTTGATAACGCGTTTCCTTCTCTTTAAAGGCCTCATTATTTCGGAAATTATGAGACTCATCAATCACAACCAGATCGTAATTGCCCCAGTTGATCCTGTTCAAGGCTATGCCATAAGATTCGCCCGAATTGCGCGATAAGTCTGTATGGCAAAGGACATCATAGCCAAAGCGATCTTTGGCAAAGATATTGGTTTTGAGGTTTTTGTTATAGTTAAGCCAGTTATCGGTCAATTTTTTAGGGCAGAGAACCAACACAGACTTGTTGCGAAGCTCGTAGTATTTAACCACGGCCAATGCCGTGAAGGTTTTCCCAAGGCCAACACTATCGGCGAGAATGCAACCGTTATAGGTTTCAAGTTTATTGATAATTCCCACGGCAGCATCACGCTGGAAATTGAACAATTTTTGCCAGACCAAACTATCCTGATAGCCTGTACGGTCATTCGGCAGAACATCCTCATCAATCTCATTCAGAAATTCGATAAAGATATTATAAAGGATAATAAAGTATATACGTTCAGGAGCATTCTCTTGGTAGACAGATTCAATATGTTCAATAATGGCTTCTGTTACATCTTCCAGCTTTTTAGGATCATTCCATATTTGCTCAAAAAGCTGTAAATATTGATTTGTGTGTGCTGGATCATCCAGCCTATTAACGAAATTAGACACTGCATCGCCTTGTTGGTAGCCCAGATCAACGGCGGTAAACCCATGCAGGGGAGCGTAGACTACATTATTTTCTTTTCCCTCGATACAGATAAACTGCTGCATCGGAGCTTTAAGTTTGTTGGAATTAAATTTTGCCTTTTTACGAACCCATTCAGCGCATTCACGAGCAATGGCTCTCTGGGTTAATTGATTTCTTAATTTTATTTCAAAATCAGATCCATAAAGCGCACTTTCGCGGCTGGCTTTAGGGATAAAGAACTCTCTTCGCTCTTTACGAATTTTATCCGTAACATCATTCGGTGTAAAAGTTGGCGCTGTAAAAATAAATTCCAACGAATCTATTCGAGAAAACTCATCTTTTAATGCTTCGTAAGCGTATATTGAAAAGCACGACGCAGCTATTTTTATTTTCGACGATTTATCTAAAGAAGATTTTAAATCATCACCAAGTAAGCTGTTTATGTTATCCAAAATTTTCACGAGTGTTTTTCCTGCGCTTCAATCCAACGGGCAATCTCGTCTTTTCTAAAACGCCAAACACCGCCGACCTTGAATCCTGGCAGCTTTCCCCCAGACGCTAGGTTATAGGCCGTCTTTGTCTTGATCTTGAGGTATTCAGCAATCTCACGAATGGTTAAAATATCAGATTCCATAGAGTCCTTGCGACTTTTCATAGTTCATCATGGAAAACTAAAGGAATTTCGGGATAAAACAAGAACAGTTTAGCAAGACCTGCAACCGTGGGTGTGCTTTCCTAGAGCGATAAAAGTGATACGCCCATTTTTAAAACGTCTCGCCCGACCTCCTTTTCAATCATCGCGCACTTCATGGTGCCCATAATATAGGCGAAGAGCTCTCTTCCGGCATCCTTGCCGAGCTTCTCAACTACCAAATGATCAGGGCCACAGGCAAGGTGCCAGCCCTCAGAGCCTACAGGTGATCCCCGCACGCTTCCGCGCGGAGGTCGACTGGAGCACCGCCAATCGCCTGTGCGAGGAAAACACCGATTTTCGGCAATTCATCAAGCTGGTGCGCCAGTTTCATCAAACAAACGAAGTGCCAGAAACCGGCTGGGATGGGCAGCCCCGTCGCGGTGATTAGCGGGCTTTAAGGCAGCCCATCAGCGTCAGGCGATTGTGGCCATTCGTTGAATACGCAGGGGCAACGGGTTGGTTGAATACTGTCAGCGTCGAGAATTGACGGTCATCAAAACTGTTCGAGTTGGAACCCTACGTACGATCATCTGTTACAAGATTAAATTTCTTGAGTCTGATTTCAACAGCAGTTTCTGACGCACCAAACTTTAGTGCTAATTCCTGCAACAACGTTCGGTAAGAAGAACGGTTACAATGCTGATTATCAACATAGATATACCCAAATCCTTTATCTTTAGGCTCTAGACTAGGAGTTAAGTTTTTTTGT
>JBILTX010000047.1:0-9662 GCA_044371315.1 Alphaproteobacteria bacterium | reverse complement strand
ATGATTTTATTCACCCATCCCGAAAAAATCCCAGATTCGGTCCACCGCGAACGACCCGATGTGATGGTGATGCCCACCGAAGAGATTACCGAGGCTTTGGCAGGCCGCCCCGCCATCACCCTTTACGATGACACCGAATGTCCCTTGGCCCTGTCTCAGGCCTTGATCCACAAAAAAGCCTTCCCCAATCCCTGCCAAGGACCCAAGGCCATCAAAAATACGGTGGAACAAAACGGCATGCGGGCTGCCCATCGGCGCGATGGGGCGGCTGTGACCCGCGCCCTGATGTGGTTGAACACGGCCCCCCACCCCATCACAGAGCGGGATATCGAAAACCAGTTTTTGGCCCAGCGGCAAAAGGAAGCCCTGTTCCACGATCTCAGCTTTCCCACCATTGCCGGTGCCGGTCCCAATGGGGCCATCATTCATTACCGCGCCACGGACCAAAGCTGCCGCACCCTAAACCCTGATGGCGAGTTGGTGCTGATTGACAGCGGGGCGCAATATCATGATGGCACCACGGACATCACCCGCACGGTGTGGGTGGGCCCCTCCCCTGCCCCTGCAGAAATCCGGCGGCTGTATACCTTGGTCCTGATCGGGCACATCCGCGTGGCCACCGCACGGTTTCCGGTGGGCACCACGGGGGCGCAGCTGGATAGTCTGGCGCGGGATGCGTTGTGGCGGGCGGGATTGGATTACCGTCACGGCACGGGGCACGGCGTCGGCGCGTTCCTGTCCGTACACGAAGGGCCCTGCGGCATCGGCAGCCGTTATCACACCACCCCCCTGCAGGCGGGCATGATTGTGTCCAATGAACCAGGGTATTACCGCCCGGGGGCCTTTGGCATTCGTCTGGAAAACCTGCTGCTGGTAAGGGACGACCTGCCCCCACCGCAGGGCGCCGAAATCCCCCTGCTGGGCTTTGAAACCCTGACCCACGTCCCCTTCGCGTTGACCCTGATCGACCGTGATCTCTTGGGGGAAGAGGGGTGGGGGTGGGTGATGAAAAACAATGAACAATCGTAACCGCTCACCTCTGAAATTTTTTTGAAATTTTTTTCTTGACAACCCCTTGACTTTCGTATCCGGATTTTTTATCCTGAAGGTATAGAAAGACCAGTTTAATTTTGTCGACATTCATTTTCTGATACTTCTTACCATGGTCGGGGGGATGACCGGTTCCCCTCACAAAAAACCCCCTTCGGTGGTCCGGACCATCTTTGGGGATTCTTCCGTCACCTGCTCATCCATTGCGACATCGTCGCATCAAGGACAGCACAATCAAAGGCCCGACAGGATCACCCTTAGGGCTATCGCAGAGCCAACCGCCCGTGGGTTGTGGGGCATGGCTGTCACCATAGGGCGCAACCCGTGGCACCGTTCAGGGTGCTTTGCCCCCTTGTCGGGGGGCATTTGCCAGGGGGCGGGATCACAGGCCTCCTTGAAACAAACCGTGATCAAAGCCAAGACGCGCGTCTAACTTTTCTTTATTTTTCTTTTTTATAACAATATACGGAATGATCCATTGTTTATGTTTTTGAAACCGATCCGAATATAAAATCCATAAAAACAATAGCTTTCTGCCATCGGGGATGATGAGAAACACTTATCACCCCCTTGCCCTAACCCGTTTTTTTTGCTATTCTTTTTTTATGACAAAGGCACACTCTACCCATAAAACATTGCTGAATCAGGCCATATCCCTGACCCATCTCCCGCCTGAGGAGACGATGGACATGGCCTTGCGCTTTTTTATTGCGGCCACGCGCTCTCCCGCCACCTCCCTGCGAGACTATCGGGGCAAAATCGATCTTGGCATTGCTATAGATGACCTTCGGGAAGACCGCCCAGCATATCTGTGTCAAATGAGGTAAACTCATACAGGCGTAAAAAACCATTCGCCAGCCTTAACAATCTATGATAGGGTCGTGGCTGTTTTAAAAAAAACGTCCGTTGGCGAGGGTTCGCTCACGGGCGGTTTTTTGTTGTTTTGGTTTTTAAGGGATTTGGCGTGTTTGAGTCTTTGTCCACACGGATGACCGGTATCTTTCGCTCCTTACGGGGGCGCGGGGTGCTGCGTGAAGAGGATCTGGATCAGGTGCTACGGGATATCCGCATTGCCCTGCTAGAGGCCGATGTGTCCCTGCCCCTGGTGCGCTCCTTTCTGGCGGATGTCAAGGCCGCTGCCGTGGGCCAAAACCTGATTAACAGCCTATCCCCCGATCAGTTGATTGTGAAAATTGTGCATGATCATCTGGTGACCCTGCTGGGGGAAAAGGGCTATACCCTGAATGTGGATAAACAAAAACCCGCTGTTGTGGTGTTTGCGGGCCTGCAGGGATCGGGGAAAACCACAGGCGCGGCGAAAATTGCCCATGTTCTGAAAACTAAGGGCGAAAAAAAGGTCCTCTTGGCCTCAACCGATATTTATCGTCCGGCGGCGCGGGAACAGTTGGCCATTTTGGGAGAGCAAGCCGGTGTAGACACCCTACCCATCCTAGAGGGCGAAGCCCCGCTGGCCATTGTCAAGCGGGCGTTGCAGGCCGCCATGGCCTATGACGTTCTGGGCATTGACACCGCCGGTCGTTTGCACGTGGACGATGGGTTGATGGACGAACTCAAAAGCATTGTAACCCTAGCCAAACCCGCCGAAATCATTCTGGTTATGGATGCCATGACGGGACAGGATGCGCTGGGTGTGGCGGAGGCGTTTTCTAAGGCCGTTCCCCTCACCTCCCTGATGCTCAGCCGCATGGACAGTGATGCACGGGGGGGAGCGGCCCTGTCGTTGCGGGCGGCCACGGGTTGCCCCATTGCGTTTTTGGGGACGGGGGAAAAAATAACCGACATAACCCCATTTTTTCCGGATCGTCTGGCGGGGCGGATTTTGGGGATGGGGGACGTGGTCTCTCTGGTGGAAAAGGCCCAATCCGTGGTTTCAGAAAAAGAAGCCCGCGAGATGGAAAAAAAGCTGCGTCGGGGCCAATTTGATTTTAACGATATGCTGTCCCAAATGCGTCAGATGCGGAATATGGGATCCATCGGCAGTTTGCTGGGCATGATCCCTGGGCTGGGCCAATTCAAAGAGCAAATGAACACCGAAGAGGCCAACCGCAAAATGCGCCAGACCGAGGCCATCATTTGTGCCATGACCCCCAAAGAACGGCGGGACCCCAAATTGCTGAACGCATCCCGCAAAATCCGCATTGCTAAGGGCTCCGGCCGCAGCGTGCAGGACGTCAACCTCCTTTTGAAACAACATCTGCAAATGGCGCAGATGATGAAATCTCTCGGTCGCATGAACAAACATCAATTGCGACAGATGGGACGATCCTTGGGCTTTCCGAAAGGATAGCCCGCTGTTTTTAACCCCCTCACCCTCAACCTTAAGGATACTTGATTATGGCTGTAAAATTACGATTGGCCCGCGGTGGCACCAAAAAACGTCCGTTTTACCAAATTGTGGCGGCGGATGCCCGCAGTCCGCGGGATGGAAACTTTCTGGAAAAAATCGGCACGTATAACCCCATGCTGCCCCGTGACCATGCCCAGCGCGTGGTGCTGAACACCGAACGCGCCGCATACTGGCTGAAATCCGGGGCCCAGCCCACGGACCGCGTGGTAACGTTCCTTGCCAATGCCGGTCTGGTGGAAAAACCCGCCCCCCGCAACAACCCGCAAAAGGCCTTGCCTGGCAAAAAAGCCCAAGAACGCGCTGAACAACGCGCGGAAAAAGCCGCCAAGCGTGCCGAAGCTGCCGCTGGGGGATCCACAGAGGCGTAAATCCCACCCTTGCCGAGCATGAAAACGACCCCTTCCCTTTGCGGCGGGGGTCGTTTTTTTTCAAAACAACGCACAAAACCCCTTAATCTGTTGTTTTTTTGTCGCAGTTGACCGGCAACGGCGCAAATCCGGCATTTTGTGAATTGACGTAAGATTTTGTTTACCTTTAACACTTAAAGCTAACAAAGAGAAAACGCGAATCACGCGTTCAAGTCCATCAACAATCCAAAAAGAGGTGTATCGTGAATAAGAATGAACTCGTTTCCGCCGTGGCTGATAAGGCCGGCTTGACCAAAGTTGATGCAGCGCGTGCTGTGGATGCTGTTTTTGATGCTGTCACCGAGGCCTTGGCCAAAAAAGACGAAGTCCGTCTGGTGGGCTTTGGGACCTTTCTGGTCTCCCACCGTGAAGCCAGCGAAGGCCGCCACCCCAGAACCGGCGCTTTGCTGAAAATCCCTGCCAGCTACCAACCCAAATTCCGCGCGGGTAAGGGTCTGAAAGACGCTGTAAACTAAAAACCCCTTGATTCCCTCCTTTCTGTGAAAAATTCCAGAAAGGAGGGACTTTTATTTTGAATAGGCAAAGTGCAAGCCTTCTTTGCCTTTTTGTTGGCTCTCTTTGATCAGTTTTTTGGCCTCTTCTTGGATTTTTTCGGCCATTTCTGATCCTGCATCCAAATCCAGTCCCTTGCCCCCGCCCGCAGTGATGGCGCCCGCCAGGGTTTTGGCCGATCTTACCAACATGTTCATGATGAAAAAGATCCCCCATAACGTGATAAATATATCATGGGTGGGGGCCAAAAACTGACCTTCACTGGCCGTCTGAAAGCCAACAAGGGCCTCGTTCATGGTGGCCAAACTGATGGCAATGGCAAAGGCAATCATCACGATTTCAACCGCCAGTTTTAGCGTGGCCCGCAGCCAAAACCCAACAAAAGACGTAAACGCCGGAATCACCAACGCAATGGCGGCAAAATACACCATAATGGCCAAAATCATACTGCCGAACAGGAAAAACACAAACCGCATCCCCAGCGTAAAATACGGCAACAATCCCGTAATGGCCAATGCCAAACACATCAGCACCAAAACCGTAAACATGAACGCGTTCTGAAGAATGTCCCCAAGGCCTAGTTTGCCATCGGGCCCAAACAGCATGGCCTTGATCGCCCCCCCCACCATGGTCAGAATGGACTGTTCAATCCAACCGAACAAACGCGCGATGCTCTCCCCGATGGTTTTGGGGTCCGC
Organism: Alphaproteobacteria bacterium; assembly: GCA_044371315.1. Classification (GTDB taxonomy): domain Bacteria; phylum Pseudomonadota; class Alphaproteobacteria; order JAJTHO01; family CANGYM01; genus CANGYM01. Next base: position 4,626 of record JBILTX010000047.1, on the reverse strand, counting down.
GGTGTTGAACAAACGGGGCTCTTTATCCCCGGCAACGGTGGCTTTATCACCGTTACAGGTGACCCCCTCGATGGCGATGGGGGATGTTTTCCCCGACGGGCTGGAGGTTTTGATGGTGCACACCGCCGTAAACAACAGCTCGCTGGCATAGTTGATGCCAGACACCATCACAGGGGCAATGAAATTATTCCACGGCCCCATGGCCGAGGCCGTAAACATCGTCACCACCACCGCCAGCAAAATCCGCGTTAACGATGCATTCAGCGCCGTGCTGACCCGATCTAGCGGGAAAAAGGGAAACAACATTTTCCCCGCCTGATACAAAATATAAACGGCAACAAAAATCACAATGAAACCGGCGGAACCATTGTAAAACACTTTGTTGGCTTGGGTCAGACGTTCCTCAATAACATCGGCAATCTTTTGGATGCTCTCCAAAATAATGCGACGCTTGGTGCCCAAAAAATCGGGAAAGAACCCTAACAACACCTCGACCACTTCCTTGGATTTGTCTTTGGCGGCATCAGCGGGGGGGGCACTGCCACCAGAACCCGTCGTTGCAGCAGCGTTGGAAGCGGAATTTCCTGTAGAACCCTGCGCCGCCGCCCCCCCAGCCACGGTGCACACCATCAGCAAAAGCATAAAGATAACGCGCATCATCACACCTGTGTCCTGGGTTTGGGATCAGGTTGAGGTTGGCCCTGAGCCTGTTGGTTAAAGGCATTGCCCCAAACCCCACGCACCACAGAAGAAAGGGGGGAAAGACCAATCCGTGTGGCCCGACCCAGGCCGCTTTTTCCAAACAGCTTCCAAACGTTTTGGCGCCATAGTTGCCTGTTTTCCTGTGACAATTTGTTTTGATAGGCCCCCCCAAGCACCGTGTCGCCCACAGATTGAAATGCCCTCTGAACCCGTTTTTGGAAGTTTTCCACAAAATCGCCGCCCATTTGGGGAATGCCGATGTTGGACCCCGCCGCCACCAAGGATTTGGCCTGACTGGCAACCCCCGCCATAGCCGCATTGACGATCAGTTGTCCCGCCAGTAACATCAAAAATACCGGATCCCCAAAGCCCCGCGTGGGGTCTTTGTCTCCGTTATCAATCACATATTTGGCCACATCATCCACCGATTTCAAATCCGGTTGCACATCAATCACATATGCGATGATGGCAATTTGGGCCGTCAAAACCACAGACGCCAAAAACAGGCCCAGCGCACTGGCAAATAACCCCTTCAGCGACGATACGGCAAAGCCCCGCGTTGTGGGATGCAAAAACATCAGGACGTAAAAACTGGATAAAACCTCAAAAATGGTCGTATACAGGGCAAAATCCACATTCAGCATGAAATAGGTGATAACAATCAACACCCCAATGACAATCATCACCACCGCCATCAACCATTGCAGCACCATCCAAGGGGACGTCAGAGCGTCCCACCAATGCATCTCATTGATATCCTTAATAATGTTCATGCCCAAACCAATGGGAACGCCGATGGTTTTGCTGGCGACCTCTAGCATACAGAAAAAGGACGCCTCGGTCCCCCCCCCCTTGGCCAAGGGATCCACGCAGTCTGTTTGCAACCCAAAGGCCGTATGGGCCCCAATGCCCACATTCATGGCAGTTTGGGATGCCTTGATCCCCATGGTATAAATGGGGCCGCTGATATAGGTGTTGAACGTTCGGCAATCATACAGCAAAACCGCCACCACAATCACCAGAAACGTCCGACCCATCATGCCGCTGAGCACGGCAGAGGCACTCTTTCCGGGCCCAAAGGGAAGCAGCATCATGGCCGCCGACACCATCATGAAAATCCCCAGCGTAATGGGCACCAAAACAACAACTTGGGACGAGATATATTGACACGCCGGCGTTCCAAAACTTTTGCGGGTGTCATCCAGAATTTTAAAAATCGGGCACAGCCAACATTCCCCCAGCCACTTCAATTTGGCCGATTCGGCAACGTCCTGCGCATTATCAACAGGGCCGGCAAGGGCCTCTGGCATGGTGGCATCGGGTGTAGACGGTGTTGAGGGCGTAGCAGCAGGGGTAGACGGCGCAGCGGAACCGGGGGGGGTATTGGCAGGTTGGGATGGTTTAGGAGGCCCCACATCACCATCACCGCCGCCATAACCAGGGGACCCTGGACCGTTGGCCAATGCCCCTGCCCCGCCAGCCATCAGGGTCAAAAGCAGAATCAGGCAAAACAGATAGCGCGGGATCATGGCGTGTCGCTCCCCCCTTGGTTCAGGGCCCGCTCGGTCAAACGAATCAAATCCGCATCGGTCATGCTGTACACGTTGGGATCCTGTTTTAAGGTTTCCGCATAATCGTTTACCCGATCCGCGGCCAAACGCAGATCATTCACGATTGTAGCATTTTTTATAAAATTAAGCAAATCTTGCGCCCGATCATCATGAACGCCCACCGCATCCAGTTTCATGAAATCCAAAAAGGCCGCGGCCAGCAAATGCCGTTGATAATCCAGCTGAATGCGCCCTTTGACCTTGGCCACCATATCGGGGGCGGAGAGAGAGGCCAACAAAGACGCCGCCTGATTTTGATACATCTCAACCTGCGCCAGATGCTGCTGTTGTTGATGAATAACATCCCGCAGACGGTGAAACGTAATTTCATAATCCAAAACAGGGGGTTCAGGGGTTTGGGTCATGGTTTATTTTCGGGATTTGGGGCCTGTGGGCGTTAGATTTTGTTCTTTTTTTCTGAGTTCCTCTTTTCTGAGTTCCTCAATGCGGCGATTGAGCACAGCGCGATTTTCTTTATCTTTAACCTCTTCAATGCGACGCGCCAACTCGGCTTGCTGTTCTTTCTCTTTTTTGGCTTTGGCTTCTTTTTCTTCTTTCTCTCTTTTTGCTCTGAGCTCTTTTTCTTGTTTTTCTTTTTGTGCTCTTCTCTCTTCCTCTTCCTCTCTTTTTTCTTTCAGTGCTTTCTCTCGTTCTTCTGCGGCTTTTTTCGCTTCAGATTCCTTTGCTTCTTGAATTCTCTCTCTTTCTTTTTCGGCTCTTTCCTTCACGGCCCCCCTGTTTGTGGCATTGTCCTGCCGCGCTGAAGGGGTGTCATCGCCTGTATCCTCTGATGCTGAGGATTCCGTGCCTTCGAATTCAAATGCGCTTGAATCGGGGCCCTGATAGCCTCTTTCGACGGATTGTCGTGGCTGTGGTGTGACGTCTTGGGCGGCGCGGCTGTCTTCTGTTTGGCCTCTGGGGATGGGGGCAACGGTGGTGCCCGTCAACTGCCGTGCTGTGTCACCTTGCGATGCGGCAACGGGGTCTTGCCGCGATGGTTCTTGGGGGGCGGGGTTGGTGTTTTCAACTGGCACCCATCCCCCTTGTTGTTGTTCCACTGCGGGGGTGGCACGGGTGGCGGCATCACGTGCGGGGGCCTCACTTAGGGGGGCTTTGGCGGTGGCTTCCCGAAGATTTTGCAATTCGCCTGCCAAATTCACATCCTTAAACATATCATCGGTTAGGGTGTTAAAGGCAAACGCCGCACCCTGCTGAACGGCGGCCCCAGCGGCGGGTAAAAGCATCTCACGTCCCACAAAACCGGCCACAGGCATGGCAATATTTTTTGTGGCAAATGTCAGGACCGCCACCCCGGGCATGACCACCCGTGCGATGCCTTGGGCGAAATCACTGGATGCGATGCCCGCCGCTAAATCCCGCATACCCTGCTGGAATTCCATGACCCGCTGGGTGATGGGTAAATTTTGGACGGCTTGCACGGATTGCCCAACAAACCCCGATATGCCGGACCCTATGTTGTCCATCACCCCAGAAAGGCCCTGCGTGACGTTGTTCATGGCCCCCTGAAGCCCCTCGGCGGCGCGGTTGACGGCTTTGTCCAATCCGGTGCGTTCCAAAATTTGTCCCGCCGCCCCCGCCGCCATACCGCCCACCCATCCCACGGGTGCTGCGGCCATTTCCGCGGCTTTCATGCCCACACCAACCATGGCCCCCAGCGTCTGAATCACCCCCGTGATCATCTGGCCCAGTGCCTTCATAAAGACCCCCATACCCTGACCAGAGGTGAATCTTTGGGCCTGTTTTAAAATCTGCAAACTCACAATACAAATCACCACCACCAGCAAAAAGCCCACATCCAAAATCCCAAAATTTTTGAAATTGGTGGCCACGGCGGAAAAGCCGGCGGCTTCAACCCCCTGCAAAGAAACAGCACCCGCCAACAGGGGGCCGGGATTCAAATAATAGGCATTGCGACCAAATTGTGACGACGCAGCAGCAACATGTCCCACCGGACGGGAACTGCTATGACAAGACAACGCCCCATTCCCCGGATACAATTTTGGAATATCCGGAGAATCCACAACGATTTCCAAATGCAGATGGGGTCCGGTACTAAACCCATGGGTGTTACAAGTGCCGATCACTTGGCCGGGATTAACAATCATTCCCTGAGTAATTCCGGAGTTAATGGTTAAATGACCATAACTAAAAACAACATTTGAAGGCGTGCTACCGTTCATGATCCGACAATCAAACACAAAACCATACCCACTAGCCGGCCCAGCATAAATCACCTGACAAGGGGCCATGGGTGTTAGAGGGTCCCCCATAGCACAGCCAAGATCAAGTCCCG
>JBILTX010000082.1:0-3505 GCA_044371315.1 Alphaproteobacteria bacterium | reverse complement strand
CTCATAAAAATTGACAACAGCGCGTAAGAGTTTTACGAAGGAACAACAAGCATTTTTATGCTAACCGTTATCTGGTAAAGAGAAATGAAAAAGTATATCCTTTATCCTCTTGTGGGAATGTTTCTGATTCTTGCCGGTTGTGCTGCAAATAAAACCCCATACCCTGAGGTTGTTTCCCGCTACCCTGACGTTGCTTCTGTAAAAAAAGATACTAATCATATTATTGTTATGCCTTTATGGATAAAGGCTCCAGAAAACCAAAATTCATCAGGTGGCTTGAAGTACGAGCGGTCTCTTTGTAAAGCGGCCAGTCCTGCACTTCTTAACGCCATCCGTCAACAAGGCTTCGTAACAAGCACTTTTACAGTTCGATCCAAGGGTACTTTGGCAGATGAACAAGCGAAGCAATCACAGCGAGACAATTGTTTTTTAACGTCTGGGAAGGCAAGAAGAATTGCTGCCACTTATAATGAAGCCTCTAATTGGACGGATCCTTGGTTTTCTCGTTCTCAGGGCATTACCACCTTGCAAAGTCTTTTCATGGTTACCGTTAATGAGCATGCTGACCCCCGATCTATAAAAACAATCAATCAATATTGCACACAGGCCTGTTATGTTGCTTTCCCGTACCTGCAAATAGAGGAAACCAATGGACAAAGAACCATGAGGTTTTCAATAATTGTTATTGAAATGTCATCTCCCAACGGGGATTTGGTATCCCATGTGTTTGGATCAAAAATTTTACAAGGCAATAACTTGGGCCAAGATCAACGGGATGTCGCACAACTGATTGCTCAGACGTTGCAGGCCAAGCCTTGATTTTTTTGGTCTTTTGTTGCGGTAAATAGTAGCAGCGATTGCAAAAATAGAATTATTGTCGCTCACTCAATCAAAAAACGTTTTTTTTAACTTTTGGACGTTGCAGGATAACGGGAAACCCGCTCTGCCACCCCTCACCCCCCCGGCCAAACCCCATACAAAATCTGATCCAGATCCTGACAGTCTTTTTTGTCGGCCTCGCTGAGGGCGTTATAGGTGGCGCGGTCCATCAGGATGGGGCAGGTGTATTTTTTGGAAAACGCCTGCAGCTTAACGGCATAATTCACGCAGTTGCCGATGACGGTATAATCCATGCGGTCGTGAACCCCGATGTTGCCGGAAATCACCTCCCCTGTGGACAGGGTGATGCCCACCTGAACGGGGTGAAAAAACCGGCTTTGATGCAGCTGCAGGCGTTCGTGAATCTGGCGGGCGGCGCGGTACGCCATGGTGGCGTGTTCATGATTGGGAATGGGGGTGCCAAAAATCGCCAGCACCCCATCCCCCATGTATTTATCGACGATCCCTTTAAAGGTGCGAATGTCCTCAACAATCACCTCGTACACCATGTTCAGCAGAGACACCGTTCGCGCCGCCCCCAGCCGCTGTGTAATGCCCGTAAAATCCCGAATGTCGGTGAACAGGACGGTGACTTGGCGCTCGGTCCCGCCCAAATCCACGGTGGGGTTTTGCAGCATCCCCTCCACCACCGTTTGGGGCATATAGCGGGACAGCATTTGCCGTTCCCGCAAATAATGCAGCGCATCCAAATACGATGCCAGCAGGGACCCCATCAGGGTTAACCGCTGGACCTCCACCGTGCGAAAGGGCTCTTTGCGCGTTAAAACCATCATCAGGGGCGGGGCGGCCTCAACGGGAATGGGAAAGTAAAGTCTGGGCCGGCCCCCTTCGGCGGGGGTGTTGTCAATGCTGGCCTGATCATGCCACGGCACAGACATCACCCGATCCACACGAATATCCCGAACGTTGGAGGCCACCACGCTGCCCCCCTGATTCACAATAAAGGCATCCGTCCAATGGGAAATAAAATCAATGGCCTGTTCCAGCAAATGATTGCGATCCAAAATTTTGGAAAACGTTCGGGCCGCATCCAGCAGGGTGTTTTGGTCCCGATACATCTCCAGAACTTCAGAGGACAGCTCGTACTGCAATGTGGTATGATGATCCAAAGCCGCCAGAACCGTTTGACACAGATTCAAAATATCTTCGGCCACCGGATGATCCGTCTGGTACACCAAAGATAATCTGCCCGAGGTTAAAAAATGGGTGGGGGTGGCAGGGTCCAGAGAATCATCCTGCTCCCACGTGTAAACCACGGTATCTTCTAATAAAATAGAAAGGCTAGAGGCCGTTAACGTGCGAATCAGGGACGCGAGCAGGCCCGAATCCTTCAGCGTTCGCAGCAGTTTACGCCCTTTGGCGTGCATATGGCCTCACGATACCGTAACGGATAAAGCCGAGGCCACCTTGCCCAACAAAGCATCCGGATCAAAGGGTTTTGTGACGTAATCATCCGCCCCCACAGTGTGACCATGGGCGCGATCCGCGCTCTGGCCCCGCGCCGTCAGCAAAATAACATGGGGATTATAATCGGTTGATAAATGTTTGATTTTTTCACAGGCATCAAAGCCATCCATCTCTGGCATCATAACATCCATCACAATGACATCGGGATGTTCCTGATGGGCCAGATCCACCGCTTGGTGTCCATTGATGCCCATCAACAGGTCGATGTTGTGATCCTCCAGCGCCTCCAGCGTTTGCTCCAGCAGGATACGGATATAGGCTTCGTCATCAACGATCAGGACTTTTTTGGTGTTCATGGGAATCATGATAACATAATCAATCCCCTAAGTCCACACTGTCAACGTCCTGCTGCCGACCCCCCTAAAACGGCAGCAGAATGTCCAGCATTTCCGACCCATAGCGGGCCCCTTGAATGTCACTGATGTGGCCGCGACCGCCGTAGGAAATCCGTGCCTCAGCAATTTGGTCATAGGAAAGGGTGTTTTTGTTGGTGATATCTTCCTGCCGGATGATGCCGGCGATTTGCAGCTCGCGCACTTCGTAGTTCACCCGCACCTCTTGCCGTCCCAGAATCACGAGGTTTCCGTTGGGCAGTTTTTGGGTCACCACGGCGGCCACTTTCAGATTGATTTGTTCTTTGCGGTCAATGGTGCCATCGCTTTTGTTGCTCAGCTCGCTGTTGGTCTCCACCAGATTCGTGGGATCCACGGCATCGGGCAAAATTTTCCCTAGGTAACTTTCCAGTCCCAAAACACTGGGGGCGGCCATGGAATCGCTGTTTTGGCGGGAACGCTCTGATGTGTTATCCAATTTGGCATCATCATCAATGGTGACGGTCACCGTCAGCAAATCGCCCACGTCATGGGCCCGTAAATCCTTAAAAAACGACTTGCTGCCCTGACGCCACAGGGATCCTGTGGCCGCGGGGGCCTCCACCATGGGCGGTGGCACGGGGATGGATACTGGACGATAACCGGCGGTTTGTACGGGGTTTTCGATGGTGGTTAGCTCTGGCGGTTCCCCCACGCGCGATGCCCGATCCAAAAACGACGCGCACGCCCCTAACGACAAACACAGACTGGCCAAAATAAAATGACGGATCACGGCAGGACTCCTTCGCTGGCCACCACAACGTTGG
>JBILTX010000087.1:0-2728 GCA_044371315.1 Alphaproteobacteria bacterium | reverse complement strand
CATCATTCCGGGGGCCACGTTGCAGGCCATCCGGTTCCAAGAACGGGAAACCGACCTGCGCCGCCCCCAACGGGAGTGGCAAACCGATGTGATTTATCGCACAGTGCTGGAGGTGGTGGGGTGAGAATAAGTTTATTGCTATGATAGGCATCCTATTTCTTATTTTGTATGTTTTAAAAGGAGACTCCCATGACCTTTCACGATGTTCGTTTTCCCACCGATATTTCCTTTGGCAGTTCGGGGGGGCCGGTGTTTTCCACGACGATTGTCAGTTCTTTTACGGGGTATGAACAGCGCAACATCAACTGGATGGATGCGCGGTGCCGTTATAATGTGGCTTACGGCGTGCGCAAGGCCCAGCAGCTGGAGGCCCTGCTGACCTTTTTTCGGGCGCGGCGGGGGCGCGGGTATGCCTTTCGGTATCAGGATTGGCAGGATTATCAATCCTGTTCGGTGACGGCCACCCCCGCCGCCACAGATCAGCTTTTGGGCACGGGCAATGGCACGCAAAAGGTCTTTACGCTGCAAAAAACCTATACATCAGGCACATACAGTTACGTTCGGCCCATCACCAAGCCGGTGGCGGGATCGGTTTTGGTGGCGGTGGCGGGGGTGGCTTTGCCGGCGTCGGGTTACAGCGTCAATGCCTTAACCGGTGAGGTAACCCTAACCACCGCCCCCGCCAACGGGGCCAGCGTCACAGCGGGCTTTCGTTTTGATGTTCCGGCGCGGTTTGACATGGATGCCTTGGCCACATCGCTGGATCAGTACGGGCTGGGCTCGGCACTGGACATTCGGGTGGTGGAGGTGGCGGAGTAGGGTTTTTTTTAAGAGGGGGTGTTGGTGGTAGGCTTATCCTGTTCCCACGTGCCGTGGGATTTCAGGATACGGCCTTGGGCCATATCCTCAAGACCCTCGCGGATTTTACCATAAATGTGGGCGGTGCTTTGGGCCATATCTTGGCGAATCAGGGCCCGAATGTATTCGCTGGGGGTTTCATAAAGCCCATCAGGCCCGACAACATGGGCAACATGATCAGCCAAGAGACCGGAAAGACGGGCATTGATACGGTGGGGTGTCATAAAGGTTTTGTCCTTGTTGTCTTTGGCTATGATACCAAATGTCGCTAAAAATGTAAAGATTGTCGCACAGCATCAGGGTTATGTTTGGTCGCATCTCTTGACACCCCACCCCAAATCATGTACAAGTATTATGTACAGTCATAGCGCAGGGGGCCTTTTTATGATCTTCACCACCACGTATTCGGCGTTGCGGCAAAATTTGGCCAGTGTTCTGCAAAAGGTTGTAGACGATCATTTGCCCTGCATCGTGTCCCGCCGTGGTCATGATGACGTGGTCATTCTGCCCCGCGAGGATTGGGAGGGGATGGAGGCGACATTGTATTTGCTCTCCAACCCTGAGAATGCGCGTCGTTTGGAAGAATCCCGAAAGCAGGACGAATCTGGTCAGCTGCATGATTCCCCCTATCAAGGGTGAGAGACGTGACATTGCGTTTTCAGATGACGGATCAGGCTTTAGAGGATTATCGCTATTGGGAAAAGAAAAACCCCAAAATTTTAAAGCGTATTCATGCTCTTTTTGATGATATAAAACAAAACCCTTTTAGGGGGCTGGGAAAACCAGAGCCTTTGAAATTAAACCTGTCCGGTCTGTGGGCGAGACGCATAACCAAAGAACACCGGTGTGTATACAGACTGCAGGATGATCGGATCATCATTCGGTCCCTGCGTTTTCACTATGACTAAAGGAAAAAGCCATGTCCCCCACAGAGATTCTCGGTTTTTTGGCGGCTGTATGCACCACGGCGTCCTTTGTGCCGCAGGTTTGGCATATTTTGAAAACACGGGATACGCGGGCCATTTCCCTGATGATGTACCTGCTGTTTACCGTGGGGGTGGGGTTGTGGCTGGTGTACGGCATCATGATTGGCAGCACCCCCGTGATTGTGGCCAACAGCATCACGCTGGCTTTGGCGTTGGCGATTTTAACCTGCAAGGTGCGGTGGGGGTGAAGCCCATCAGGTGTTAAAGACACGATAGCGTATTGCTGTTTTCCCCTTTTGATAGCCGTTTCCCCCTGCGTTTGATGCGCGGGCGGTGGTATTTTTTCATTTAATAATTGTTTTTGTTGTATTTTATTTGAGAGGATGGTTTTATGCCCCTACCCGATAGCGTTGTTTTGCGTTTTGTGTCGGCCATCAGCGATGTGGAAAATCATCTGCTCTTGGTGGCCGAGGGTCACAAAAGGGATTTTTTAGGCACTTTGTCAAAGCGTTATGGACCCCAAGAGGCCGCCCGTGGGTGGTTGGATGAGGAGCCGTATTTGCGGTTTTTGATCACCACCTACGCCGGTCAGTTTTATGGCACCATGACGCGGGCCATAAAAGCCATGAAAAGCCGCCCCAAAAAGGCCAAGCGGCGGGGAAAAAAGACGCTGGGGTTTGCCTTTGCGGCAGGGCGCGGTCATTTTTTGGTGAAGGCCTTTGACCCCCGCAAGCCCATGGACCCCCAAGCAAAACAGAGGATTTCTGTGGAGCGGCAGCGGCTGGATCAACGGTTTTTGAGGGCGTTGGACTTGTACCGCCAGCAGGCTGTTGGCTGTGAAACCTATATCTGGCGTTCGCAAGATGATGATCGGGTCCGCGCCCGCCATGCGGGGTATGATGATCAGGAATTTCCCTATAGCCGCCCGCCCGAGGATGGGCATC
>JBILTX010000088.1:0-2775 GCA_044371315.1 Alphaproteobacteria bacterium | reverse complement strand
TGATGATCGGGAAAACGAGGGGGATTTGGTGATCCCTGCGGCCTTTGCCGATGCCGCCGCCGTTAATTTTATGGCCAAGCACGGGCGCGGCCTGATTTGTCTGGCCATGACACGGGAAAGGGTGAGTGCTCTGGGCCTGCCCGCCATGGTCGCCCATAACCGATCGCGTCACCAAACGGCCTTTACGGTGTCTATCGAGGCGCGGGAGGGTGTATCCACCGGCATTTCCGCCTTTGACCGCGCCCGCACCATTGCGGTGGCCATTGATCCCGCCTGCGGGCGCGAGGATCTGGCCAGCCCAGGCCACGTGTTTCCCTTGGTGGCCCAAGATGGCGGCGTGCTGGTCCGTGCCGGCCACACTGAGGCCAGTGTGGATCTGGCCCGATTGGCGGGGTTAAACCCCTCTGCCGTGATTTGTGAAATTATGCATGACGACGGCAGCATGGCGCGGGGGAAGGATTTGCAGGCCTTTGCCCGCACCCATGACCTGCCCATGTTAACCATCGCCGATTTGATTGCGTGGCGTCGCCAGCGCGAGCGTCTGGTGCGCTGTCTGTCCACCGAAACTGTGGACCATAGCCTGTTGGGGCCCGCCACCCTGTATGTTTATGAAAACACCCTGACCCAGCGGCAGCATCTGGTTCTGGTCAAGGGCACCCTGCACGGGGATCAGGTTCCGTTGGTCCGCGTTCACACGTTGCAATTGGCGCCGGATATGCTGGGGATTTCAGACAGTTTGCATCGGGCGGCGGCAATTTTGAGGGATGCCCCCGCCAGCGTTCTGGTGATTATGAACACCCATGACGGGATGCAAACCCCCAACCCCAGCACGACGTTGCGGGAATATGGGATTGGGGCCCAGATTTTGGTGGATTTGGGGGTTCAGTCCATGACCCTGCTGTCCAACATCACCCGCACCATCGTGGGGCTGGAGGGCTATGCGCTGGATGTGCGGGATGTGCGGGGGTTTTGAGGGGGTTTTTGCTCTAACCCCTGATTTTGCCCTACCCTGTCCCCGCGTTGCCGCATCGCCTTTAGCCCCACCCCTCATCCTACACACATATTTATCAGGACTTACGCATAACCTTCGTCATTGCGAGCGCAGCGAAGCAATCCAGAAATGCCGCCAATGGAAAGACTGGATTGCCACGCTTCCTGCGGAGGCTCGCAATGACGATGTGCGTAAGTCCTATTCACATTTCGCGGAGTCTTCCCCGCAAGCTCCATTTTTGTCAAAAAAAATTTGTCAAAAATTTTTTAATCAATAGAATAAAGGATTATGATTATGAGTAATGTTTTCAAACCTGGGATGAAAGCCAGTGAATTTTGGGTCACGGTGGCCACGGTGACGGGCAGTTTGGCCGCGACGTTGCAGCCGTTTGCGCCGCTACACCCTTACGCCCAAGTGGCGGCGGTGTTGACGGGGGGCGTGATCAGCGCCGCCTATGCCATCAGTCGCGCCAAAAGCAAAACGGGGCAACGGCCATGATGCGGACCATCAGCCCTGAGGGAATTGCCTTGATTAAGGCCTTTGAGGGCTTCTCCCCCACCCTGTACCGCTGTCCGGCGGGGTATTTGACCATTGGGTATGGTCATCGTGTTAAGAATGGGGAGATGCCTCGCTTTTCGGGGGGGATTTCCGAACACCAAGGGGAAACCCTGCTGGGGCAGGATTTGGCGGTGATCGAGGGGCAGATTCGCCCCCTGTTGCCACAAAACCTGTCGCAGGGCCAGTGGGATGCCTTGGTGTCCTTTGCCTTTAATTTGGGGGCCGGCCGGTTAAAGCATTCCACGCTGCGGCGCAACGTTCTGATGGGGGATGCCGAGGGTGTCGCCAAAGAATTTTTGCGCTGGGTGTATGTCAACGGCCAGCCATCAGCCGGATTGCGTCGCCGCCGATTGGCGGAGGTGCGGCGATATCAGGCATAGGGGGGAGTGGGGAGTAGGGAGTGGTGAGTGGGGCGTGGGGAGTGATCCTTGTTCCCCTCCATCGGAGGGGTGCCCCGTAGGGGTGGGGTGGTTTCTTGTCTCCCTACTCATAACGTTATTTGTTCCTGCAACCACCCCGTCAGGCTTCGCCTGCCACCCCTCCGGTGGAGGGGAATGGGGAGTGGGGCGTGGGAGACGTTTGTTCCCTCTCCCCTGCCCTCCCCGATGGAGGTTCTGGGTTTTTGATTGTTGATTTTATGGTAAAAAATAAGGAAAAATCTTTGTCTTCGGACCCCTTGACAGGGGGGGGGCTTTTGGGTTAGAAGAAAATAACACAAAATAAGTGGAGGTTATTTGTGCGTTTCCGTTTTAGATTTTCTTCCTTGGTCTTTTTTGCCTTGGTTTTGGGTGTGTTTTTGTCGGGGACCCCTGCCTTTGCTGCCATGAATCAGTGGTATCAACAGGGATTTAATGACGGCATCAGCTATCAAGATCAGGTTTGCCGCGCCACCATTGATCAGCAGGTTTCTGTGGTTCAACAGGAAAATGCCCGCCTGCGCGGGGAATTGGCCCGCCTGCAGGCCACGCTGCAAAATCAGCAGGCCCAGCCCCAGAATCAGGCCTATCTGAATGGTCCCACAACCGGCGCTGTGGCTGACAAGTCACGGTATTACGATCAGGTGGATGATTAGTCGGGTTCAGGGTTATCAATACGTGGGCCAAATTCCGGGCCTATACCGCCTCTTCGGTTTGAAGGGGGATATGTTCCCTTTGGATGGCTGCAATTTCCTTTGGCATTTTGGCGATGGACCATAAATAGGCCGAGGCAGCAGCATCAGGATGGCG
>JBILTX010000086.1:0-2812 GCA_044371315.1 Alphaproteobacteria bacterium | reverse complement strand
TATGTGGATAACACAGCCAAGGATATATTTGCACGCCAAGTTTAGCTGTGTTATCCACATACTCACAGGCTCAACAAAAGCCAAGGTTTTCTAACAAAAAAACTTAACTCCTAGTCTAGAGCCAAGATTGATAGCCTGAGACAAAAAAATGAATCCATCGGGACACCAAGGAAAGACGATTTGTTTTAAACCAAAAAAATAAATCTGCTCATCTGGAGTTCCTCTTAAATAACAATAAAACTCCTCATCAGTGTAATCATTGATTTTAACCATCACCCAAAAATCCCCTCATTCATGCGTTTGACAACGGCGCTGGTGTGGGCCTCGGACAGGTGGGCGTAGCGTTTGACCATGGATAGGGTTTTGTGCCCCAACACCTCGGCAATTTCGGCCAAGGTCGCGCCGTTCATGGCCAAATAGGATGCGGCACTGTGCCGCAGGTCGTGGAAACGAAAATCCTCAATCTTGGCTGTTTTTAGCACCGCCACCCAACCGGCGCGTATGTCGATGGGGTCGGTGTGCGTTCGGTTGGGAAAGACAAAATCGCTGTACAGGGCCCGCACCTTGCTGTGTTCGCTCATCAGGCGCAGGGCGTACCCTTGCAAGGGCAAAACACGCCGTTCCCCATTTTTCGTTTCGTGCAAAATGATGAGGCCCCGCGTTAAATCCACGTCATCCCATTTCAGGCCCAAAATCTCCATTTTGCGGGCCCCCGTGCTGAGGGCCAGCACCACAATCAGATACAAAAAGGACGTGGTGCTGTCTTGGCACGCCGCCAGCAAGCGGGCGCGTTCGTCGTCGGACAAAAACCGCACGCGGCCACGGGGCTCTTTCAGGCGCGTGATGTGCCGCAAAGGATTTTCAGACACCCACTCCCATTCCCGCTGGGCGATGGTAAAAAGGTGCGCTAGGCTTTGCATGTACCGGTTGGCTGTGCTGGGGGACCGAAGCTGCCCGCAGTGCGTCATACCCTCTAAAAGCTGCGCACGATGTTCGATAATCAGGGCGGGCGTGATGTCAAACAACCGATAATCCCCAAGTTTTGATTGCCACCACACCAGATGATGGGCCTGATTCTCGCCGTCTTTCTTTCGGGGGAGGATTTCCCGCTGATAGCGGACAATGGCCTCGCGCAGGGTGTGCTTTTTGGCCTCAACCGTTTTAAAATGCCGCCCCTCCCGAATGGCGCTTTCGGTTTGTTGGGCCCACTTTTTCGCATCCGTTAGTCGGGAAAAGGTGGCGGTTTGCGGGGGATGTCCCTTTAACCTGACCTGGACCCGATAGCTGGTCACGTTGCTTTCGTTTTGCCGTTTTTGAATGGTTGCCATGATATTGCCGCCGTTGTCCCTTGAGGTGACAAAACCCTACAAAATATCACAGCAAAAGGCAACACAGGATATATAAACCGGTGAATAAATCTTTTTTTCTTTTTATAAACAAAAATTAAGAAAACTGTCTGCGTCAAAAGGTGCAATTATTGCACAACAGGCGCGTAAAAATACCCAAAACCTGATGCTGATAAGGGAAACATTTTGCTGTGGGCTTTGGTGGCTTGTTTTTAAAAAATGTGCCGCCAGTGTGCCAAGGCGAAAAATAGGGGGTGTTTTTTGCTGAAAATATTTAACAATAAGTCTTTGAATATCCTGGCGGATGGGGTGGGATTTGAACCCACGATGGCGTTGCCGCCATACCGGTTTTCGAGACCGGCGCATTCGACCACTCTGCCACCCATCCAAAAAAGAGTATGGCTTCTGTCATAAACAGAATCGACATGAAAAGCAAATGATGATATAATGGTTTTTGTTGTTTATTTTTTACGGTTTATTCATTGTTTGCGGTCTAAACTTAACCCTCAGAAAACACGTTCTTTTCTCATGAAATCTGTTCGGATCGTGGCTTGTCTTTTGCTGTTGGGCCTGATGGCTGGGGGAAAGGCGTGGGCCGGTGTATGTTATGACGCCATTCGTCAGGTTGAGGTTCAGTATGGGATGCCCTATCAGCTGCTGGATGCCATTTCCGCCACAGAATCCGGCCGTTATTTGAATGGAAAAACAGAAGGATGGCCATGGACCCTGAACGTTGAGGGGGCCGGTCATTATTATGACAGCAAGCAAGAAGCCATTGCCGCCGTTGAAAAATTCCGCAAACAAGGCAAAAAAAGCATCGACATCGGGTGCATGCAGATCAATTTGAAACATCACCCTAAGGCGTTTTCTTCGCTGGAGGAAGGGTTTGATCCAAAGGCCAACGTCCGCTATTCCGCCCAGTTTTTGTTGGAACTGAAGGCCCGTCATAATACGTGGGCACGGGCCATTGCGCATTATCATTCCGCAACACCAGAGCGGCAAATGATTTACAAAAAACGGATTTTAACCGCCTGGCGCAAGCAGCGAGGCGAGCCCACATCCTCCATTGCGCGTGGTTCTTCATCCGCTGCTGTGCGAGCAGTTTATGAACGGGTGGCTTCTGCAGAGCGGGCCCGCCGCTATGACATTTTGAATCAACGCCAGCAACGCGGTTTGAAAGTGATTCGCTTTGGCGAATAATCGGGTATGATGCCCTGCTGTATCCTATCCCGCTGGGTTTTTCCGTTGTGTTTTCGGTTTTAACATCCCTCCTGCCCTATCGTCCTGTTGGGATCGGGGATTGTGTATTGCAGGATGCGGGCCGGTATACGTATCTGGGGTTTAAGCCTGAGAGGGTGATGCGGCGCGATGTCCTGCCCGCCCCCCATGAGGGTCTGGATCTGGGGCCCCCGTCACTCTATCCCGCTCTGATCCATCAGGATGACCTGCCCCCCTTTCAAACCGGC
>JBILTX010000046.1:0-10472 GCA_044371315.1 Alphaproteobacteria bacterium | reverse complement strand
CGAAGCCCCCAAGCGATCGGCCAGCCACATTTTGATCACGGACTGACGGGGCACGCCCACCCGCTGGGCTTCTTCATCTAGGCGTTGCAGCATCCACACCGGAACGTTCAACTGAATGCGGGTCTGTTTCCCCCATGCGGGACGCTGGGCCGCCGCCCAATCAAAATCCGCGTCCGTATCCCCGCCATTGTCAAATTTTTCCTCCAATGCCTTGGCGGTCAGGGGAAAATCAGGGGTTTTTTTGGGCATAAATCTCTTCCTCCTTTAAACGGGCACGGCGCACCGAAAACAACCGTATCCGGCCCCCACGGGGGGTATAAAATGCCGTCCATACCTTTCCCCCATAGATCGGCAGTTCATCACAGGTTCATGATTTTGTTCATAATATCCCATTTTCAGGGCGTTATAAAGATATTTTTCAAACACATCCCCCTTCCGCCCCAAATCCTGCCGCTTGGCAACGGTGATGAGGGGGCCAAAAACGAAAACACCCCCTTGCGGGGGTGCGTCTTAGGACACAAGCAGAAATTCAGCGAATGACGTCGTCAGGCGTCCAGCGTTCATTGTTTTCACCCCCTGTTCGGGGGAAAATGTGTACAGGGACTGTGAGCCCAAAGTACACAGCAGAAAGGGCAACCTGATTGTTGCCATAGGGTTCGACTTTAATTGAGTGGCGGCCTTGGGGGACCTCCACAGCTTCGGTGCCCCTTTCTGGCAGGAAGGCGATCAGCTCGCTTCCTGTTTCTGTGACAAGAATGGCTTCAAGGCCATCTTTAACAAAGCGCACTCCAACAAGCATCGCTTGTGAAGAAGGATGTTGACGAGACATTTTTTTGTGAAATTTTTGTGAAAGTGGTTGACAAGTCAAACAAGCACACCACAGGTGTGGTGCACTAGGGGCAGTTGAAAAATTCCTCCAACAGATAGAACAAATTTACCCTAATATATATATATATATTAGTCAAGCATTTTATTCACATTTTTATGGACCCTTTTTAAAAAAAGAGAAATGCTCTGTTACCTGTTACCTGTTACCTGTTACCTGCCCCCCACCTTCCGCCCCAAATACTGCCCCGTATAACTTTTGGGGTTTTTGATGACGTCTTCGGGGGTGCCGACGGCGATGATGTGGCCGCCGCCGCTGCCGCCTTCGGGGCCCAGATCGATGATCCAATCGGCGCAGGCAATGACGTCCAGATTATGTTCAATCACCACCACCGTGTTGCCCTGATCCACCAGCTGTTGCAGGATGGCCAGCAGTTTGCGGACGTCCTCGAAATGCAATCCTGTGGTGGGTTCATCCAGAATATACAGCGTGCGGCCGGTGGCGCGTTTGGTGAGTTCCTTGGCCAGTTTGATGCGCTGGGCTTCCCCGCCGGAGAGGGTATTGGCGGCCTGTCCCAGCTGGATATAATCCAGCCCAATATCCTGCAGCAGCTTGATTTTATCCCGCACGGCGGGGATGGGATGAAAGAACGACAGGGCTTCCTCAACACTCATTTGCAGCACATCCGCAATGGATTTGTCGCGGTATGTCACATCCAGCGTTTCGCGGTTGTACCGTTTGCCCTTACACGTTTCGCATTCCACATACACATCGGGCAAAAAGTGCATTTCAATTTTAATCAGCCCGTCCCCCTGACAGGCCTCGCACCGCCCCCCCTTCACGTTAAAGGAAAAGCGGCCCACGGCGTACCCGCGGGCTTTGGCCTCGGGCAGGGCCGCAAACCAATCCCGAATGGGCGTAAAGGCCCCGATGTAGGTAATGGGATTGGACCGCGGCGTGCGTCCGATAGGGGATTGATCAATTTCGATGACTTTATCGATCCATTCCCCGCCCTCGATGCTGTGCATATAGCGCTGCAGGTCCGAACGCCAAAAACGGGCCAACATCCCCTGATACAAACTGTCCATGACCAAGGACGACTTGCCCGACCCACTCACCCCCGTGACACAGGTCAGGGTCCCCAGCGGAATGTCCACATTCACATTTTGCAAATTGTGATAATGCACCCCGCGCAGGGACAGGGTTTTTCCATTCCCTTTGCGCCGTGTTGCGGGGGGGGTAATCTGTTGATCACCCCGTAAATAGGCACCGGTGAGACTTTTGGGATGCGCAATCACCACATCGGGCGTGCCGGCGGCCACGACTTCCCCGCCAAAGCGCCCCGCGCGGGGGCCCATATCAATCAAATAATCGGCAGTGCGCATGGCGTCTTCGTCGTGTTCCACCACCAAAACCGTGTTGCCCAAATCCCGCAAATTGCGCAGCGTTTCCAGCAAACGGTCATTATCCCGCTGGTGCAGGCCGATGGAGGGCTCATCCAGCACATACAAAACCCCGCTCAGGCCGCATCCGATTTGGGAGGCTAGGCGAATCCGCTGATTCTCCCCACCGGACAGGGTGCTGGCGTGGCGGTGCAGGGTCAAATACGACAGACCCACGTTGTTCAGAAAAGACAACCTTTCCCGAATTTCCCGCAAAATCCGATCCGCAATGGCGTGATCTTGCTTACCCAATTGGGGGGGCAGGGTTTCGGCAATCCAGCGGTAAGCATCCCCAATGGAGAGGGCCGTCACATCGGCAATGGTTTGGCCCGCAATTTTCACACACAGCGCCTTTTCATTCAGACGGGTCCCGCCGCAGGCATCGCAGTCCTTTTCCACGCAGTACCGTTCCTGATCGTCCGAGGACAGTTCGTTGGCCTGATACCGTTTTTCCAAATACCCCACCAACCCAGGAAAGGGCTTGTTGGTTTTGTACGCCCGAAACCCGTCGTTGTAGTGAATGGTGATGGGCATTTCTGTCCCATAAATCAGGGCATGTTGCATACCCTTTGGCAGTTTTTCAAAGGGGGTGGTCATCCGCACCCCAAAATGCTTGGCCACAGACGCGAGGGTTTGATCATAATAACTGTGGAACTTCCCCGCCCAGGGGGCAATGGCCCCATCGTTTAAACTCAGCGAAGGATCCGGCACAATCCGCCGCGGATCAATCACCACCCGCACCCCCAGACCGTCACAGGTGGCGCAAGCGCCGTGGGGGCTGTTGAAACTGAACAAACGCGGTTCAATATCATCCAGCGCAAAGCCCGATTCGGGGCATGAAAAATGCTCAGAAAACACGGTTTTTTCATCGGAATCCGCATCCAAAACCCACAAAATCCCCTCGCTCAGCTTGGTGGCGGTTTCCAGCGATTGCACCAAACGGGTGCGGATATCCCCGCCCAAAACCAGACGGTCCACCACGACCTCAATATCATGTTTTAATGTTTTTTTCAGCGCGGGAATTTCGTCCATCCCCACCTGTTTGCCGTTGATGCGCAGACGCACAAACCCCTTTTTCCGCAAATCCTGAAACAAATCCACAAAGGTCCCCTTGCGGTCCCGCACCACGGGGGCCAAAATCAAAATGCGCTTGCCCTCGGGCCATGTTTCGATGCGGTCCGCCATTTGGGACACGCTTTCCCGCGCAATGGGCAATCCCGTGGCCGGAGAATGCGGCACCCCCACACGGGCAAACAGCAACCGCAGGTAATCGTAAATCTCTGTCACCGTCCCCACGGTGGAGCGCGGGTTGCGGCTGGTGGTTTTCTGGTCAATGGAAATGGCCGGCGACAGGCCGTCGATGTGATCCACATCGGGCTTTTCCATCAGCTGCAAAAACTGGCGGGCATAGGACGACAGGCTTTCCACATACCGCCGCTGCCCCTCAGCATAAATGGTATCAAAGGCCAGCGAAGACTTCCCCGACCCTGAAACCCCCGTAATCACCGTTAATTGGTTTTTGGGAATGTCCACGTCGATGTTTTTCAAATTATGCTCCCGCGCCCCCCGCACGGACAACGTGGTGCTGCTGACCACCCCCCGCCCCACAGAGGCCACCGCATCGGGCAAAACTTTGGATTTCAGGGGGGATTTGGGCATAAAAGACTCGGGGGATCATAAACAAAAACTCTCCCCCTATCTAAAGCCCACGGGCACCAGAGGGCAAGGGGTTTGTTGGGGAAATACAGTTTTTCAGAGAGGCCCTGCGATGAAAGGAGAGGCCAAGATTGGATGAAGAGGAATAGACTGTATTGCGATTAACGTTGAGCTTCACAGCAGCGTTGAATCAAGGATATTTTATCCCTGTTTAGAATCATATAATTTAGGTTTGGGTCATCTCTCAAAGTTTCTAAAAACGCAATGATATCTGTTAACAATTTTGTGGTTTCTGACTCTTCTGCGGTGGGTGTTAATGTTTTTTCTAACGCTAAGGCGTTATTACAGCTTTTGATTAAAGATGTTAGCTTATCACGTTCCTCACTCCGAGATAAATTTGGGTCATTGTTCAAGCTGTTTAAAAAATCCAGAACATCGCTTAATAACGACTGATTATCCTCACTCATAAAATGTCCTTTTTCAAAAAGATAAAAACACCTTTAGTGTATTGTTTCTTTGTTGTCAAAGGGTTCAGGTAAACCCCTGATAACCCTTGTATCGTCATATTCCTAAACGGCCCCCCCTTTGTGAAAAATGTCACAAAATTATGCGGAAAAAACAATCGTTTTTATTTGAAAACCCATGGCGTTTGTGATAGGGTGGTTTTGGTTTTTTTTAATGTTTTTTAGGAATAGGGGGATGGTGTGAGTAATTCTGCTGCTAACGGTGTAAAACCAGAAATAATAGATAATATCAATTCATTATTAGGTCTTCGTATCTGGCGTATATTTAATGAAGATAGATTTGAAACACGCATTCTACCTCTTCCCACAAACCAATATGAGATATCAGCTGATGAAGTATTAAAACTGGTAAACACAGCCCACGATACATTAAGCCTGCTGTTAGATATTAGAGATATGATTAAAGTTGATCCTGAAAATCAGCAACTAATTGATATCCATGAATTAAAATCTAAACTAGAACAAATTGTGGAAAAGCGAGGGGATATTGGAGACTTTGTAAGCAGACCTGAGAGCCGAGAGATAACTGCCGGGGAACTCGAGGATATGAACGATGCAATAGATCAAGCCCAAAAATGCCTTGAAAAGATTCAATCTCTACCATCCGAAAAGGCTTCTTTGCCAAATACAAACAGAATCCAAAAACCAAATAATGTCGGAATAGTATATTGCACCCATGCAGCCTTGATGACCTTGCGGTCTGATTTTATAGGAAAAATAAACCATATTGCTGGGTCCTCGCTAAGAGGAATAAAGGACTTATCCATACTTTTGAATCCAAAATCTGAAGATGAATTATCAGCAATGTTCATTGACGAGGATGAAAAAAACAAATTTCGGGATGCGGTATCCAGTATACACAAAAGTCTATCAACGATTTCGGAATTGGCTTGTGAAGATATCATTAAAAATGATCATCATCCGGATAGGCCAAGGTTGTTGGATACATTGAATGAAATCATAACGCCTCTGAATCGCATTCAGCAATGCCCAACATTTTTATCAAAAGATGATAATCGCGATGAGATCTCAGAAAAAAGAGAACAGGCTTTGAAAGCCATCGCCGTGATGGGATGCCTTATAGGTATTGATAATCACAATGGTCAATCTATGGGAACTTCTTTAGCGCTCGAAATGGAATAAACATTTTCCCAAAAAACACCCCCTCCCCCGCAAGAGGGAGGGGGACACTCACCCCCCTCACCTGTCACCTGTCACCTGCAACCTGATCTCCCCCCGCGTGTCCCCCAAAACCCTCAGAATATGCCTCTGATCATCAGGGGTGATCTTTGGTTGATGGCCCAGACGGTGACACATCGCCACCAAGGCCGCGGCGCCCATATTGGCCGCCACGCCTTTTAGGGCGTGTAGGGTTTCGCGTTGTTGCTTAGGGCTTTGTGTGGCCAAGGTCTTTAGGGGCGTTTCATAATCCGTGGCCAAAAATTCCTGAATCAATGCCAGCAGAACATCCTGCCCCACATCCTGAATCAACGTTTCCCAACGCGCAGCATCCACCAAAGGGGGTGAGGGGGTGGTCATGATGCGGCTGCCAAGGCTTCCTCCCCGCCCCTACTGACGAACAGAAAGGTATTGTCATCGGGTCCGTGATGGGGGCGGGTGACGTTTAAATAGGCTTTGATCAAATCCAGAAAAAACTCCGGTGCGCTCTGATGGGCCAGCGTGTTTAAGGATGATTCGGTAAAGGGCGTTTCGCACAAATCCGGATGCAGCAGGCCATCGCTATAGGCAAAAAAACTTCCCCCCTCTGGCAGGGGGACGGTGACGGCCTCAAAGGCGGCATCCTCAACAATCCCCAGCGGCAGGCTTTGGCTTTGGGCAATGTGGGTGCAGCGTCCCTTAGCATCCCAAACAATCAGTTGTGGATGGGCGGCCGAAGCATAGGTTAGGGTGTGCTGCTGCGTATCCAAAACCATCACAATCATGGTGGCAAAATGCCCCAGCGGCATATAGGCTTTCAGGGCTTTGTTGATTTTAAGCAAATAGGTATCCGGATGCTCCTCCGCCCCCATGGGATGATGGCCCATATAGGCCTGCAACCATACCGTATGCAGGGCGGCATGCACCCCGTGCCCGCTGAAATCCACCAAAGACATCAACACCCGATGCCCATCCAGCCCAGAGACATGCCACATATCCCCCCCCAGTTCGGTGCAGGGGTGACAGTATCCCTCTATGCTCAGGCCATAATGGCCATTGAGGGTTTGAATTTGGTGGGATGATGGCAACAAAGACCGTTGAATTTCGTAGGCACGGCGCAGTTCATGGGCCACGCGCTTTTGATAGTGCATCAAATCCTGCGTTAAAAACTGATGCCCCAGATGAATGGAGACACGGGCCAGCAATTCGTCTTTGTGAACGGGTTTGGTGATTAAATCCGTGGCGCCAGCCTCAAAGGCCGCTACGCGGTCCTGCGTGCTGTCCATTTGGGTAATGACCAAAATGGGGATATCGTCGTGATCATGGTCCCGCCGAATGATGCGGCAAACATCAAACCCGCTGAGATGGGGCATATGAAGATCCAGCAAAATCAAGTTCGGATTGTGCTGCTTTTTCATTTCTAAGGCTTCGATGCCATCGGCGGCTTCAAAAATGTGGGTATATCCCTTGGTGGACAGCAGGGCACGGATCAAATGCCGGTTGACGCGATCATCATCCACAATCAAAATGCGGGCGTTTCCGTAATGGGCCAAGGGCTTCATGATGTCCCCTCTTTCCAGCAAAAGCGCATCGTCAATGTTTTGATTGTGGCATCAAAGGTCACCTGATGCGTCAACTGACGAATCAATTTTAACCCATGAATCCGGTGGGGCAGGTCCTCTGTGGGCCATGAAAACAGGTGATCCCCACAATCCCTAACGGTCATTTCCAAACCATCGGCATCTCTGTTGTGATCAACAAAGACACAGCGCGATCCCAACACGGGGTCCTGCAGACGTTCCTGGACCTGATGAACAATACCGCTGTGGTGAATGTCTTTTAGTTCCAGATTGCCGTGCAGGGCCGCATTATACAGGGCCTCGTGCAGGCAAACCCTGACGCAAAAACGGATATCATCATCCATGGGGGGCAAAGAGGCAATCACCCGCGCGGCGCAATCACCCCCAAGGATGGCATGGGTCGAAAAGGCAAACACCATAACCCCCAAACATAGATCCTTTGGGTTTAACCAACCACTTTGAACAACTGATCAAACTTGGCGATGTCCAAAATCCGCAGAACATCCCCCTTGGCGTTGCTCAGGGACAGGGCCATTTTTTGTTTGATGCACGCATCCCGCAGCAACAACAGCATCCCCAGCCCCCCCGAATCAATAAAATCCAGATGTTCCAGATCCACAGCGCAGGATGTGCATCCCTCCGCCGATTGTAAATCCTCTAAGATCGCCCGAAACTGGTCATGATCCATGGCGGTAAAATGACCGCTAAGGGCGATTTTTTTTGTGTTGTTTTGTGTTGTAACTTCGACCTTGGACATGTTTTCACCTCGATTAAAAGAGTTCGATATCTTCACCACTGAAGGTTTGATTTTCTTTTTTATTCAGCCCCACCAAATCCTTCAGGGACCCATCTTGTCCGCGGGTTAAAAAGGCCCGCAGACGTTTTTCACGGCTTTCCTCCAGCGACAAAGCCGCAATCCCCTGATTTAGGGCTTGATAGGCCTCTTGCTCAGCACCCTGCTTGTCGCCAGCATTTCCCATCAGGGATTCCAAAGAGTGCGATTGCAATCTGTTTCGTTTGGCAAAGGCCCGCATGGTGTCCGTGACGTATTCCAGTGCCTGCTTGGCGCGGTCCTGAACCTGGAAGTTTGAAACCAGTTTGCTGATTTCTTTGCATTTAATTGTATTTTCCATAACGTTTTTCACCGTTTCGGAAAAATACTGGCTTTGTTTGACCAGATTTTTGGTGATGCGTTCGGTTTTTTCCTGCAGGATCATTTGGGGGATCATGTCTTTGTTGGCCAGACGCATCATAATTTTGTGGGATTCTGTCATGCCTTGGCGGATGGTGTTGATTTCGGCCCCCAGATTGTGGGCAAAACCGTTGATGCCTTCGGCCAGCTCGCGCAGCTCGTCCGATACCACTTTAAAGGTGCTGCCTTCGGCTCCGGAACGCACGGCCTCAATCGTGGCGTTGATGGCCACCATGTTGGTGCGGGAATTCAAAACCCCGATTTTGTTGACCATGGCCTCAACCCGTTCCATCTGCGCCATGACGTTGCCCAAAACAAACACCAGATTCATGGCCTCTTTGGAATAAAAGATATTTAAATCAATGATTTCTGAAAAGGTTCGCGTGACAAAATCATTAAACTCATCCAGGTTCATGTCCTTGTCTTCCACCTGAATGGAATTGGCTTGTTTGACCACTTGCTCCAGAAAGTTTCCCTGCGCGGTGTTGATTTTGGAAATTTCCATAAAATTCGCCACCATGCGGCTGATCTCTTCCTCCAGATGATTGGACAGAGATTCCACATCCGATGACAAATCGTGCAAAATGCCAGATTCTAAATCACTGCCTGCGGCAATACAGCTCAAAAGGTCTGTATGCGGCTCAGCATCCGCCCCTTTTCGGGTCATGCGGGGCAAAGGTTGGACGGCGGGGTTCATGATGCGGCCTCGCAGTATTTCATAATTTTGGGGGCCAGATCGTTCAGGGGCAATTCTTGGCAAACCCCGCCCGCCGCCATGGCCGCTTTGGGCATACCGTAAATAACGCAGGTGCCTTGGTTTTGGCCTATGGTATGGGCCCCTTTATCGCGCATGGCTTTTAGGCCCATGGCCCCATCGGTGCCCATGCCGGTTAAAATAATGCCCAGGGCCTTGGGGCCGAAAACCTCTGCCACAGACTGAAACATCACATCCACTGATGGACGGTGTCCGTTAACTTTGTCCGTATTCAGCAGGGTGGCAATGACGTCATATTTTGTTTTTTTAACCACCAGATGATGCCCCCCAGGGGCAATGTAGACATGATTGTTTTGCAGGCGATCGCCATCTACGGCCTCAATAACCGTTAGTGGCAATAGGGCGTTGAGGCGTTTGGCCAAACTTTGGGTAAAATGGGGCGGCATATGTTGGGTTATCAGAATGGGGGGCATGCTGGCGGGCAGGTTTTTTAAAATGGTTTCCAGTGCCTCGACCCCACCGGTGGAGGCCCCTATGGCCACAATTATATCGTGTTTAACTTTTATAGGGGATACCGTGCGTGTGGGGGTTTTGGTGCGTTGGATGTGGATGTTGGCTTTGGCGGCATTTTTGACCTTTTCCCGAATCAGATCCGCCATGTTTTCGATGTCTTTAAAGGCGTAATTGGATGGCTTGGTGATAAAATCCACCGCCCCCAGCGCCAAAGAGCGCAATGTCACATCCGCGGATTCCGTGGTTTTGCTGGAAATCATCACCACGGGCATAGGTTTTAACCGCATGATTTTTTCCAAAAACGACACCCCGTCCATATGGGGCATTTCCACATCCAGCGTCAAAACGTCTGGATTTAGGGTGTTCATCATCTCTTTGGCCTCGATGGGGTCATTGGCCGCCCCCACCACGTGCAGGGCGGGATCCGCCTGCAGAATCTCTGTTAACAGTTTCCGAATGAACACGGAATCATCGACAATCAAAACTTTAATGGGGCTCATAAGGGTCACCTAAAACAATTCAACGTCACCGTCTTTGGGTTTAAAGGCACGCTGGTAGCGTGTTTCCTGTGTAATCACTTCAGCATTGTTGGAATCCACAGGCACTTTCTTTTCGACAACGGCCCCCGTGGCCGGAAAATAAAACAAACGTCGCGCAAACCGTTCCCCCAAACTTTTTTGGGTGACATGTAAATTTTCAGAGCGGATATAATCATTGATAAAGGCGATGTTTTTATCCCCCACCCCCATGATGTCCCCCATGATCTGGCCGCCGCCGAAGATTTTGACCTCCAGATCTGTACGTTTGCGCCCTAGGGTCAGGATTTCGTTAATCAAAACCTCCATGGCAAAATTGCCAAACCGCAT
>JBILTX010000044.1:0-10578 GCA_044371315.1 Alphaproteobacteria bacterium | reverse complement strand
CCCGCCAAAGCCAAAACAACGGATGTGGCATGATTGATCCTGAGATTCTGCGAAAAGATCCGGATATCCTTCGTGCGGCTTTGTCAAAGCGCGGTGCCCCCGATAGTACCGATGACTTAATCGCCAAGAACCAGCATTTGCGATCTTTAAAAACCCAGTGGCAGGCTGCGCAGGAAGAGCGCGGCCAGCTGTCCAAAACCATCGGTGCATTTTTGCAGGCCGGTGACACGGCCTCGGCAGAGGCCGCCAAGGCCCGCGTGGCCACGCTGAAAGAAACGCTGGATACCTTTAAAACCCAGCAGGATCAGGCCGAAGAGGATTTTTTGGCCGCCTGGCAGGCCGTCCCCAACATTCCCCTGCCTGAAATTCCAGAGGGCAAAGATGAGACGGACAATGTGGAACAACACCGGTGGGGCTATACACCATTTGCTCCCACGCCACCGCACGAGGCCA
The DNA here is from genome assembly GCA_044371315.1 of Alphaproteobacteria bacterium. Lineage (GTDB taxonomy): Bacteria > Pseudomonadota > Alphaproteobacteria > JAJTHO01 > CANGYM01 > CANGYM01. The sequence continues at coordinate 10,125 of JBILTX010000044.1, read as the reverse complement.
TCGCTGATTTTTTAGGGTATTATGAGGCCACCAAGGCCGTTCAAATGTCCGGCACCCGGTTTGTGATGCTAACAGGGATGTTGGCCAGACTGGAGCGGGCTTTGGGGCAGTTCATGCTGGATGTTCACACGCGGGAACATGGGTATAAAGAGGTCTCCCCCCCCTATTTGGTTCAGGCCCCTGCCCTGTTTGGCACGGGTCAGTTGCCGAAATTTGAAGAGGACCAATTTAAAACCACCACCGGCCATTATTTGATCCCTACGGCGGAGGTTCCCCTCACCAACATGGCGGCGGATTGTATTCTGCAAGAATCTGTGTTGCCCCTGCGTTTCACTGCCCACACCCCCTGCTTTCGGTCCGAAGCGGGATCAGCGGGGCGTGATACGGCGGGCCTGATCCGCCTGCACCAGTTTCACAAGGTGGAATTGGTCACCATCACCACGCCCGAGCAAGCCGCCGAAGAGCACGAGCGCATGACCCGCTGCGCCGAAACGATTTTGGAGCGTTTGGAGCTGCCCTATCGCCGTATGCTGCTGTGTACGGGGGATATGGGGTTTACTTCGGAAAAAACATATGACCTAGAGGTCTGGATGCCTGCCCAAAAAACATACCGCGAAATTTCCAGTTGCAGTCGATTTGGCACGTTTCAGGCCCGCCGGATGAACGCTCGCTATCGACGGGAAGACAACGGGGCCACGGCCTTTGTTCATACCCTGAATGGGTCCGGTTTGGCCGTGGGTCGGACGTTAGCGGCCTTGCTGGAAAATTTTTATCATCAGGGGAGTAAACTTGTCTATCTCCCTGAAGTTTTACACCCCTATATGGGCGGGATCACCCATCTTTCTCCTGCCGTTTAACCCTAAGAAAGTCCCACGATGCGTTTGTCTGCTGCCTTTATCCCTACGCTGAAAGAAAACCCTGCCGATGCCAGCATTGTGTCCCACCAGCTGATGATTCGCGCGGGGCTGATTCGGCCCTTGGCGGCGGGGATGTATACGTGGTTGCCTTTGGGTCTGCGGGTCCTGAACAAAATTGCCGATCATATCCGTGTGGTGATGGATGACATTGGGGGGCAAGAGATTCTGATTCCCACACTGCAGCCCGATGATTTGTGGGCGGAAAGCGGCCGGCTGGACAGTTACGGCGATGAAATGCTGCGTCTGAAGGATCGCCACGGCCGCGGCATGATTTACGGCCCCACAGCCGAAGAGGCCATGACGGACCTGTTTCGCAAAAACGTGCGCTCGCACAAGGCTCTGCCGCAATTGTGGTATCAAATCCACTGGAAATTCCGCGATGAAATCCGCCCCCGCTTTGGCGTGATGCGCGGGCGGGAATTTTTGATGAAAGACGGGTATTCCTTTGATGTTTCTGAGGAGGCTGCGGCGGAAACTTATAACCAGATTTTTGGGGCGTATATGCGCCTGTTTCAGCGTTTGGGCCTACGGGCTATGCCCGTGCGTGCGGATACGGGTCCTATTGGGGGAAAACTCAGCCATGAATTTCATGTTTTGGCGGACAACGGGGAAAGCGGGGTGTTTTATGATCCCGCGTGGCACGATGTGGACACGTCGGCCCTGACCCTGAACGATTGCGCCCATTTGTATGCCGCCACCGATGATTTGCATGATCCCAAAACATGGACAGGAAAGCCGTTGGTGGAAACCAAGGGGATTGAGGTGGGGCATATTTTCACCTTTGGCACGCGTTACAGCGATCCTATGCAGGCCAAAGTTACCTTGGATGATGGCACGCAAGCCCCTGTGATTATGGGGTCTTATGGTCTGGGCGTGGGTCGTTTGGTGGGGGCCATGATCGAGGCCTGTCACGATGATCACGGTATCATCTGGCCCGAATCGGTGGCCCCCTATCGCTATGCCTTGATCAACATTGGCATGAATGATGCGGCGTGTTTGGAAACAGCGGATCGTTTGTATACCAAGTTAGGCGGGCGCGAGGCCGTTTTGTACGACGATCGTGATGTGGGTATGGGCGTTAAGCTGAAGGATGCGGACTTAATCGGCCTGCCCACCCAAATCATCGTGGGTCCCCGCGATTTAAAAGAGGGCATGGTTCAAATCAAAGACCGCAAAACAGGGGAAAAAAAGATGGTTGGGGTGGATACCCTCACCCCATCCTTTTTTCAAAATTCTGCGCAATCGCCCCGATGAAATTTTGGGTGTTCAGCCACGTTTGGCTTTCCCCAATCAGCATGGCCATGTCCCGCGTCATTTCCCCGTTTTCCACGGTGGCGATACAGGTTTCCTCTAGGGTTTGGCTAAAGGCTTTTAAGGCGTCGTTACCATCCATGTTGCCGCGATGCCATAGGCCGCGGGTCCAGGCAAAAATGGACGCAATGGGGTTGGTTGAGGTTTCCGCCCCCCGTTGATGACGGCGAAAGTGACGGGTGACGGTGCCATGGGCGGCTTCGCTTTCCACCGTTTTGCCATCAGGGGTCAGCAAGATAGAGGTCATCAGCCCCAACGACCCAAACCCTTGGGCCACAGAATCCGATTGCACATCCCCATCATAGTTTTTGCAGGCCCACACAAAATTTCCATCCCACCGCAGGGCCGAGGCCACCATGTCATCAATCAAACGGTGTTGATAGGTAATGTTTTTTTCGGCAAAGGCGTCTTTGAATTCGGCCTCAAAAACATCCTGAAAAATGTCTTTGAAACGGCCATCATACCGCTTTAGGATCGTGTTTTTTGTGGACAAATACACCGGCCAGCCGCGGTGCAATCCATAATTCAAACAGGAACGGGCAAAGCCCCGAATGGAATCATCCAGATTGTACATGGCCATGGCCACCCCAGGGGATTCAAAATCATAAACCTTGTGGGAAATTACCTCCCCTTTCCCATCTTTGGGGGTGAAGGTGATGGTGAGGGTTCCCGCTGACGGCACCAGAAAATCTGTGGCTTTGTACTGATCCCCAAAGGCATGACGGCCAATGGCGATGGGGTGGGTCCAACCGGGGACCAACCGAGGAACATTTTTGATGATAATGGGTTCCCGAAACACCGTTCCCCCCAAAATGTTGCGGATGGTGCCGTTGGGGGAGGCCCACATTTTTTTCAGGCCAAACTCGGCCACACGCGCTTCGTCCGCGGTGATGGTGGCACATTTGATGGCCACACCGTGCTTTTGGGTGGCCAGCGCCGAATCAATGGTAATTTGATCGTTGGTTGCATCCCGCGATTGAATGGACAAATCATAATAATCAATGGGCAAATCCAGATAGGGATGAATCAGTTTTTCCTTAATCAAATCCCACATCACGCGGGCCATTTCATCGCCGTCCATTTCCACGATGGGGTTTTTCACGATAATTTTTTTCATGATGCACTCTATGATTGTGGTTTTGAGTATGGTGTCCCCACTTTATAGCAAAGATATTGAGAAAGTCTTGTCCTAAATCGCGATGTTATCAATCAGGCGTACGCCCCCTAAACGGGCGGCGACGAACAGACGCCCTGCGGTTCTTGGGTCCTGCCATGGGGAAAGAGTATTGAGGGTTCGGGCCTCAAGATAATCCACCGTTTCAAACCCCCCTTGGTGCAAACGCTGCTGCCCGTGGGTCAGGATGTCTTGGGCATGGTTGGGGTTTAGGGTCAATTCCCGTTGTAACTGGCATAACGTTTGATAAAGCAGGGGGGCGATGGCCCGTTGGTTCGGACTCAGATAAGTGTTGCGCGATGACAGGGCCAGACCGTCGTCTTCCCGTTGGGTGGGTAGGCCGATAATATCAACGGGCACATCCAAATCCCGCATCATGGTGTGAATCATCAGGTATTGTTGATAATCCTTTTGGCCAAACACCATAACGTGGGGGCGAAACCGCTGATAAAGCTTCATCACCACGGTCAGAACACCATCAAAATGGCCGGGCCGATGGGCCCCACAGAGCACTGATCCCATAACGTTATTCTGGATATGGGTCAGGGGCTTTCCCTGCGGATACATGGCCATAACATCCGGCGCATACACCCCTGCAATGCCAAGCAGGGAGAGGGCGTTGATGTCTTGATTAAGGGTGCGGGGATAGCGATCAAAATCCTCCGCCGGACCGAATTGCAAAGGATTCACAAAAATCGTCACCACCACCGCATCCGCCAGTGTTTTGGCATGGCGCACCAATGCCAAATGCCCCTGATGCAACGCCCCCATAGTGGGTACCAGAGCCAACGTTTTCCCCTGCAGGGTTTCTAAAAAAGCGTGAACATCAAGAGTGGTGGAAAGAATCTGCATCTTAGGGATGAAAGTTGGGATTGACTTTGTGCAGGATTATGATAGCATCGCTTTCAGTTACCTTCTACCCAATAACACTCCGCTGTGGTGTCGTATAAACAGCACGTTACATTGCTGGCGCGTTGAATGGTTTAGGTTTCACTCTCTCAGGGGATTTTTCCCCTAAAACATGCCAAGCGATGAAAGGATCTGTTATGGCCAAAGGTACTGTAAAATGGTTTAATCCCACCAAAGGGTATGGTTTTATCCGCCCCGATGGCGAGGACAAAGATGTGTTTGTTCATATGACCGCGCTGGAGCGTGCCGGTCTGAACAGCTTGCCCGATGGACAGCGCGTAGAATACGAACTGGCCACAAACAAAGGCAAAACCTCTGCTGTGAACCTGAAATTGCTCAACGACTAAGCTTTTTTCTTACCGCTTTGATTTTTTCTCTTGGGGTGGTTTTTTCTTTGGAAAATTCCGCCCCCCATTGTGTCTTTTTATTTTTGCGCTCAGGCTTCTTTGGGGATATGATTTTCCCCTCCATCGCTTACGGCGCTGAACTTGAAAGAAGGTTCAACGCCCCGTTGCGGCCCTTGGGTTTTAAAAAAGGTTTTATAAAAAACCCTTTTTTCCGTTCTGGTGCTTTGGCCATTGTGTTGGTTCTGTGGTGCTTATGTGCTGCGGACTTGGGTTTTTTAAAACAAAAACCACCATCACAGCCCCCAGCCATGGAGCAGGAACGATGAAAAAAGAGCGGCCATCCCTTTAACGCCTTCCTTCAACGAAAGATACACTGTTTTATGACTCGATTATTTTCTGATTTTGATCTTCCTTCTGTTTTGCAGAAAAACCTTCAGGCCCTTAACCTGATTACCCCCACCCCCATTCAACAGGATGTTATTCCGCTGGCCCTGCAGGGGCGGGATGTTTTGGGAACGGCCCAAACGGGGACTGGGAAAACCTTGGCCTTTGCGCTGCCTATGGTGACGTATTTGATGCAAAACCCTACGGCCCATGCCCTGGTTCTGGCCCCCACGCGGGAATTGGCGGCGCAGGTTCTGGCGTCGGTTAAGCCTTTGTTGAAAGATGTCAACAGTCTGCGCAGTGCGCTGTTGATCGGCGGTGAATCCATGGGCAAGCAAATGGCTCAGCTGCGGGGGCGTCCGCGTTTGATCGTGGGCACGCCCGGGCGTATTCATGACCATCTTCGGCGGGGAACGTTGGCGTTGGATCAGGCATCCTTTCTGGTTTTGGATGAAACGGACCGGATGCTGGATATGGGCTTTGGTAAGGATTTACAGGCCATTGTTGGCGTGATGCAAAGCCCGCGGCAGACCTTGCTTTTTTCCGCCACGTTGTCCAAAACCATTGAAAAGGTGGCGCAGGCCTATTTGGTTAAGCCTGAGCGTATTGCCATCGGATCCAGCATGAAGCCCGCGTTGACGGTGGATCAGGACAGCGCCTTTATGCAGGAAAACGAAAAATATGATCACTTGTTGGGGGAGCTGGAACGTCGTGACGGTTCCGTCATCGTGTTTGTCAACACCAAGCGCGGGGCCGAACATTTGGCGGATAAATTAAAATCGGCCAATCACCGTGTGGGGGCTCTGCACGGGGATTTGCGGCAAAATCACCGTGATCGGGTGATTCAATCGTTTCGTCGGCAGGATTATACTGTGATGGTGGCCACGGACGTGGCGGCGCGGGGGCTGGACATTCCCCACATTGCCCATGTGATTAATTATGATCTGCCCCAGTGCGCTGAAGATTACATCCACCGCATTGGCCGTACAGGACGGGCCGGCACCACGGGATCCGCCCTGTGTATGGTGTCGCCTAGCGACAAAGGAAAATGGCGGGCCATTCAAAAACTGATGGACCCCAACGCCAATAACAGCGATCCGGAGCCCTTTCCCCGCAGTGCCCGCTCTCGCTCGGGCGGTGGCGGTTATGGCGGTGGTCAGCGGCGCAGCGGTGGTGGCGGCGGCGGATACGGCCAACGTCGTGAAGGCGCCAGCCCCCAAGGTTTTCGTAGCTTTGGCGGCGGACGGCGGAGGTCTTCGGGGCGGTAGGTCCAGAATTTTTCTTGCCCGCCCCCGTTTCCCGTGTTTATAACAGGGCTATGCTAAGCAAAAACGATTATTTTACAAGCCATACGCAATGCTGGATCTTTGCGTATGGCTCTTTGATGTGGGATTTCCCGTTTCCCCATGTGCGGAAAGAGGCCGCTCGCCTGAGCGGCTATCACCGCAGTTTCTGCATGGCCTCGGTGGTTTATAGGGGCACGAAGGATAACCCTGGCTTGGTGTTATCGTTGGATCAGGGGGGTTTTTGTGACGGGATTGCGTATAAAATTCCCGAAGAACATGCCTATCCCGTGTTTGAAGCGGTTTGGGACCGCGAAATGATCACACAGGCCTATTTGCCCCAGACGTTGCCCGTGCTGTTAAACGGTGGCCCCGAAACGGTGAAGGCCTTATGTTTTACCGTAAATCCCGCCCATGAACAGTACGTGGGCACCCTGTCCCTTGCTGAGCAAGCCCGCATCATCCAAACGGCCAAGGGGCAATCGGGTCCTAATTTGGATTATGCCTTAACCACGCTGCGGCATCTGCAGGCCTTGTATATTCAGGATGCGGGGATGGTGGGTTTAGAGAAGCTTTTAGGGGAGGCTTGATTAACTAGAGCTATTCATCACAAAGAGCATCATCGCCCCGCGCATGCATAACAGCAAAGGCTTCTTTCCATCCCGCTCTGACTGTTTTGGGTGCCCGAATTACGATAGCCCCATGTTCAATGGACACTTCTGCGTCTTGTTTAATATGACTCATTTCGAGAATAGCCTTGGGTAAGCGCACACCCTGAGCGTTTCCAATTTTGATAATTTTTGTGTGAATAACATCGGCAGACATAGGGTGATTATGAAACGGTATCCAAAAAAAGTCAAGGATTTTCAATCAAGATCTTGGCGCAGGACGAGATTGAGCCTCTCCCAAAACACCTCCCTTGGCAATCCGGCGGGGATGATGTCCTGAAGGCGTACGGTGATGGTGCCTGGGTATTTTTTCAGGCTGTTTTTGGGCCAAAAGCGTCCAGAATCCAGCGTGATGGGAATGACGGGCACGCCGGCGGCCTCATAGGCCATCAGGACGCCGCGTTGCAAAATCAGGGGGCTGCTTACGTCGGTGCGGGTGCCTTCGGGATAAATCACGATATCGCAACCCTTTTCAATGGTTTCTTTGACCTGTTTTTTTAACAGACGCAGGGCCTGGACCCCCTGCGCTCGATTCAGGGCAATCATCCCCACGCGGCGCAGGTACCATCCGAAAAATGGCAGAGACAGCAATTCTTTTTTTAAAACAAAGCGCAACGTGGGTTTGGGGGTTAAAATCGTGACATAGGCCATGGTTTCCCACGCGGAATGATGGCGGGACACAAATAACACGGGGGATGGTCGTTGACGCAAAATCCCACTTGGATCATGCACGCGATAATGGAGCCTCACAAGCCTTAGAAAGGCCAATCCCCCCCATGACCAAAACCGTTGAATCCAGGGCAAAGCGGAGGGGAACGCATAAACTGGCAAGGAAACAACCCCCAAAAGAAGGGTCCACACCACCAAAAATCCATGAAACAGGATGCCGCGAATCATGAGGGTTGGTTCCGTGGATCTTACGAGGTTTTGGGATCGAATTGGCCGGATCGGACCGCGCTGGCGTAGGATTCAACAACAGATTCAATATCCGTTCTCAGGTTTTTATACTGTTTTGCAAAAATGGGTTTAAAATCAGGAAAAAGACCAAGCATATCCTCGGTTACCAAAACCTGACCATTACACCGCACCGATGCGCCGATGCCGATGGTGGGCACGGGAATACTTTGGGTGATATGATTGGCTAGGGTTTCTGGCACCCCCTCAATCACCACGGCAAAGCAGCCGGCGTCGGCCAAGGCAGCGGCCCCCGTGGCGATGGCGCGGGCGGCATCGTCGTCTTTTCCCTGAACCCGAAAGCCCCCCATGGTGTTGACGTGTTGGGGGCGCAGGCCCACATGTCCCATCACGGGAATGCCCCGCGCCACCAGAAAAGCGGCGGTCTCCGCCATTTCCGCGTGTCCCTCGATTTTAATCGCCCCCGCCCCTGTTTCCGAAATCACCCGCGCGGCGCTTTCAAACGCCTGCTGGGGGCTGGCTTCATAGCTGCCAAAGGGCATATCTACCACAACGAGGGCCCGTGAAGAGCCCCGCACCACGGCCTTTCCATGTTCAATCATCGTTTCAAGAGAAACGCCCAGCGTACTGTTTTGTCCATACAAAACCATAGCCAATGAATCACCCACTAAAAGCATATCCACAAACGGATCCAAAAACGTGGCCATGGGATAGGTATAGGCGGTTAAGGCCACGATGGGCGCCTGTCCCTTCATCATGCGCAAAACAGGTGCGGTTTTTCGTTTCATGGCATTTTTCCTTGTGGTGGGGCATATTATTTTATAGTCTTGGGTCAAAAAAGGGGACAAGTCAAATGATGGCATTCTTAAAGCTCATCGACAGTGTGGTTTCACTGTATATCTGGATTCTGATTATTCATATTGTGCTGAGTTGGTTGATTTATTTTGGTGTGATCAACAGCGGCAATCCCCTGATTCGCGCCCTGCAGGATTTTGCCCACCGCATTACCGAGCCCGCCTTGGCGTGGCTACGCCGCCAACAAACGCGCATGATCCCCAAATTGAATTTTGATTTATCCCCCATTATCCTGATTTTGCTGCTGCAATTTGCGCTGAATTTGATGTGGGAGTTAACCTACGGGATTGCGTAACGATGGCCCAGCACGATGCTTGATTCTTTCCCCCTGACGCGTTTTTGTGAAACCATCCGCCAGATCACGCCAGACCGCGCACCGGTGGCGACCCTGAAGGACGATGCCACCCCCGTGACGGCCATTGATTGCGCCCTAGAAACGGCGCTGCGCCATTTGATTTTGGATCATTATCCCGAAGATACCCTTGTGGGGGAAGAGTTTCCCGATCACACCGGCACCACCACCACCACGTGGATTTTGGACCCCATTGATGGGACGAAGGCCTTTGTTTCCGGTAAGCCCACGTTCATGACCTTGCTCGGCCGGTTGGATGATGGCAAGCCCACCTTTGGGGCCGCGTATCAGCCGTGGCTGGATGACCTGTTTTGGACGCAAGAGGGAAAAACCCTGTATCGTCGGGGTCAGGGGGATCCGGTGGTGCTGCGGACCTCCACAGAAACGGTTTTGGCCAATGCCCGTCTGTCCACCACATCCCCCCATTTGTTTACGGATGTCAACAAAGGGAGATTTGCGGCCCTAGAAACCTTCATCGACACCCAGCGACAGGCGGGTAAGGATACGGGCTTTGTGACCTACGGCGGGGATGCGTACCAGTACGCGCTGCTGGCGGCGGGGACGGTTGATCTGGTGGTGGAGGATCAATTAAAACCCCACGATATTCTGCCCTTAATCCCCCTGATGCAACAGGCGGGCGGGATTGTCACGACGTGGAGCGGGGTAAGCATCACGCTGGATGCCTTTGATGGGACGGTTTTGGCGGCGGCTAATCCTAGCTTGCATAGGGCTTGTCTTGAATTTTTGCGTGATGGTTGATGCGTTTTTTTGTTTTTTTTCTGCTGTCTTTTTTTGTCTCTTGCGGTGACACATCGCGGGCGGAGTCCTCTGCCCCGTCCCACGCCCTAGCCCTGCATGGCCAGCCCAAATACGGGGCGGATTTTCAGCATTTTGATTACGTGAATCCCCAGGCCCCCGTGGGGGGAAGCTTGAAAATGGCGGCATATGGCACGTTTGATACCCTCAACCCCTTTCTGCTAAAGGGGGTGGCGGCGGCGGAATTGATGGGG
>JBILTX010000007.1:0-34614 GCA_044371315.1 Alphaproteobacteria bacterium | reverse complement strand
TCTTTTTCCGTAATCGGCGACAAAAATCACCTTTTTTCTGCGGATCGCAAGCAGGATAAAAAAATCATCAATGCCCTGAAACAGGGCGATACTCTGGTGGTTAAATCCGTTTCCCAAAAGGGGACAAAAACCACAGATACTTTTGATCTGAAAGGGTTTTTAAAGACGTATCAAGCGATATCCAAAGCCTGTAAAAAGCCGTGATTTCCTATCATATCATCATTTTGGCGGCGGGGAAGGGAACCCGCATGCGCTCTCCGCTACCCAAGGTTCTTCATCCCTTGGCGGGCTTTCCTTTGATCTGGCATGTTTTGCGTTTGGCGGAATTCTTAAACCCCATGCGCATCACCTGTGTCATCAGTCCGGATTTGCAGGATTTTTTTTCGGGCTCCCCCCACCGCGTTATCCTTCAAGATCCCCCCAAAGGTACGGGACATGCTGTTGAAAAAGCGTTAGAGAATGCCCCCGATTTGGCGGATGCCCCGACGTTGGTGCTTTATGGGGATACGCCCCTTTTAACCGCCAGCACGGTTCAGGCTTTGATGGCTCTTGAGGGGGATATGGGCCTTTTGACGTTTCGTGCACCCTTGCCCAACCCTTACGGGCGGGTGCTGTGCAAGGACGATGGGAACGCTGCCCGCATTATTGAAAGCAGCGACCTTTCCCCCGCACAGAAACAAAATCCAGATTTTCCCCTGAATGCCGGTATTATGGCGTTTCGAGGCGGGATTTTGCCCAACATTCTGCCCCGCTTGCGTCCCCATAATCAACAGGGGGAGCTTTATTTAACGGATGTGGTTGCTTTGATTGATGGGGATGGTGGTTGTGTGCGCCCTCTTTCTGTGGCGACCGAAGAGGTTTTGGGGATCAATACACAGCAAGAATTGCAAACAGCCGAAACAGTCATGCAGGCCCGCCTGCTAAAACACCACCAAGATGCCGGTGTTATTGCGGGATCGTCCGTCGTGTTTTCCGCCGATACGGTTTTGGCCCCAGGCACCCACGTTCATCCTTATGTGGTTTTTGGGCCCAGCGTGCGCGTTGACGAAGGGGCCGTCATCCACAGTTTTTCCCATCTTGCGGGATGCGCCATTGAACGCGGGGCTACCGTGGGACCCTTTGCCCGCCTGCGACCCGGAACGATTGTGGGGGAGGCCTCTCATATTGGGAACTTCGTGGAATTAAAAGCCGCGACGCTTGGCAAAGGCGTCAAAGCAGGGCATCTCAGCTATTTGGGCGATGCCAGCATCGGGGATGATTGCAACATTGGTGCGGGCACCATAACCTGCAATTATGATGGTACTCATAAATATAAAACCACGTTGGAATCGGGGGTTTTTGTGGGATCCCACAGCGCTTTGGTGGCCCCTGTGACCCTGCATCAGGGGGCGTATCTGGGGGCGGGGAGTGTGATTACACAGGATGTGCCCAAAGATACCTTGGCCATCACACGCCCCCCTTTGACAACGGTGCCCCGTTGGTCACAGCGCCGAAAAAAAGACACACCTTCATCATAGGGAAAGGGTATTATGGCTTTTGTTCAAGATTATTATCTCCTCATCAAGGCCCTGCATCTGATCAGTGTTATATCGTGGATGGCGGGTTTGTTTTATCTGCCCCGCCTTTTTGTTTATCACGCTGACGTTCCCCCAGCATCCAACCGATCGGACATGTTAAAGGTGATGGAGCGCAAGCTTTTGAAAATCATCATGAATCCCGCCATGATATTGACGTTTGTTTTCGGGGGCCTGATGCTGGGCATTCCTGGTATGATGAGTCAAGGGTGGATTCATGCCAAACTCACCTTGGTGTTGGTGTTAGCGGGTTTTCACGGACTGTGCGCACGCCATGTGCGATTGTTTGCCCATAACCAAAACACAAAAACCCATCGTTATTACAGGTTTTTTAATGAGGTTCCCACGCTGTTGATGGTGGCCATTGTTCTTTTGGCCGTGCTAAAGCCGTTCTAGGGCAATCTTCGCCGTAAAAAGTTATGATTTTTTACCTTTTTTTGCTATGATGCGTTTGATAACAAAACAGAATGCCATAGCCCATGACGAATCAGGATCAGGATTGGTTACGCAAAAAGCTAACCGAGCTTTACGAGGACCATCGTAAATTAGAGGACACCATTGATTCCCTAACACAATCCGATGCCGCCATGAATGCCATGGCCATTCAACGGCTGAAAAAACAAAAATTACAGCTGAAAGATCGCATCCACCATATTGAAACCCTTTTGTTGCCTGATATTATCGCCTAAAGGCGCGTGCCGAAACGTTATGGATCACGGGAAAAGTCATGTCATCCCCAGAAATTGCGATTGTCATGGGCAGTAGATCGGATTGGGCCACGATGAAGCCCGCGGCAGATGTGTTGGCCCAGTTTGGAATTCCCACATTAAACCGCGTGGTTTCCGCCCATCGAACCCCCCAGCGTTTGTATGACTTTGCGACATCGGCTGAGGTCAATGGATTGAAAATTATTATTGCCGGCGCAGGGGGGGCAGCCCACCTGCCCGGGATGCTGGCGGCCCTGACCCCTGTCCCTGTTTTGGGTGTGCCGGTGATGTCCAAAAGCCTCTCGGGGCTGGATAGCCTTTATTCCATCGTGCAAATGCCCGCGGGTGTTCCTGTGGCCACGTTCGCCATTGGGGAGGCGGGGGCCAAGAACGCGGCCTTGTTTGCAGTGGCTATGCTGTCCATCACGCAGCCGTCTTTGCGGGAACGCCTACATCTGTGGCGCCATCAGCAGACGCAGTCTGTTGCGGATGATCCGGCATGACGGCAGAAGGATCCCTCCCCCGCAAAACCATCGGTATTTTTGGCGGTGGGCAGTTGGCCCGTCTGATGATTCCCGTGGCCGCCCGTTATGGCGTTTTGTGTCATGTTTTTGATGCGGATCATGATGCCCCTGCGTTTGATTTGACCCCCCATCAGCATCGGGCGTCTTTTGACGATACCGCCGCCCTAGATCGTTTTGCCCATGCCTGTGATGTGATTACGTGCGAATTTGAAAACATCCCCATAACCGCCCTGCAGCGGGCGGCCCAGATCACCCCTGTGATCCCTGATCCCAATCATTTTGCCATGGCCCAGGATCGTTTGCAGGAAAAAACCATGGCGCAAAAGGCTGGCCTGTCGGTCCCCCTGTTTGCCAGCGTGACCCATAAGGATGAGGTCAAAAGCTTTTTCAACCAACACGGCCCTGCCATTTTAAAACGCCGCCGCGGAGGATACGATGGCAAGGGGCAACAAAGGATCCTGACGTCAGCCGATTTGCAGGATGAATCCCTGTCTTTTTTATTAGAGGGCCCCTGTTTGATCGAAGGCCTTGTGCCCTTTACCCATGAAATCTCCACCATTGCGGCCCGCAGTGTTTCAGAAACAGCCCTGTTGCCCATCGGGGATAATCATCATCATCAGGGCATTTTGCGAAAAACCAGTGTGCCCAGCACTCTGCCCGATGCTGTTTTGGATCAGGCCTGCCAGCAGACGTTTGCGGTTATGAATCATTTGAACTATCAAGGGATTTTGACCATCGAATGGTTTGTGACGGCGCAGGGAGCCCTGTTGTTTAACGAATGTGCCCCGCGTGTTCACAACAGTGGCCATTGGAGTTTAGAAGGGTCCAGTCTGAGTCAATTTGACATGGCCATACGGGTTTTGTTGGGGATGCCCCTTCCGATGCCTGTTTTGGTGTCCCCCCGCGTGGAAATGCTGAATTTGTTGGGCGAGAGCATCCAACAACGAGAGGTTTACGAACGCTGCCCACGGGCCGCCCTGTATGATTATGGCAAACCCATTTTCCGCTCTGGTCGAAAAATGGGACATGTGACTTTTTTTTAAGGAACCAAGCGCGTGGATCTTTATTTTCCCATCGCCGAAATGTCCATCAACGTCTTTTTGGTGCTGGGTCTTGGCATGATTGGGGGCATTGCCTCTGGATTGTTTGGTGTTGGGGGGGGATTTTTGATGACCCCCATGCTGATTTTTGTGGGCGTTCCCCCCACGGTGGCGGTGGCAACGCAGGCCAATCAGCTCGTGGCGGCCTCGGTATCCGGATTTTTGGGACATTGGCGACGGGGACATGTTGATGTGAAAATGGGGGGCGTTTTGTTGGTGGGGGGGATGTTGGGCTCGTGGGTGGGTGTTGCTTTGTTTTCGTGGCTAAAGCGTTTGGGACACATCGATTTGGTGATTTCCCTCTGTTATGTGTTTTTTTTGGGGTCTTTGGCTTTGTTTATGTTGATCGAAAGCGTTGGTTTTATGCTGCGCACCCGCCAAAATGGCACGGTTTCGGTAAAAATAAGGCGGGATTTTCATCACCATCCGTGGTTGTTGTCTTTGCCCTTTATGATGCGTTTTCCGAAATCAAAACTTTATATCTCCGCATTGTTGCCGGCCATGATTGGGTTTTTTGTGGGCATTTTGGTTTCTTTGATGGGGATTGGCGGTGGCTTTTTAATGGTTCCGGCCATGATTTATCTTTTGGGTATGCCTGTGCATATGGTGCCCGGAACGTCTTTATTTCAGATTACGTTTGTCACGGCGATGGTGACGTTGTTGCAATCGGTTCAGAATCAAACGGTGGACATGATGCTGGCGGCGGTTTTGATTTTGGGCAGTGTTGTGGGGGCCCAAGTGGGCCTTAAAATGGCCCCTCGGATCAGAGGGGAGCGGCTGCGCTTTATCCTCGCCCTGATCGTTCTGGGTGTTTGCGGACAAATGCTGGCGGGGCTTTTGCTGAAACCAACCTCTTTGTTTGCTGTGGTGCCGGTTCGATGAGGAAGGGGATCACGCTTTTGTTCCTATTCTTGGCCATCCCCTCAGGATGGGCCTGGGCCCAACCGTTGTTGGCGGACCTTTCCCATCATATGATTGCCATTCAAACGGATTTTCAGGGACAGGATCTGATTTTGTTTGGCACGTTGGATGCGCCTTTGGGACCGGAAGATGATTTGGTGATTGTGGTTAAGGGCCCCTCAGAAACCCTAGATGTCCGTCAAAAGGGACGACAGGGCGTGTTGTGGGTCAATGAAAAAACAATGCGTTTTGATAACATTCCTTCTTTGTATCATATCTATCGCTATGGCACTTTGGCCTCTCTTTCTGAAATTATTTTGGCCCGTCAGGAATTGACGCTGGATCGGCTTAAATTAAACACAAAAGACCCCAAAGACCCCTTCCGACAGGCGCTTGTGGACAGCAAAAAACAATGGGGATTGTACAAGGAAGACACCACATCCATTGTGTTCCGTGGTCCCCATTTGTTTCGGGCCGATGTTGATTTTCCTGTGCGGGTTAAAACGGGGCAATATAGCGTGACGGTTTATTTGTTTAAAAAAGGGGATATTATTGCGGCCCAAACAACGCCCCTGATGATTTCCAAAGACGGCATTGGGGCTGATATTTTCTTTTTTGCCCATAATCATGCCTTTTGGTATGGGGTTTTGGCCATTATCCTTGCCCTTTTTTCAGGGTGGATGGCCTTTGTTATCATGAGGAAACGATTATTATGACGATACTTTGTTTAATTCAAGACACACCGTCCATGATTCACGCATTGGAATATGCGGAGCGTTTGGCCCGTCTGGAGGATCAGGATCTGGGGCTTTTGTATGCCCTAGAAACCAGTGGGTTTAATCACTGGTATGCCGTGGAGGATTTGATGCGGGAAGAGCAAAAGCACGAAGCCCTCGATGCTTTGCGCAAGTGGTCCCATCATGCCAGGGATCATTTGGGACGGGACCCTATTCTTTATATCAAGGATGGGCCACCCTTAAAGGCCTTGCAGTCCATTTTGGATGCCGACCATAAAGTCACGCATTTGGTGCTTTCTTTGGATTCTGGGGTTGTGGCCTCTCGTGATTTTTTGCAAAGTTTGATTCAGAACATCAAACAGCATCCCCCGATCCCGTTTACCGTTATTCCTGCGCGATAATGGATAATGCTCAATCGATTCTTCTTAACCTTTTTCAAAAAGCGGGTTGCTGCGATCAGGAGGTGTTGTCGTTTCAACAAGAGTGGTGGGACCATTTGCTGACCGCGGAGGGATCTTCCCCCCTGACCGTGCGCCATTATGGTCAGGATTGGCTGGGGTTGTTATCGTATCTGCATGCTTTGTATCAGCATCCTGTGGGGATGACGGCCTTGCAGGCCTTAAACCATCAAGCGGTCCGTGATTATATGGGCTTTAAGCGGTCCGAGGGGGTCAGCCAAAGCAGTCTGGCCCGTTATGCCAGCAGTTTTCGTCATTTTTCCCGCTATCTTCAGGAAAGGGGCTTTTTGATCACAGCCTTTGACGCCCTGCGGATTCGTAAATCTAGGGAACGTTTGCCCAAAGCTCTCCCCCCCCAGACCTTTGATCTGTTTTTGCAAAGTCTGGCGGCCCGCAAGGCCAGCCATCCGCACCCTTGGGTATGGGATCAGGCGGCGTGTCTTATCGCCCTTATGTATGGGGCAGGCCTCAGGATTTCAGAGGCGCTTTCTCTTAGCCCCAAGGACATTCAGGGCGATACCCTAACCGTCATGGGAAAGGGCAATAAGCCCAGACAAATCCCCCTGTTGCCGATTGTGCAAATGTTTTTGGATCATCACAAAGCCGCCTGTCCGTTTGTGTCGGAGGAAAGATTGTTTTGGGGTGTTCAACACAAACCCCTGCAACCCGCTGTTGTGAATCGTTTTTTGAAAACATTGCTTGGTGAAGCGGGGGTTTCGTTAAAACACAGTGCCCATAGCCTGCGTCATAGTTTTGCCAGTGATTTGTTAAGGGCAGGGGCCGATTTGCGGTCCATTCAAACCTTGCTGGGCCATAGCCAAGTGACCACCACCAGCGTATATTTGCATTTGGATGCTCAGCAAATTCACAAAGCCCTAACGCTTCACCATCCCCGATCCAAAAGCGTTTTCTAAAGAGCGCTTTGTAAAAAAGCGTTATGCGGGGGTTAGGGTTTTGGGAAGATTTTTAAGACACAAGGCCTGATAAGAGGCCGAGAGGGTAGGGGATTTTTCCACCAGCAGGGTCAGGGAATCCAAAAGAAAGGTTAAAAGATACCTCTCAAAATCCAGTTCCATGCGCCGCACAGATTGGGTTTTGTGCAGATTTTGGGCGGTTTGCAGGGATTTTTTTTCTTGTTCATGCTGCCGGAGCATCTGAGTGCGCATGGCCAAGACATCGTCATGGGCTTTTTTCAGCATGTCCGCATATGTTTGCTCCATATCCCGAAGCTCTTCGCTGTACTGTGCCACCAGTCTTTGGGCCTCTTCCCGCAAGGCGCGGGCCTCTTTCATGCGATGCAGCACAGAGTCTCTGTAGCGATCCAAAGCCGGAACTACAGATTTCTGTATAGGACGATACATCAACGCGATAAAGACGATGAAACTAACCGTATACCAAAGTTTAGCGGGATCCATAAAACCTTATCCCTTCATCGCTATGGAAAGATCACGGGCCACGGAGTCCGTAACCTCTTTTATGTCCGAAGCTGGCAAAGAAGCATTGACCACTTTATTTAAAACCTGATCAACAATCGCGGGGGCTTCTAGAACAAAGGTTTCTTTAAGGATTTTTTGTCGCTCCACCAAATCTAAAACAAAGCGCTCTTGCTCTGCGTGAAGGTGCTGCTTTATTTCCAGAAATTCTTTTTTGAAAGAGTCTTCGAGGGTTCGTTTTTCTTTGTCATAAAGGTCCGTCACTTCGCGGATGGCCTGACGTTTGGTTTCGGCCACTTTGGCCTGAAGATAATCAATTTCTTTTTGCAGATCTTTGGCCGCGCGAATGTCCTGGGAAATGCGATCTTCCCGCTGATCCACAATGCTGATAAACTTGGGCAGAATAACCCGAGACACCAAAACGTAGAGCAGGCCAAAAGAAAAGACCAGCCAAAAAATCTGACCTGCAAACGTGGTGATGTCAAACTGGGGCATAAAAAGGCGCCAAAGTCCAGTCGATCTTAGACAACAAACAAGATAAGAATAGCAACGATAACCGCTAAGATACCGAGGGCCTCGGTCATACCAGCACCGATGATGGCCATGGATTTCAGTTTGGGTTCAGCCGAAGGGTTGCGAGCTGCGCCATTCATGTACGCAGAAAAAATGTTCCCCAGACCGAGGCCAACGCCAAAAATACAAAGCAAAGCCAAGGCGGCACCAAGATACTTTGCCCACAGTGCAGAGGCGATAAGGGTGTTTGCGGTTTCAGCTTCCATGGTCAAGACTCCTATAAAAAATTTAGTGAAGGTGTAAAGCGTCTTTCAGATAAACGCAAGTCATTAATGTGAAAATGTACGCCTGCAATCCCGCCACAAAAAATTCAAAACCAATAATGGCAAAGGATAACAGAAAGGGCGCAATGCCCCACAAGCCGGCAATACCCACAAACCCAACCACCAGTTTCAACATAATGTGTCCGGCCATCATGTTGGCACCCAAACGAACGGAAAGGGTGATGGGGCGAATCAAATAGGAAAACAATTCGATGATGAAAATCAGGGGCACCAGAAGGATCTTGGAAAGGGGGTGATCCGGCAAACCCTCTGGGATGAACAGGGCAAAAAAATGGGTTCCATGACGCACAAATCCCACCACTGTGACCATTATAAAAATAAAAATCGCCAAAGCAAAGGTGACGATAATGTGGCTGGTAAAGGTGAAGGAAAACGGCAACATTCCCAGCATATTCCCAAGCAAAACAAAGGAAAAAAGAGAAAAGATAAAAGGAAAGAACGGCCTAGCGTCTGAACCCGCTGTATCTCTGGTTAAATCAGCCACAAAACGATAGTAAAGTTCTGCAAGAGCTTGAAAGCGTGTGGGAACCTCGTGCCGGTGACGAAACGGTAGCATCATAAAGAGAACCGTCGCCAAAACCGCCAGCATCATAAAAAGGGATGCATTGGTGAACGACAAATCATAGCCCCCCACCAGTGGCAGGGAAACCAAGGGATGAATTTCAAATTGATGAAGGGGATTAGCCATGGTCCTTCGGGGGTGTTGTTTTCACGGGACGTCGACGCGAAAAAGAGGATAAATCATCCTTTCCCTCTGCCAAACGTTTTATTTGTATAAAGGCAACCCCCAAACCGAGCAAGATAAAAATAAAAAGAAAAAACGCTTTGTACCCCAACCACAGATCCAACTGATGTCCCACAACACCTCCCACGGCCACCGGAACAATCAATTCAATGATAATCGTTATGGCAAAAGAAATCCCCCGCTGGGCCTGAACCAAATCCTCCACGGTGTTGGGGGATGGGGGCTTGTGGTGTTTGGCTTCGTAGGATGCGATGCGTTCTTTTAAATCCTGCGCTGGATCTTTAGACACTTCATCCGGATCCGTGGGGGTCATGGGGCCAAGGTTCCTGTGACAGCGTTTTCTAATTTTATGGCTTTAGCGGCGGACACAAGGTCCTGCTTTGTCACAGACGCAATGCGGTCGGGCCACGTTTCAATATAATCCAGCGGCTGGCCAATGCTGACTGTTTGCCCCACAATCATGCCTGGGTAAAACAAACCATCCCGCGCAAATGTGGCCTCTGCAACCAAAGAGGTTTTGACGCGGGCAATATCATCCTCTGCAAGGTGGGTGTCTATGGTTTTGAAAAGATCATCCACAGCGGATTCGATTTTGTTAAAGGCAGGCTTTGAGGGATTGCTGGGAATCACAGAAATTTCAAAAACCGTAGGGCCCCGTCTCTGGGGATCGTAATCAACGGATACTGCATTGGCCACATTCAAATCATGGACCAAGCGTTCATGCAACAGCCCCGTATCGCCAGAGGCCAAAAGGGCCGCCAACACCTGAAGCGCGTAGGGCGTTTGATCCTGAGTGTCATGGGGGGTGGAAGGGATAATATATTGCCGCTCCCACGTGGGCATAGATACGCGGGCGTCTGTCATATTCAAACGGCGATGGGCCAGATGGGGGGGCTCGGACAACGATACTTTTGGGGGCAAAACACTGGGTTTCAGGGGGCCGTAATGCTGCTCTGCTAGGGTTTTAGCATCCTTTAACGTAATGTCACCCGATATGACCACCACCGCATTGTTCGGGGCATAATAGGTCTGGTAAAACCCAAGGGCATCTTGGCGGTTTAAGGCTTTGATTTCATGCATCCACCCGATAATGGGAACGCTATAGGGATGATTTTGATACAGGGCGGCGGCCATTTGTTCGGAAAATTGCCGCGTCACATCGCTGTCTACGACCTGTTTTCTCTCAGCCAGCACAACGTCACGTTCGGTTTTAACGGCCTCTTCGCTCAGATCGATGTTGCGCATGCGATCGGCCTCCATGGCCATAACGACGGGCAGGTGCTCTCTGGCAATTTTTACATAATACGCCGTATAATCCCACGCGGTGAAGGCGTTTAAATCCCCCCCCATGCGGCCGATGCGTTTTGAAAATTCACCTTCGGGGATGGTTTTTGTGGCTTTAAACATCAGGTGTTCCAAAAAATGGGCGATCCCTGATTTTCCGCGGGGCTCGTCCATGGCCCCCACGCGGTACCAGATGAAGTGGGACACGGCGGGAACCCGATGATCCTCAACAATCACCACCTGCAATCCATTCTCTAGGGTAAACGATTGGGGATGAAAAACACCCGCTCCCTCAGCATGGGCACCCGCTGTTTGTAATGCCATCATCATAACCCCCATAAAAAAAAGACAAAAAACGCGCTTCACACCCCAGACAGCCACGCATCGAACAACACACACCCATCATGGGGTCCCGGCGAACATTCCGGATGAAACTGAACACCTGCAATGGGGCGATTTTTAACACGAAACCCCTGCAACGTTTTATCGAACAGGGAGATATGCGTGGCCTGCAAAGCATCGGGCAGGGTATTTTTTTCGATCATAAAGCCATGATTTTGACTGGTGATGATAACCTTTTTAGACAGCATATCATAAACGGGATGGTTGGCGCCATGATGCCCCACAACCATTTTGGATGACGTCGCCCCCAATGCCAAGGCCAGCATCTGATACCCCAGACAAATCCCAAATACCGGCAGATTCTGGGTCAAAAGCGCCGACATCAATTCCCCGATTGTATCCAACGTTGCCGCTGGATCCCCTGGGCCATTGCTGAGCAAGATCCCCTGAGGCTGATGGGCCATAATGTCAGAAAAGGAGGCAGATGCAGGCACCACGGTTACGCGGCAGCCCCTTTGGTTCAGGTGGCGCAAAATGGCCTCTTTGGTGCCAAAATCCACCACAACAATATGACGGCTGGGGGGCAGGGATTCTTGCTGCCACAAACCATCTTGCCAGTGGTATTCGTTTGGGGTGGAAATATCACTGGCCAAATCCGCGCCCTCAATCCCTGCAAAGGCCTTCAGCCTCAGGGCGAGCGTTTCTAACGTTTGTCCCTCATGCAGGGCGCCTATGATGCCAGAGGGTGCGGATCCCCGTGTGCGGATATGCGTGGCCAGGGCGCGGGTGTCGATGCCGTACAAAAGGGGGCGGCCCAAGCCCGAAAGCCACGCATCAATATTCCCTTCAGAACGATAATTGGATGGCGGGGTGGGGCGTTCGCGGGCAATCATGGCCACGGCATGCATGGTTTCTGCTTCCCAATCTTGGGTGTTGTGACCCACATTCCCGATGTGGGGAAAGGTAAACACAATGATCTGACCGGCGTAGGACGGATCGGTCATGACCTCTTGATAGCCCGTCATGGCGGTTTGAAAACACAGCTCTCCTATGGCGACAGTCGCGCCATCACCCGCCAAAAAGCCATAGAAAACGGCTCCATCATCTAGAAGCAATGCGCCGCGGGGATCCTTGGTTTTAAGCATGGCAAACCTCATCCACAACGCCACAATCTGGGCCTTTGACAGGCAAGCCCATCATGGCCAAAAGGGCCCGATCTTTGTCCTCTGCCGGATTGGGTGTGGTTAATAACGTATCCCCATAAAAAAACGAGTTGGCTCCGGCTAAAAGACACAGAATCTGTGTTTCTTGACTCATAGACTCCCGCCCTGCGGACAGGCGAATCCGTGAAGCCGGCATCACAACCCGCGCCACCGCAATGGTGCGCACAACGTCCATGGGATCAACGGGATTTTGACGCCCCAAAGGTGTTCCCTCCACAGGAACCAGCGCATTGATGGGCACGCTTTCAGGATGCGGGGTCATCCCCCCCAAAACGGCAATCATGGCTGCGCGATCTGACATTTGTTCGCCCATGCCGATGATTCCACCACAGCAGACGGACAGGCCTGCATCCCGAACATGACTCAGCGTTTCCAGCCGATCGTTAAACGCCCGCGTGGTGATAATTTTATCGTAATACTCGGGACTGGTATCAATGTTATGGTTATAGGCATCTAATCCCGCCTCTTTCAGGGCCAAGGCCTGCTCTGGTGTTAGCATGCCAAGGGTAACGCAGGCTTCCATGCCCAGCGCCTTAACTTCGCGGATCATATTCAAAACGGCGTTAAATTGGGCCTGTCCTTTTTCCGTATGCGTATTGGGGGAACGCCAAGCCGCACCCATGCAAAATCGAGAGGCCCCTTTGGCCTTGGCCGCCTGTGCCGCCTGCCGCACAGCGGCGATATCCATCAAAGGATCCGACTTCAAAGTCACCTGTTTGTGATGCGCAGATTGAGGGCAGTACCCGCAATCTTCGGGACAGCCGCCCGTTTTGATGCTCAGCAGCGTGGCCAACTGAACATCTTGGTTTGGGAAAAACGTTTTGTGCAGGGATCTGGCTTGGTCAAACAAAGTGTAAAAAGGAAGATCAAAAAGCGCCTGAACCTGACTTTGCGTCCAATCGGAACGAACCACCATAAACCCCAACCCAAAAACCAGACAAACTGAAAAGCTGTGACCGCATGAAAACGGTTAACTTTCCCCCATAATCCTGATTTTTTTGGGGAAGACAAGGGAAATTGTCGTGCCGTACCCAAAGATGCTGTCTATTTTCAGGCGCCCATCATGCATTTCAATTAAAGATTTGGTCAGGGGCAACCCTAGGCCCGTTCCTTTATGTTTTCCCGTTTCACTGTTGTCAATTTGCTCAAAGGGCAGCAAAACCTTATGGATGTTTTCAGATTTAATGCCTACACCTGTGTCCTGTACAGATACAACCAGCTCTTGGCTATGATTTTCAGTCAGGGCGATCGTGACGCTTCCCCCATCTGGTGTAAACTTAATAGCGTTACCTACAAGATTCACCAACATTTGTTGAACCTTATTTCGATCCCCTGAAATAACGGTGGGAAGGGTGTTTTTGAGGACAATCAAGGTAATGTTCTTTTGCTGCGCCTGATGGTTTAACATGCGCACAACGTTGTGGCAGGTATCGTAAACATCGAAATGCCCCAAAGACAAGGCCATATGTCCAGCCTCTATTTTGGACATATCCAAAACGTCATTGATTAAATTTAGCAAATGTTCGGCGCTGCTTAAAATGTCTTCGGCATAGCCTTTATACTCAGGATGGTTGATGGGGCCCAAAGCTTCACTGGCCATAAGCTCTGCAAAGCCCATAATGGCGTTCAGGGGCGTGCGCAGCTCGTGACTCATATTCGCCAAAAAGTGGGACTTGGTTTTGTGCCCAGCCTCAGCCATATCTCGGGCCGCAGATAACATCAGTTCCCGATTTTTAATATCTGTGACTTCTTGGGCAATAAAAATTCTGTCGCCAGATTCTGTGATGATATGCTGTCCCTTAATCCAACGATGATCCGACATTTCCATTTCAAACGGCAAAGAAACACATGCGGCTTGGGTGCTGCAAATGTCCATAAGCTCTTCAAAAAAGGGAAACTGCTCATCCTCGGACATGATGATTTCTGCGGATTCCAGCATATGGGGAAAGATATTTTGATACGTGATTTCCTCGTTATCTGTAAATAACTGGGCCGTTTCTGGAAAAAGATCTTTAAACGAGCGGTTGATATGAATCAAAACACCCTCTTGGCTAAAAATGCTCACCGCCACAGGAATGGCTTCTAGGGAAGAGTGTAATCGTTGATCCAGCCGCTTGGCACTGTCCAGGGCCATAATTTCTGTGGTTATATCCAGCGCGGTTCCCCGATATCCGGCAAAAGCCCCACTTTGTTCGTGAAAATAAGGAAGGCCGCTCAGGCGAAAATGGGATAAAGAGCCATTGCTGTGATGGTAATGAACATGCAGACCTTTAAAGGGGGCGCATCGGCAAATGGCCTGGATCAATTTTTGGTTTTTGGGTTCATTTTCCAAAATGGTAAAAACATCAAACAGGGTCTGGCCCGTTAATTGGCTGCTGTGCAGGCCAATTCCCTCAATCACACAATCAGAAACCGCGCTGATTTCAAAATCAGCGTTGGTTTCCCAGAACATTTCAGAACTCAGGCGGACAATATCACGATAGCGATCTTGCAGCAGATACAGTTTTCGCTGCAGTGTCTCGGTATCTTCGATCGCGGGGGTATGTTGGGGCTTTGGTTTCATGACCAATCCTTTTGTGTCACCCGATTTTTCCAAGATTGGATGGCATGACGGGCACTATCCAGATTGATTTTCTGATATTCGGATTGATATAATTTTCGTGCTTGGCGGATTTGCTTCGTATCTTTGTCTTGAGCTTGTTGTAAAATAACAATGATGTCTAAATAATCCGCCTCTGAAAGGTCCATCCCTTTGCAGGCCAATGTGAAGAGGGTCCTGTCCTGTAAAATTTGTGGTGGCAGGTGATCCGAAGGAACGTCCAGTTTATAGGCCAAAATGGCCTCGAAAAGGGCGATCTCTCCTTCCTTTAAACAGCGGATCATGAAGGAAACTGTTAATTCCTGTTCTTTATCCAGTAAAGATACCAATTCATCTTGCGTTTTGCTTTTCTGGGCCTCGGCCAATCGTTCTAGCTGAATCGCCATGGCTTTGTCCAAAAGATCCTGAACATCGCTTTCTTTAAGTTTGAATTTTTTACAAATTTCCTCTCGCAAAGTCTCGCCAACCCATTGATACATTATCGCCGCATGTTCAGGCAAAAGATCATCCCTGCCCAGCAAAGGATTGCGATAAACATCCACTTTTTTTGACTGATCCACCAGATAACGCAGCGTGGCTTCCCCAATGTTGGCGCCTTTGTTTTTCAGGAGTTCTGTAATGACCAAGGGATTTTTTTGCTCCACGATAACATCACTGACTTGTGCGCTTAGATGTTTGCGGCAGGCAATGGCCATTTGGTGTTGCAGGGTGCGGTGGCGAATAATATCAATTAGAGCTCGATCACTGAGCACAGCGCATTTTGATAAAACCACCTCCGCCACAGAAAAATCATCGTTGGCGAGGGCTTCCATCAAAGGACTCGGGGCTTGGGAATGCTCGGAAAGGGCCAAAGCTAAGCTTTTTTTCAAATCAAGCGTCGCATTTTCTAAAAGATGCAACATGATTTCTGTAAAAAGGGCGCGTTCTTGATCGTTGAGGTATGTATAATCCTCAAGAGCAAGAGACCCCACAGAATCCGCCAAATTCTGACGATCTTTGGGATCGGGGCTTTTGGCCATATCCAAAAGAGTGTTTTTGTTGATTTGCATGATCATTCCATCCATCCCACATCTGTGGAATAGTAGTAGACAGCAAGAGGGTTAAAAAAAAGTGTGGAATCAGCGCTTAGGCAACAACACCATGGCCTCGCCCCCAGTATTCATACTGCTGGCAAGATTCATGGCGTCTGTGCCGGATCCTGTGAAAAAATCAAACCGTTTGGGGCCCCGAATGGCGGATCCTGTATCATGGCTAAAAGCCACTTTTTCAATCACTTCGCCTGTAACCTTTGTGTTATCAATGCGTATCATAAAGGGCAAGCCATAGGCGTGATACGCCGGATCGATGGCCACGCTATGATGGGCCTCTAACCCATGACCCGAGGCCCCTACAATGGCATCTTGGGTTTCTTTGAAAAAAACATAGCTGGGGTTGGTATTCATAATGGATTCGGCCACTTTGGGTCCCGCTTTGCGAAGGGCTTCTTTTATGGACAACATGGTCACATCTTCTTTTTTCAGCAGTCCGCGGCGCACGACTTCTTTGCCAATGGCTTTGTAATCATAGCCATTTCGACCGGAAAAGGTGATGAAGGTTGTGCCTCCATCCGGCAGGGATACGACGCCAGACCCTTGGATTTGTAAAAAAAACAGATCCACAGGATCCTTGGCCCATAAAATAACGTGTTTGTCCCCCAAATGATCACGAATTTGGGCACGGGGGGGATAGGGTTTCAGGTTAACCTGTGAACGCATCAGCCAAAGGCGGCGTTTGGGCAAATCCAGATCAGCATCCTGTAAATCCAGAACGGACAAATCATCGGGCCATTCATAAACGGGGGTGCTGTAAACGGAATCTTTTTGATAAGAGGCCTCAAGCGCCGCCAAATAATACCCTGTAAATTTTGCAGGCTCTTGCCCCAAAGGCACACATGCAAAATGCCCGTCAAAAAAGGCACGAACAGCCGTGGGATGTGGGTCTGTTCCCACATTAAGCGCCGCAGAACACGCCGCCTGCCAAGAAAGCAAAGACCATTGGGATCGATAGGGGGAAGAGGATGGGATTTCAGGGGGCTTTTCCTGACACGATCCCAGATAAATTTTCCAAACGGCAGACCAGTCCTGCATGGGCAGGGTATCATAACAAGACGACCCAAACGCAGAGGTCGATCCCCCCAAAAAACAGGCCAAAACAGCCCCCTGAATCCAACGCCTCATCATGAAGCCTCTGCCCGTACCGCCACCAAAGACCAGTTGGGGTTGGGGGCGTTTAAGTCCCTTGTAAAGGACCAGACGTCCCTGACCTCGATAATGTGATCTTCATCTCCCTCAATCACAGTGCCTTCAGCATTTTTGATGAATTCGGCTTGGTCGCTTTCAAAAATCACATCAATGGTGGCTTGGGATCCCTGTAACATGGCCTGATTGACCATGGCATCGCGGATACGGTGCAGGGTAAAATGAACCGTTTCTTTGTTTTTTTTGCGCTGATCGATGGTTTTGCAAAATGTCTTAAACACATCAGGGCTTAGCAGGGGGGCTAAAGTGTCCTTGTCCCCAGCGGCAAAGGCCGTGACGATGATTTTAAAGGCCTCTTTGGCGCCCATCAAAAAGGATTTTTCTGAAAAAGAAGGATCGATGTTCGTCATGGCCTTTAGGATGTGCGACAACGATGTGCCCCCTGAAGAGGATGAGGGATCCGAAGAAGTAATTTCATCGGGATTCAGGGTGATAACGGTTTGTTCTTTTTCAAAAGAAAAAGGTTTTTGTGTGGGTGTGTCTTCGGGGGGTGTCCCCAAAACGCCCCGATAGCGGATGAAAAAATAAACCGCTAACCCTAAAAAAAAGAGAATGTCGAGCATTGCTTTATGCCTAAATTGACGCTGGTCTATTGCTTGGGAAATGATTATGCTACAAAACGCTTTCAAAAACTATGAAAAAACCATCATGCATCCTTGGATTCTATCCTCTGTCGTGTTTTTCGGGGGTATGGATTCCAAAAAAGCCCATGATTGTAAACGCATGGCAGGCGTTGTCCCAAAGTTCAAAACCCTTTGGGGGTCCGATTCCGCCATGGTTTTTGTGAAACGGTTTTAAGGATTTTTCATGCGCCCCGTTATCGGATTGACATTGGATTCTGAGGATGAAGGAGGCGGCTACTCCGCCATGCCGTGGTACGCCCTGCGGCAAAATTATTGTCATGCGGTGCATCAGGCGGGGGGCTTGCCCTTATTATTGCCCCATTATCCCGAAGAGGCCGCCCATTATGCGGACCATCTGGATGGTGTGATTGTCACAGGGGGGGATTTTGATTTGGATCCGCGCCTTTATGGGGAAAGTACCATTCACGAACGTGTGACCATCAAACATAAACGCACCCAATTTGAATGGGCCTTGGTGCAGGCTATGCTTCAGCAGGACAAGCCGGTTTTGGGTATTTGTGGGGGGCAGCAGCTTTTGGCCGTGATTTTGGGGGGCACGTTGATTCAGCACATTCCTGATGCTGTGCCCACGGCTCTGGCCCATGAACAGCCAAACCCCCGAACCGAAGCGGGGCACGTGGTGACCATCGCGCCGAACTCTTTGCTGTTTAACATCGTTCAAAAACAAACCATGCATGTCAATTCAGCCCATCATCAGGCTGTGCGCACAGTCCCCGATCATCTGATTGTGAATGCGGTTGCGCCGGATGGGATTATCGAGGGGATCGAGGATCCCCGCTATCGTTTTTGCTTGGGCGTTCAGTGGCATCCTGAATATCATGTTGACAGTGCCGATGGGTGTTTGTTTGATGGTTTGATTCGGGCAGCAGCAGTATGAAATATCTTTTTTGGATTACGGTTTTTTTATTATCTTGGGATCACGCCTCGTTGGCCGCGCTTGGGGTGGCCTCTCCTGCGTTATCCTCTCCTCCTTTGGCAGAGGGGGCAACCAAGCCCATAGATTTTGATACCATCAGCCCAGGCCCATCAGATCCTGAGATTCAACCTCAGTGGTCTTTGGATACGTTTGCTGATGTTGCGGCGGCGTTTCAAAACCTTGGGAAGGGGCAAAAAACAGGCCTGATCCGAAGCCTGATGCGCCCCCTTTTGATTGCCGGTGCCGATGGGCCGCGGGGGCAACCTGAACCAGCGGCGTTTCTTCATCAGCGTCTTTCGTTGTTGATGGCTTTGGGGTTTGTGGAGGACGCTCAGACCCTGTTACAAAACATCCCAAAAGATCAGCGCCCTGCCATTTTGCACGAGGATGCGGTGATGATCATGTTGCTGCAAAATCGCCGTGTTGAGGCCTGCGCTTACGGGGATTCCATCCCTACCCTGAGTGCCAAAATCAGGGCATTTTGTTCGGTTTCTATTCAAGATACGGACAAGGCGCAGTTGTTGATGGATCTTGAGGCCGAATACAACCCTTCCGCCGCCCAAGATCCCTTTTGGATGCTTTTAAGACAGATTTTGGATGACACTCCCCCCAGTGTAGAGGTTACCGATCCCCTCTCAGTCATGCTGGCGCTTTATCAGAAAAAACCGTTTGTTGTTTCCTCTTTTTCACCCATGGCGGTGCCGTTTTATGCGTGGATTGCCAATGCGTCCTTTATGCCCATCAGCACCAGAATTGCAGCCGCCGAAGCCGCTTTGGCGGCGGATGTTTTTTCCCCTGCGATGGTTCGGTCCCTTTACGACGCCCATCCGGCCTTTAAGGCCGAGGCGCTTGCCCAGCCCAAAGCAACGTTAAAAACACTGGATTCGGGGTCCAAAGGGGCGTTTCTGTGGCAATGGTCTAAAAAAAATCCTTCCCGTTTGTCCACCCTTATGCGGTTGCTGCCGGAAACGGGACTTTCGCCCCAAGTTCTGGCGGTTCTGTTTGAGCCTGTTTTGCAAAACACCTCTGCCTTGAACGACGCCAAACCGTCTTCGGCTTTGATTGCATCGCTTCTTTATTTGGGTGATCAAGAGCAGGCCAAAAGTCTCTGGGATCAGTTGTCCCAGCAGGCGCTGAACCAAAGTCTGGATGCCAAAAGCGAGCTGCTGAAAACGTGGGGTTATGATGTTTTGTTTGATCTTAGCCCCCATAGTTCAGGGCGTTCTTCAGGATGGCAGACATTGATTCATAAAATGTGGGAAAAAACGGTCTATGCCCATCAGGTCGCTGTGTTGGATTATCTAACCGGCAGGGCCAAAGCCCCCCCCAGTTCCGTCACAACAGGATTGGATATGACCAAACTCTGTTTATCCCTGCAAAATCTGAAGCAATCCCCCCCCACGCGGTTAACCCTAGGGAAATACTTTTCCATGATCAAAAGCTATGCGCCAGAGCAAAGGCTTTCTTTTGCCTTGGCTGTTTATGCGCCCTAACGATTGTTTTTAAAGAGGTTTCCATGTATGACATGACCTACACCATCCATGGGACCAGCATGGAGATTGTGGAATTTAACCTTTTCCCCGGACAGTTTATTCAGGCCGAAATAGGATCCATGATCTATATGGGCGATTCCATGGAGATGAAAACCGGCATCGGGGGTGGGATATGGAAAGGCCTTAAACGAAAACTGGCCGGTGAACGGTTTTTGATGTCCCAGTTTAAAAACAGAGGGATAGAAAAATCCTATGTTGGGATAGGGTCCTATTATCCAGGAAAAATCCAAATGATTAACCTGAGCGCCCATGACGGGGTTTATTACACCCAAAAGCGGGCCTTTTTATGCGCCACATCCGATGTGGATATCAGCATTGGCATCACAAAGCGTTTAGGGGCGGGTTTATTTGGGGGGGAGGGCTTTATTTTGCAAAAATATTCCGGCGACGGCATGGTTTTTATCCATGCGGGGGGGACCATTATTCGCAAAGTTTTGAATCACGATGAAACCCTGCAGGTGGATACGGGGTGTCTTTTGGGATTTAGCCCCACTGTGGATTATAACATTCGTATGGTCAGCGGTATTATGAATCCCCTTTTTGGCGGGGAAGGGTTATTTTTGGCGCACCTGAGGGGCCCTGGTGAAGTGATTATGCAATCGCTGCCCTTTTCTCGGTTGGCGGAAAATCTTTATGCTGTCATGCCACAATTCACCACCACACCCCAGAAAGACGAGGGTTGAGCCTTTGTGCTGTTGACGGTCCCCCCTAAGGCTCATGGAGAGCGTCTGGACCTTTGGCTTTCAAGCCTATTGCCAGATCATAGCCGCAGCCAACTTCAGCGCTGGATCCGTGAAGGGGCCGTTCAGCTGGATCAGGAATCCTCTGCGCTGCGCCCTTCTCAACGGATCGAAGAGGGGCAAACCTTTATCATCACCCCGCCAGATGTTCGCCCCACGGATTTGGTGGCTGAAACAATTCCGCTGGATATTGTTTTTGAGGATGATGCCCTGGTGGTTGTCAACAAAGCCGCCGGTATGGTTGTGCATCCCGCGGTGGGGCATAGCCAGGGCACGTTGGTGCATGCGTTGCTGGCCCATTGCGGGGACAGTTTGCGGGGGATTGGGGACATGAAACGCCCTGGCATCGTACATCGTTTGGACAAAAACACCAGTGGCCTGATGGTGGTGGCCAAAACAGAAACCGTTCACCGCCACTTGGTGGGGCAATTTCAGGACCGCAGTCTGAAACGCACCTATCATGCCCTGTGTTTAGGAACGCCTCAACCGCCAAAGGGCACCATTACCACCCTCATCGGGCGATCGCCCCTGCATCGGCAAAAAATGGCCGTTGTGATTAAAAATGGCAAAGAGGCCATCACCCACTACGAAACCCTAAAAACCTTTGGCGATCGCAGCCTGATCGTGTGCCGCTTGGATACAGGACGAACACACCAAATTCGTGTTCATTTGCAGCATATCGGCTATCCCCTGTTGGGGGATCCTGTTTATGGGGGACGCCGAAGCCAAACCCCCCTGATTCAGCGGCAAGCCCTGCACGCATCCCATTTGTCACTGATCCATCCCATAACCCAAGACACCATGCATTTTTCCTGTCCATGGCCACAGGATTTTATCGACGCCGTGGGGGAAAGTATGCCATACTAAGGCCCTGTTGTGCGGGTGTGGTGGAACTGGCAGACACGCCAGATTTAGGTTCTGGTGCCGAAAGGCTTGGGGGTTCGACTCCCTTCACCCGCACCATTAGAAAAAAATCTTTGGATTAGGCGCGTACCATAGGCTGATTTAAAATCCCCTCAAAGGCGGACTCCAGACCCGAAGCCAAAGCGCCGATGTCAATTTTCCCAAAAGTGCCCGTGGGGATTTTGGGGACGCTTAATCCAGCCTCAGACGCCAGACGCTTGGCAATGCCAATAACGCTAGAGGCTTGGTAATGCTGGGTATCCATGGCCTGTGCTGCCACATCCATAATGGGAACCGTGTGCGCGTTGGCAATGGCGTACTGAGCATGTCCACTGTGTTTGTGGGTGATGGTGATGGATGACAAAGCGGAGGATTGCAGTTGGGTGATCCCATTTGCAATATCGTTTTCATTTAGATTCAGGGCTTTGGCGATGTCGCGGGATTTGACGTCAATTTTGTAAATCTCTAGGACATTATCAATACGGTCCATCACAAAATCGGGGTGTACCATTTGCCGGTAATTCAAAATTTCTGGCCCTGACAGAATGACGGCTTGGGCCAGCATGGTGACAGAAGAGCTGATGCCCAAGAGAGAGGTGAGGGTTGTGGGTGATGTCAGCGCTACAGCCCCGATGCCGGCGGTCCCCAGCCAAAACGAAGCCCCCCCCCGTCCCAACATTGTCAGCATGGCATAGCGGATCAGACGCTTGGGCAACAAATGGCGGGGCATGTCCTGCATCATTTTGGTTTTGAGTTCATCCACGGGCATGCCGCTGGCGCGGGCCATATCCAAATAATTTTGGGTTTGGTCCAAAATGGGTTGAATGTGATGCAGGCCTGTTTTGATCAACTTGCTGATCACGCCCCCTGCGCCCATGAGCCCCCCCAAAAAGAAGGATAAAAAGCTCGACATCAGCAAACCCTGAATCATGGAAAAGATGCCCGCCCCCATAAGGCCCTTTTGCATATAGGGCAACAACGCCCCATCATGATCCAACAGATTCATGCGGGCGGCGCTGCGGCGGGATTTTCGTTGACGGGGTTTTGTGCTGGGGGTTGCGGCGGCCTCTTCAAAAACAAAGCTAACGCCCAGACTCTCTAAAACAGCGCGGTGGGACAGCTCGTCATCCGAAACAACCATTCCGATGTCGGATTGTGGGCGGTCTTTCAAAGAGACAGAGTGTGTCATGCTGATCCGCGGTTAAAAAAGGTTATCTATCAAGACGCAAAGGTTAAAAACAAAAACAATCGTGATGGATAACATTTTTTTCCTTTGGTTCAGTATAACCATGGTTTTTGCGTGTTTACTGTGATGGGGATCACATTTTTTGGGTGTATTTTTTTGTATAAAATGCCCCTGAAGGGTGTATAATAGCCCATCCAAAACACAGTCGATGTTGCTTTGCCATGAAAACCCTGTCTTATGTTTTGCTTGCTATCTTGATTGTGGCGGGGATTGTGGTTTACACGCGTGGCCTGCCCTCTGCGCCATGGTCCCACCCTCCTGTTGATCAAAAGCAACGCGTGATTCGTATTGGCACCGAGGCGTTGTATCGTCCCTTTAACTACTTTGATGATACGGGGCGACTAACAGGGTTTGATATTGATATTGTCCGCGCCATTTGTGAAACAGAGGGCCTGACCTGCGAGTTTATTTCCCAAGATTGGGATGGTCTGATTCCCAGCCTGATTGCCAAAAAATTTGATGTGATTGCGGCCAGCCTCTCCATTACGCCAGAACGGAAGAAGGCCGTCGCCTTCACCAACCGTTACTACCGCACACCCATTCGCTTTATCACGGCAAAAAATCAGACATTGGTGATTTCGCCCGAGGGGTTAAAGGGTAAAAAGATAGGCGCCCAACGGGCCACCACCGCCGCCATTTATCTGAATGCCAACTTTTCCGGTATTGCCGATATTAAACTGTATGATACGCAGCAGAATGGGTATCTGGATTTGAAAAGTGGTCGATTGGATGCCATGCTTTCTGACGCCATCATGGGCTGGTCTTGGCTGTTGTCTGATGAAGGCAGGGGGTATGCCTTTCGCAGCGAATCCATTTACGTAGACGAAGGGATCGGCTTTGCCATGCGTCAGGATGATGGGGAACTTGTGGCCATTTTTAACCAAGGCCTGAATAAAATCCGCAGCAATGGCACCTACGACATGATCCGCCAGCGCTATTTCCCCTTTGATATTTATTGATTTTTGGATTCTCGGCATTGTTTTATGACCCAAGAGCGCCCTCAGGAACGTAGCCATATCATCTCTGTTTTGGTGGATAATGAACCTGGGGTTCTGGCCCGTGTCATTGGCCTGTTTTCAGGGCGTGGGTATAATATCGAAAGTTTGACGGTTTCCGAGGTGGATGCAAAGGCCATGTTGTCCCGCATAACCCTCGTCACCCGCGGGACAAGCCAGATCATTGAACAAATCAAAGCCCAACTGTTTCGCATTGTGCCTGTGCATGCCGTTAGGGATTTGACAGAAAATGGCCCCCTTGTTGATCGGGAATTGGCTTTGGTGAAAGTGGTCAGCCAAGGCGAATCTCGTTTAGAGGCCATGCGTCTGGCCGATATTTTTCGGGCGCGGGTTGTGGACAGCACCCTGCAATCGCTGATTTTTGAAGTTTCGGGTCGCACGGATAAAATTGAGGCGTTTATTGCCCTGATGATGCCCTTGGGCTGTATCGAAATTGCCCGCACAGGGTGCGTTGCCATGGCCCGAGGGGAAGCGCCCTTCTCATCATGACCTCTTTGCCCCGTCATGTTCATTTTGTGGGCTTTGGGTTGATTGGCTCGTCTTTGGCACGGGCTTTGAGGGGGCTCAATCCCGCCATGCGCTTGACGGTTTATGATCATAGTCCCGCCGTTCGCCAGACGGTGCGGGATCTTGGTTTGGTCGATTACGTTACAGAGTCTTTAAACCCCATTCCCGAAGGTACGGACTTGGTGGTTCTGGCTGTGCCTATGCTGGCGTTTTCTGAGGTTTTAAAGGCTTTAGAGGTTCCCCCCGATACCATCCTGACCGATGTGGGATCAGTTAAGGGGAGTGTTGAAGAGGCTTTGCGCCTTTACGCCCCATCGTTGTTGCCCCGTTTTGTGCTGGGCCATCCTTTGGCAGGCACCGAGCATAGTGGGCCAGAGCATGGGTTTGCCGAACTTTTTCACAATCGCTGGTGCTTGCTGACGCCCCTGTCAGAGACCCATCCCAGTGCCGTGGCCATGGTTAAAACCGTCTGGGAAGGGGTAGGGGCCCGCGTGGATACTATGAGTGTGGACCATCATGACCAAATTTTGGCCATAACATCCCACATTCCCCATTTGATTGCCTTTACCATTGTGGATACAGCGATGACCTTGGGGGAGGATCTTTGTCAAGAGGTGGTGCAGTATGCTGCCAGTGGTTTTCGGGATTTTACCCGCATTGCGGCGTCGGATCCCACCATGTGGCGGGATATTTTTTTAACCAACAAAGACGCCGTTTTGTCCATGCTGGATCGGTTTACCGAAGATTTAGAGACCCTGAAAACGGCCATATCCCACGGTCAAGGGGAGGTCCTGTTTAAAACCTTTGCCAACGCCCGTCGCATTCGGCGGGATATTATCGCCGCCGGACAGGCCTGAGAAACGCATCATCAATGCACATCACACCCTGCACTTTGCAAAAAGATTGGCGGGCTTTGCTCGGCAGGGGGGATAGGGTCCCTTTGGAACAAAGCTGGGGTTACGGCGAAGCCGTCGCCCGCCGCTATGGTGTCAAAAGAACCCGCCTGCTGGTGCATCCTGCTGAGGGGGATGCCCCTGTGGCGTGCCTTCAGGTGTTACAAAAAACGTTGGTGGGGCAGGCTTTACGGGGACCTGTCGTTGTATCCCCGATGTCATGGGATCAGAGGCAGGCCATGATGAAAGCCTTGGGGGGAAAATATCGTTGGTATCGGGACGGGATTCTGTTTTGGATTCCCGAGTTACCGGATACTCCGCCGCATCGTGCGTTGTTGTGGCGTTCTGGGTTTTTGCGGGTGCAGGGGGGGTATCAAACCGTCTACATCGATTTGGGCAAGACGCCGGAGGTTTTGCTGCGCGGTTTTCGCACCTCATGGCGACAGGATTTAGATAAATCCTTACTAAAAAACGATGTGGAGCGCGTGGTTGTATCCAGCCCCCAAGATCTGCAATGGTTTTTGAATGCCCATGAAGCGTTTCGCCAAGCCACCAAAATCAAGGCCCCATCCCGCGGGTTTTTATCGGATTTGTATCAATGCTTTTTGCCCTATCAAGAAAGCATGGTTCTTTTGGCCCGCCACCAAGGGACCTATCATGCAGGGATTATGATTCTGAGTCACGGGAACACGGCCACCTATTTTGCGGGTGTGACCACGCCGCAGGGGCGAACCCTCAGGGCCCATCATGGTCTTTTGTGGTATGCCATGGATCTGCTAAGGCAAAAGGGCATCCGGTGGTTGGATTTATGTGGCCTGAACTCCAAAACCATGCCTGGCGTCACGGCCTTTAAACAGGGCCTCGGCGGGGAAGAGGTTCGTTTGTGCGGAACCTATTTTCATCTTTAAAAAGGATTAGCAACACAAATGTCCCTTTTTTGTTGTATCATAGGGCATGATGAAGAGGGCGAAGGGTCTTTGTGCGTTTGCTGATTCTGTTTTTGCTTTGTCTTTTGTTTGCGGGGCCGCAGTTGGTTTTGCCGCCTCCGCCACCCGTGGCAGAGCCTGTCCC
Source organism: Alphaproteobacteria bacterium (assembly GCA_044371315.1). GTDB lineage: Bacteria > Pseudomonadota > Alphaproteobacteria > JAJTHO01 > CANGYM01 > CANGYM01. The sequence goes on along the minus strand of JBILTX010000007.1, from coordinate 8,345 downwards.
TCAGATGGCAGAAACCCCTGATTTTTGGGATCGGTCCGAAACGCGGATCAATCAATGGATGAAACGCAATTTGCCCGATTTTATTTATGCTTGGGCCCCCAGGCTGTTGTCACCGACCTTTGAAACCCTCGCAAGCCTGTATCGTTGGGGGCGCATGAGTGCGCAGGATCCCGAGGTGGGATTGATCGAATATCAGGCTGCCCGCGCGACCCTTTGGATTTTTTACCATCCATGGATCAGTGGGTTGGTGGGATTGGCTTTGATGCTTCGGGGGCGACGGTGGATTATTTGGCCGGCTCGGAGATGGCTTTTTCGGCGGCGCTGATGGGGCTTTCGTTAACCTTTTGTTAACCAGAAGGTGATTGTTTAGAAAGGTTTGGCTGCTATAGTGTTTGGGAAGGACCGGCCTTTGTGCCGTTAGGTGTTCCTTTTGGCTGCCGCTGGATGTGTGTTTGTTAAGGACGTTCTATGATAATTGACCCCCAAGATGCTTTTAGCCAAAGAATGGCAGAGCTTCTGATTTCTAAAATGACCCATGATCTGGCTGGACCCACTGGGGCTACGGAAAACGGTCTGGAGCTTTTGGAAGAAGATGGCTCTTTTGCCTCCGAGGCCCTAGCCATTGCCCGCCAAAGTGCCCGCAATGTGTCGTCCCGACTGCGGTATTATCGTTTGGCGTATGGCTCTAGCTCGGCTTGTCAAACGTTGGACCCCAACAGCATCAAAAAAACCGTAGAGGCCTTTTTTGGATCCGACCGTAAAGTGGACATTACGTTTAGCGAAATTAACGAAATCCTGCCCAAGGAATTGATTAAATGCCTGCTGAATATGATTTTGTGTGCTAAGGATGCCCTGATGTACGGCGGAAAAATGCACATTGACTGGACGACTCAGCATATCCGGATTGCCTTAACCAGCGTTGATCCGGCAAAACCCTTAAAATCCGGTACATTGGTTCTGATTAACAAAACAACACACTTGCCAGAGGATTTAAGTGCCTATACCGTGCAAGCGTGGTATACGGGATACTATGCCTTTTCCCAAGGCATGCAGATGCAGTGTGATGTCATCGCACCAGATCAGATGATCTTTGAGGTGCGGGTGCCTCAAGGATAGGAGCGGTTGCCATGGACGACGGATTGTTGCAGGATTTTTTGGTGGAAACCACCGAGAGCATCGAGAAAATCGACCAAGATCTCTTGTCCTTGGAAAAAGACCCCAATAACCCACCCTTGATTGACAGTATTTTCCGCTTGATGCACACCATTAAGGGAACCTGCGGCTTTTTGGAATTAAAACGCTTGGCAAGTTTGGCCCACGCCGCTGAAACCCTGCTTGGCAAAATGCGGGATGGTGAAAAGCCCATTACGCAAGAGCCCATCTCTCTGATCCTAGAGGCCATGGATCAAGTTAAGTTTATCATTGCCGTTTTAGAAGACGATAAAGTCGAACCCGAGGGGGACGATCATCCCCTGATTGCCAGTCTGGATGCCATGAGTCGGGGAGAGATCGGGGCCCCAGAACCTGACGCTCCTTCTGTAGACGCCTCCGCTCAACCCGTTGACCCTGCGCTCTTAGATGCCTCTGAGGAATCCTTTGACCCAGAGCCAGAGGCCGTTATTGTCTCAGCAGCGCCTGCGGCGGCCCCTCCCAAACCTGTTGCCAAGGCCCCAGCGCCGGAAAAAGCAAAGCCTGAGGCGAAATCAGAACCCAAAAAGTCCTCAGCAGAGGATTCTGGCGAGGATAAAGGCGGCTCTGCTGTTGATCAAACCATCCGTATCCGCGTGGATTTGGTGGAATCGTTGATGAATCTGGTGGGGGAATTGGTGTTAACCCGCAATCAGTTGTTACAGCTGATGCGTCAGGAACAAGACAATCTGTCGGTTTTTGCTACCCCCTTGCAGCATCTTTCCCATGTGACATCCGAATTGCAGGATGGGATCGTTCAGGCGCGTATGCAGCCCGTGGGCAATGCGTGGAAAAAATTACCGCGCATCGTTCGGGATCTCAGCGTTGAGCTGGGCAAAACAATGGATTTGATTCTGGTGGGGGAGGAAACCGAGCTGGATCGTCAAGTCATTGAAATGATCCGCGATCCCCTGATTCACATGGTCAGAAATGCGGCGGATCACGGCATTGAAACGCCGGCGGAGCGGTTGGCGGCTGGAAAACCGGAAACGGGTCAAATTCATCTGCAGGCCCGTCATGAAGGGGGTTATATTGTTATGACCCTGAAAGATGATGGGCGGGGCCTAAACATCGAGGCGATTAAGAAAAAAGTCCTAGAAAAAGGCCTGTGTTCCCCAGAAAAGCTGGCGGATATGGAGGATGAAAAAATCCAACAGTTTATTTTTGCCCCAGGCTTTTCTACAGCGGCCACCTTAACCTCTGTTTCCGGCCGAGGGGTGGGCATGGATGTGGTTTGCACGAACATTGAACGCATTGGGGGCGTGATCCAAATGGCATCCCAGCAGGGTCAGGGATCAACGTTTACCATCAAAATCCCCCTTACTTTGGCCATTATTTCGGCCATGATTGTGGGTATAGGCGGACAACGCATGGCTATCCCCCAGTTGGGTGTCAGCGAGCTGGTGCGGATCACACCCCAGTCCGAGCAAAAAATTGAGTTTCTCAAAGGCGCCCCCGTCCTGCGTCTGCGCAACAAACTGCTGCCGCTTGTGGATTTACGCTCTCTTTTGCATCTGGAATCAGATAAGCCTGAAGGGGGAAGCACAACAATTTTTATCGTCGTTGCCCGTGTCGGGTCCAGCCATTTTGGCATGATTGTGGATCGTGTTTTTGACACCGAAGACATTGTTGTCAAACCGCTGGCCCCCATTTTGCAAAATTTGGGTGTTTTTTCCGGCAATACCATTCTTGGGGATGGTCAGGTGATTATGATTTTGGATACCAATGGCGTGGCCCAGACGTTGGGGGATACCTTAACCGCTCAGGACAGTGCGCCCACAACACCTGCGGCTAAAAAAACCATAGCCTCTAACCTCGAGGAGCAGGTGTCCTTGCTGGTTTTCCGTGCGGGAACAAAAACGCTAAAGGCGATACCGCTGGCCATGATTGCCCGTTTAGAGGAAATTGATTTAAAAGCCCTAGAATACACCACCGACAAACCCGTGTTACAATATCGGGGCAGTCTGATTCCCATCGTGACCATTTCCGGTGATTATCATTTACCCGAAGAGGGCATCGCCCCCATGTTGGTTTTTAACACAAAAAAACAAAGCGTGGGTATGATTGTGGATGAAATTATTGATATTGTTCAGGCGCCCATGCATTTAACCTTGCCCAGCGAAGGCACGGGAATTTTGGGGACGCTGATTATCAACAATCAAGCCACCGACATTGTGGATGCGTATCACCATATGCACAAGGTTGTGAATACTTGGCAGGATTCTATGCCCATGGCGACAAAGGGGACTTTCCCCTCTGCATCATCCAAGCGGACGCAACGGATTTTGTTTGTGGATGACAGTGCGTTTTTCAGAAATCTGCTCACCCCGATGTTAGAGACCGCAGGCTACACAGTTTTGGGATTTGAAGCGGCGGCGGATGCCCTTCGGGCCCTGAAATCCGATCCTGATACCGTGGATTTGATTCTTAGTGATATTGAAATGCCAGAAATGAATGGTTTTGCCTTTGCTAAGGCCGTGACGGACGATCCTGCTTTGCAAAATATTCCCTTGATTGCCTTTACCGCCCATGTGAATAGCGATATGACCATCAAAGCCCGTAAATCAGGCTTTCGAGAATGTGTCGCGAAATTCGATCGGGAAGGTCTTTTGTCCCATATCGCCCATTTTTTGGGCCATCATTCTGTGGCGGCGTAGTCATATGAAAACTGAAAAACACGTTCTTTTTTCTATTGGCAGTCAAATGTTCGCCATGTCCGTTTCGGATGTTACGGATGTTCTTCATAATCCTGTATCAACGCACATTCCTTTATCTGCGCCTGAGATCGTTGGGGTTTTGAATATGCGCGGTTATATTGTGACGGTTCTGGATATGCGTGTGCGCCTGAACATCCAAGAGGATAAACCAAAACCGGATATCGACACCCCCATGTGTATTGTTGTTGTGTTTCGTGGTACGCGCTATGGCTTAATGGTGGATTATGTTCATGATGTGGTGGATCTCTCTGCCTCCTTATCCGCCCCTGTCCCCCCGTCTTTGGATCCCTCTGTGCGTGCGATGGCGGTGGGGGTTTATCAGCATCAAAAGCATCTTGTGTTGGCGCTGGATATCACTAAGATTGTGGGAATCTCTGAAACCTTGGCGGCCTGATGCGGGTTATTTCGTCTCTTTGTATTTATTGTGGGTCGTCAAAGCCCCAGCCCCGTCACCAAGAGCAGGCGGAGGCTTTGGCCGAAATCCTTGTCAGTCAAGGCATCGATATGGTTTATGGCGGCGCTCGGGCGGGCCTGATGGGATTTACCGCCGATGCGGTGTTGTCCCGCGGTGGCCGCGTCATTGGGATCATTCCTGAGTATTTGGACAAATACGAAATTGGCCATACAGGTGTGACAAAACTGCACATTGTGGCCAACATGCATGTGCGAAAAATGATGATGTTTGACTCTTCGGATGCGTTTCTTGTGTTTCCTGGGGGATATGGGACCATGGATGAGATGTTTGAAATGCTCACTTGGCGCCAGCTGGCCATGCATGACAAGCCCATCATTGTGGTGAATGTTGATGGGTATTGGGACCCCTTGGTGAGGCTCTTAGAGCATATCGTCCAGCAGGGCTATGCCAAGCCAGAAACCAAAAACCTTTTGCACATCATATCGGACGTTTCCCAAATGATGGGTCTGTTCAAAGACATGCCCCCCCCAGATCCCAGCCCCCCCAAGGTTTGGTTGCAGGCTTAAACAGGGCGATTCAATACAGGTTTCTACAGTACGAGTTTTCCCCGCGCATAGAATCGTTTCATCATCTCTTCGGCCACGCCTTTGGCGGGGTTTTCAAGGGGGACGGTTTTCCATGACAGGTCGGGCCGAAAGGGGACAAGGGATCCCCTTTCGATCAAAGCGTCAAACAAAGCTGAAAAGGGGATATGATTTGATGGATGAAACCGTTGCAGGGGCACAGGGTAATAGGCAACGGGCCTGCCGCTGCCCAAGGCCTCGGTGAGCATACTAACAGAGTCTTGGGTGACAACCATCCGTTCGCAGCAGGCCAAGGCCCCCACAAAGGGATTGGCTTGTCCCTTTTGACCCCAAACATAAAAACTGTGGGGCCTGCCTTTCAGCTCTTTTTGCCACAAGCGGACGAGAGAGGCAGGGGTGCGGCGGCTGGTGAGGATGATGAGCGAGCCCCCGTCACGATCCTGCATCGCACACAAATCATGAATCATCTGACGGATCATGGCATCGGTAAAGTGGTAATGGCGGGAGTTCCCCCCAACAAAAACAGCGGTTTTTGGATAAGGCAACAAGGCAAAATAGGGGGAAAAGGTGTTAAACGCTTCGGTGAGTTTCTGTTTGGTGATCCGGTGGGGGGCCCCTATCGTTCTAAAAATAGAGGGGTGCTCTGGGGCACGATCATGGGTCGGCAAAACCACCATATCAAAATGACTGTACCCCAGTTCAGGGCGCATGATTTGGCAAACAAAGGTCTTTCCCCCAGATTTGCGTTTTATGGCAGCGGCAATGCGGGCCTGACGGCGGCCCGCAGAAATCACAATATCCGGCCAAGGGGGGGACAAATCGTGCTGATGAATGCCCAAAAAATTCAGGGGCAAAAATTCATTATAAAGTCTGGAAAAAAAGGTGTAACGCAGGGTTTTGATCATCACAGGGTGAATCAAATAGCTGGCCACACCGTCCACTTGGCTATTGTTGCCAGGGCGGTGATCATGAAGCCCCCAGATGATAGGCGGATTGCTCATAGACGTGTTTTTCTTTTTGAGGATAGCCCTTGCTTTGTACGAAGAGTTGACGCATTCGTCCAGAGTGCGTATCGTAAAAAAAACAAAAGGGGAAAAGCGCCTATGAGTACCGCGCAAAAACAGATTCAAGACGAAGAATCCATCGAAGGCATTTTGCTTTCCATCCGAGAAATCATGATGAACGATGGAACCGCCGAAGCAGGGGCCCCCCGCACCATGGATGATGCGCCTGTTTTGGATCTGACGCAATTGATCCGTGATAATGGTCAAATTCAGGAAATCCCCAAGCCTAAAGCCCCTATCCCCGAGGATATCCTGAAAGAAATTGACAGAAACAACATGAAAAACAAACAGTTAGCTGAATCAATCCTTCAGCAGCAAGCTGAGGAAAAAATTATCCCCTTGGCGGAGGATGAACCCGATGTTCTCCATCAAGAGGTTGAATCTGAGGAAAATTTCGAAACTCAGGATGTTTTTGAGGATCAGACAGCCCTGAATGAAATCGCGGATATGCTGGAAGAGGATTTGCCAGACGTGCAAAGCCTTGCCGAATCCCCCCAAAATGAAGAATCCCTTTTGCAAGAGGAAGACTTTTTGGATTTGGAAAGCCCTGAGGCCCTTGAGCCCCTAAAAACAGACGACGATGGCGAGCTTTTTTCGTTAGATATGTCAGAAGATGATGAAGCCTTAAGCCTAGATCATGCTGGTGAGGATGTGACGGAATCCCTTTTGTTAGAGGCGATGGATCAAGAAGATGTCCGGAGCGAAGAAGATGCTTTGCTGGGGCAGGATGCTTTGGCATCATCCCTGCGGGCCTTGGATCAGTTGGATGTGGCTGTGGCCCAAACACGGTTGAAACCCGATCCCTTGTTTGATCAGGACGATACCATTGGCACCAGCATTCCCAGCAAATCGTTGGAAGATGTCATTGTCCAAGCCGTGCAGCCCTATCTCAAAGCTTGGTTAAATACCCATTTGCCCACCATTGTGGAACAAAAAGTCCAAGAGGAAATCCGTCGCTTGGTCAACAAAAAACTGGGATCTTCGTGACGCTAACAAGCGGCCTGTGGGTCCGTGGGTGCGTTTTTTTTCTTTTGATTGCGTGTTGTGCCCGCGCCTACGGCGATGATCTGGTGGGTCGTATTGACAGCCTAGAGCCGCAGGGAAAGCGTCTTCGGGCCATTATCACCCCCCTGATGCTGGATCCCCCCCAGAAAACCCAGCGCCTGCGCCTGAGTTTACCCAGCAAAAACAATACCCACCTGCGCCCTGGGGATACGGTTGGGATGATCGCCAAAATTTACCCCCCTTACCCACCCCTTGTCCCCGGGGGGTTTGATTGGCAGCGCTGGTTATATGAAAAAAATATCAGCCACATTGGCTACAGCATGGGCAGGGTGCAGCGATTGAGCGGGGACATATCCCACCTTTCCCGCTGGCAACGGTTGCGTATTGAAATCGAGCGTGCCCGTTACGACGTGACCCAGCGCTGGATCCAAGCAGCCCCTGACCCAGAAACAGGGGCCTTTGCTGCCGCCTTGTTTACCGGTATGCGCGGGGCCATCAGTGCATCTTTGGTGGAATCCATGCGGGTTGCGGGATTAACGCACCTGCTATCCATTTCAGGTTTGCATATGTCCTTGGTGGCGGGATTGGTTTATTTGACGTTCAGATATACTTTGGCGCTATTTGTTTTTCGTTTTCCCGTGAAAGCTGTGGCAGCGGCCTTGGCGTGGGTGTTTTCCCTTGTCTATTTGGCGTTTAGCGGGGCCGATATACCCACCCAGCGGTCTTTTATCATGATCAGTCTTGTGCTGCTGGCCGTGATAACGCATCGACAGCCATTTTCGTTATGGACGGTTTTTGTGGCGGCTTGTGTTGTTTTGATGATGGATCATCAGGCGCTTAGCAATCCGGGTTTTCAGATGTCTTTTATGGCGGTGATCAGTTTGATTGTGTATTACCAGCGTCATCGCCCGATGTTCGAGGCGGAATCCACCCGCCTGCGCACCATGGGATTGTATTTTTATGGTCTGTTCATTTCCACGTTTTGGGTGAACATCACCACCGCACCCATTGTGGCGTGGCATTTTTATCGGTTTAATCTTTATGGGCCGCTGGCCAACATGGTGGCCATTCCGCTGAGTTCCTTTTTTCTGATGCCACTGATTATTCTGGCGGCTTTGGCCACGCCCTTTGGGTTAGAGGGGCCTTTTTTATGGGTGTTTTCCCTAGGGTCCCAGCCCCTGTTTGATTTGACTTATGCCATTGAATCGTGGCCTGCGGCCAACATTTTGCTGGGGGCCTATGATCAGCGGGCCTTTTTTTGTTTTGTTCTGGCCGGGTTTTTGTTTCTGTTTTTGCGGGGATGGCGGCAATGTCTGAGCCTGCTGCCCGTGGGTTTGGGGCTGTTTTTTATATCCCTGACGGTGCGTGCGGA
>JBILTX010000043.1:0-11050 GCA_044371315.1 Alphaproteobacteria bacterium | reverse complement strand
ACCTCTTGCGCCACCAACCCTGTTGAAAACAGGGTCCGCATCAATCAGATTGATCAATGCGCTGGATACCAACAAAATTCAGGCTAATATATATATATATATCTGTCAAGAATTTTATGCATACTTAATTTTTCGGGCGATTCCTTGAATAAAAAGGAAACTTTTCCGCCCCACAGCAAAAAAAAAGTGCTATTTTTAAGCGGTCACCTGTTTACCCCAAAACCTTTTTCACCTCATGAATTTCAAAGCATTCAATCTGGTCCCCAGGGCGGATGTCTTGGTAGTTTTCAAAGGCCATACCGCATTCATAGCCGCCTTTGACCTCTTTGACTTCGTCTTTGTGGCGTTTTAGGGTTTTCAGGCTGCCTTGGTGAATGACCACGTTATCCCGCAGCAACCGCACGCCACAGCCGCGTTTGATGATCCCCTCGGTGACCATACATCCGGCCACTTTGCCGACTTTGGACACATCGAAGACTTGGCGGATTTCGGCGTAACCAAGGAAGGTTTCCTTTTGCTCGGGCGAGAGCAAGCTGGAGGCCGCTTCGCGCATGGCATCCACCACATCATAGATGATGGAATAATAGCGAATGTCCACAGCCTCTTTTTTGGCCAGTTCACGGGCAGACGGGTTGGCCCGCACGTTAAAGCCGATAATCAACGCGCCGGAGGATTTGGCCAGCGTCACATCCGATTCTGAAATGGCCCCCACGCCGGCGGTGATAACGTCAATTTTCATTTCATCGCTGATGATTTTTTCTAGGCTGCCCTTGATGGCCTCAACCGATCCCTGAACATCACCCCGAATGATCAGGGACAATGTACGCATGGTGGCATCGGATTGGTATTTGGCAAAAATGTCTGAAACGGACGTTTCGCCGGTTTTGACCGAAGCCGTTTTGCGTTTGCGATCCCGATATTCGGAAATTTCCCGCGCTTTGGCTTCGTCAGGGACAATCACAAAATCATCACCCGCTTCGGGAACACCTTGGGATCCTAGGACCTCCACCGGTGTGGCGGGGCCGGCTTCACGAATGCGGGTGCCGCGGCTGTCGATCAGGGCGCGAACGCGGCCCCAGCGGGTGCCACTGACAAAAATATCGCCGATGGACAATGTGCCTTCCTGAACCAAAACCGATGCGACGGGGCCGAGGCCCTGATCCATCCGCGCCTCTAAAACCGTTCCTTGGGCAGAACCCTCGGTGCGGGCGCGTAGATCCATGATTTCCGCTTGCAGCAAAATGGCCTCTTCTAGGGCCAGCAGGCCGGTTTTTTTCTTGGCCGACACCTCGATGGACAGGACATCGCCGCCCAAATCCTCAACCACAATGCCGTGGGAGAGCAGCTCGGTTTTCACTTTGTCCGGACGCGCTTCGGGTTTGTCAATTTTGTTGATGGCCACAATGATGGGCACACCGGCAGCCTTGGCGTGGGAGATAGCCTCAATGGTTTGGGGCATCACGCTGTCATCAGCGGCCACTACCAACACCACCACATCCGTGACGTGGGCGCCGCGGGCCCGCATGGCCGTAAAGGCCTCGTGCCCAGGGGTATCCAGAAACACAATGGACTTGCCAGAGGAAAGCTCGACCTTATACGCCCCGATATGTTGGGTAATGCCGCCGGCCTCGCCAGAGGCCACATCCGTTTGACGCAGGGCATCCAGCAGCGAGGTTTTCCCGTGGTCCACATGCCCCATAATGGTCACCACAGGGGCGCGGGGTAATTTTTCCGCAGCGGTGTCCAGAACCAAGCCCTGCTCAACGTCTTCCTCAGACACCCTCACCGGTGTGTGGCCCATTTCGGAAACCACCAATTCCGCCGTTTCCGCATCCAACGTTTGCTGCGGCGTCACCATCATGCCCATTTTCATCAGGACCTTAATGACATCCACGGACCGCTCGCTCATGCGGTTGGCTAAATCTTGCAGGGCAATGGTTTCAGGGATCACCACTGTGCGCTTTAATTTTTCCACAGGGGGCTGGGGCCCGCGTGTGACTTTGCGGCGTTTTTTCAGGCCGATCACGGGAACAGCTTTGGCTTCTTCCTCCACCAAGGCCTCTTTCAGGGCCGAGGTGATGGTCATTTTGCGCTGGCGACGGTTGTTTAATGCGGCCTTGGCCGTGGCGGCGGCTTCGTCATCCTCTTTTTTGCTTTTGCGATCCGCTGTTTTGTCTGGCCATTCCGCGGGCTTGGTGGCGTCCAAGGGGCGACGCGCAGGGGTTGCCGGTGTGGTTGCAGAAGGTGCTGCGCCGCCAGTTGCTGTTTTGCGGTCCAAAGCCGCCCGCTCGTCTTTGGTTAATCCCGCTTTTTCCAAAGGACGCACCACACGGCGCAGGGTCACCAAAGGCTCAGAGGTAAACACCCCAACCTTGGGACGTGCGGGCACGGCGGGGGCTTCTTTTTTGGGTTCAGGCGCTTCGGGCGCGACGTCAACAGGCGTGGGGGCGGGCTCGCTGGCCTCAGGGGTTGGTTCTTCTTCCCGTTTGGGCTTAATCACCCGCAGGGTCCGCAGGTCTGTATCGGCGGGGGCGTCAAAAACAGGGTTTTGACTCAGGGCCTGTTGGCGGGCGCGACGCTCGTCCTCGGTTAAGGTTGATCCAGTTTTGGCCGCAGGCACAGACAGCGTTTTGCGCACAGGGGCAGGCGTGGTTTCCACCGGTGCAGAGACGGGGATGTCCTCAGGCTTAGGGGCCGATGATGGGGCTTTGTCTTGGGGAATCCCGATGGTGGGCCGTTTCCGTTTGATCTGAACCGTCACCGTAGGGGAGGCAGGGCCCCGCGAAAGCACGCCCCCGCGCCCAAGAGGCGCAGGTCCACCCCGCAGGGTTCCTGTGGACAGGTGAAGCGTTGTGGTGCCTGGTTTTTTTTCGTCCGTCATGCCAATCCTGTTGATGTTATCTTTATCCCGTGGGGCCCAATTATGCGGCACCCACGGCGGCGTCTCCGCCCTCGAACCAATGGGCGCGGGCTGCCATAATCACGTTTTCCGCTTCATCTTGACGAATGATCTGGGATCCCAACAGGTCCACCAACTCATCCGCCGCCAAATCGGCCAAGGCATCCAGCGTGGTAATGCCATGTTCTGCCAGAACCATGACCAAATCCGGCGTTAAGCCGGCCACGGTGATCAGTTCTTCTTCGATGCCCATATCTTTGCGTTTTTTCAGGAAAGCCTGATGTTTTTTATCTTGCCAGACCTGCGCCCGCTCGATCAACTGCGCGGCCACGTTGGCATCAAAGCCCTCGATGGCCTCTAGCTCGGCGGGGTCAACCTCGGCAATGTCCTCGGCGGTGTTAAAGCCCTCCACCACCAGCAGGTGGGCAATGACGTCATCCACGTCCAAAGCCTCTTTGAAGTGGGAGGATTTTTCTTTCATATCTTTCAAACGCTTCTCGGATTCATCGCTTTCGGTCATCACGTCAATGCCCACGCCCAACAGCTGAGAGGCCAAACGCACGTTCTGACCCCGCCGGCCGATGGCTTGGCTCAGTTGATCGTCCACAACAACAGCCTCGATCCGATTGTTTTCTTCATCCAAAATCACCTTAGTGACTTGGGCGGGGGCCAGTGCGCGAACCACCAATTTGGCCACGTCATCATCCCACGGAATAATATCAATTTTTTCGCCGTGCAGTTCATTGACCACGGCCTGAACACGGCTGCCCCGCATCCCCACACAGGACCCCATGGGATCAATGGTGGGATCATCGGTGTGCACGATCATTTTCGCGCGGCTGCCCGGGTCGCGGGCGATGGATTTGATTTGAATCAGACCCTCATAAATCTCTGGCACCTCTTGGGCAAACAGGGCGGCCATAAAGCCGCTGTGTGTGCGGGAGAGGATAATTTGGGGCCCCCGTGCCTCGGGCCGCAGGTCCATGATATAGGCCCGCACGCGGTCGCCGCGGCGATAGGTTTCGCGGGGGATCAGTTGATCCCGACGCAACATGGCCTCTGCCCGTCCCAAATCCACAATCAGGTTGCCAAATTCAACGCGGCGGACAATGCCGGTGACGATTTCGCCCACGCGGTCTTTGAATTCGTCAAATTGGCGGCCACGCTCGGCCTCGCGCACCTTTTGCAGGACAATTTGTTTGGCGGTTTGGGTGGCAATACGGCCAAAATCCAGCGGGGGCAATTCATCCACCAAAACATCCCCGATGACGGCATCGGGTTTGTAACGGGCGGCCTCGGCCACGGTCAGCTGGGATTGTTCAAATTCGATCACATCCACCACTTCACGATAGCGACGCAGGGAAATTTGTCCGGATTTCCGGTCGATTTCCGCGCGGATATCATGCTCTTGGCCGTATTTCGTGCGACCGGCTTTTTGAATGGCCAGCTCCAGGGCCTCTAGCACCTGTTCGCGGTCAATTTCCTTTTCCCGCGCCACAGACTCGGCAATGTGAAGGATATCAGAAGGGGTTGGATACATCATAAGACACCTTTGTTATCATAAGCGTTCAAAAAAATCAAAGCAAAAGGAAGATTGCCGGAAACATCCCAAGCCAGAGCCGATCATGCCGCCCCCCTTTTTTTCATTTCCTCGGCAATCATGGCATCGGTGATGACGATGCGGGCCTCTTGCAGCACATCATAGGGCACGCGCCACAGGGTGTGATCGTCCAGACGGATCACAATGATTTGGGGTGTGGTTTCGGCATCCAAAACCCCCTCCAGCTTGCGGCGGCCCTCGATGGGGGGGGATAGGCGAACCTTTACCCGCTGCCCCACAAAGCGTACAAAATCCTGTGGCAAAATCAATGGGCGGTCCAGCCCGGGGGAGCTAACCTCTAGCTGATACGCCTCTGGCCATGGATCATGCACGGAAAACAGGGGGTCGAGTAGGCGATTGACGGCCTCGCAATCCTCCACCGTGATGGGGGCACCGTCGGTGCGGTCCATCATAATCTGCAACGTGGGATGACGCTGGCTGCCCATTTTTTTGGCGCGTACCAAGGTATAGCCGGCACTGTTCAGCAAATCCTGAATGTCGGCGGTCAAGGTATCCGAAAGATCCGAAAGACGCATAATCCCAAAACAAAAAACCATAAAAAAAAGTGGGACAGAACCTGCCCCACTTTCAAAACCCACTTTATACTTTTTTAAGGTGGGGTGCAAGAGGGTTTTTGAGCATCTGTGAATCCATCCTTTGTTAACCAATTCTATGATATTCTGTTGCAATGCAACATGATTTCCTTCATGATCGGATTCAAACCATAGCCATCTCAGGGAAAACGTTATGACGGCCATACCCAAAAAAGACGCCCCCGCCAACACCAACACCACGGATAAGGGGTATGTGACCCTGATTGACCACCAAACAGGGCGGCAGTTTGACTTTCCGATTCTCAAGGGCACACAGGGCCCCGATGTTATCGATGTGCGGAAACTTTATGGGGATACGGGGTATTTTACCTTTGATCCGGGCTTTACCTCCACCGCCAGCTGTGATTCCACCATCACCTTTATTGATGGGGACGAGGGGATCCTCAGCCACCGTGGCTATGCCATTGAGGATCTGGCGGAACACAGCGATTTTATGGATGTGTCGTATTTGCTGCTAAATGGCGATTTGCCCAATCCGGCGGAAAAGAAAGACTTTTTGTATTCCATCACCCGCCACACCATGGTGCACGAGCAAATTCATAATTTTTTTAAAGGTTTTCGTCGTGATGCCCACCCCATGGCCGTGATGTGCGGCGTTGTGGGTGCCCTATCGGCGTTTTATCACGACAGTTTGGACATTCATGATCCCAAACAACGCACCATTGCGTCCCATCGTTTGATTGCCAAAATGCCCACCTTGGCGGCTATGGCCTATAAGTATTCCATTGGCCAGCCCTTTGTGTATCCCAGAAATGAATTGTCCTACGCGGAAAATTTTTTGCATATGACCTTTTCCGTCCCGTGCGAGGCCTATAATGTCAATCCCGTCATGGCCCGCGCCATGGACCGGATTTTCATTTTGCATGCGGATCATGAACAAAACGCATCAACATCGACGGTGCGTTTGGCAGGGTCCACAGGGGCGAATCCGTTTGCGTGTATCGCGGCCGGAATTGCCTCTCTGTGGGGTCCGGCCCACGGGGGCGCCAACGAGGCGGTTTTAAAAATGCTGGATCAGATCGGCAGTGTGAAAAACATCCCCGAATTTATCAAACGGGCCAAGGATAAAGACGATCCGTTCCGCCTGATGGGCTTTGGTCACCGCGTATATAAAAACTTTGACCCCCGCGCCACCGTCATGCGCAAAACCTGTCACGAGGTTCTGGACGCGCTGGGCGTTGGCGACAACGAACAGCTGAAATTGGCTATGGAGCTGGAGCGCATCGCGCTGGAAGACCCCTATTTCATCGAGAAAAAACTCTATCCCAACGTGGATTTTTATTCAGGCATTATCCTAAAAGCCATGGGCTTTCCCGTGTCCATGTTCACTGTTCTGTTTGCCATGGCCCGCACCGTGGGGTGGATTGGCCAATGGAAAGAAATGATCGAAGATCCCGCCCAGCGCATCAGCCGCCCCCGTCAGCGTTACATCGGGGAAACCCCTCGGGCGTACAAGCCATTGCATCGGCGGTAAATCTTTTGTGAATTTCCCTTCCCCTCCCCTCCCCTTGGGGGAAGAGGGAGGGAAGAAGAGAGTCCCTAAGCCACCTGCCGCTCAGATTCCGCCACCAGGGGCTTTTTCTTGATCCATGGCATCATGGCGCGGAGGCGTTGGCCCACGGTTTCAATGGGGTGTTCCTGCTCGATGCGGCGGGTGGCCTTAAACGACAGGGCGCCGGTTTGGTTTTCAGAAATCCAATCCCGTGCAAACTGGCCCGTTTGAATTTCGGTGAGCAGTTTTTTCATTTCTTTCTTGGTTTTGTCCGTCACAATGCGCGGGCCAGCTTTGTAATCGCCGTATTCTGCGGTGTTGGAGATGGAATAGCGCATGTTGCTTAATCCGCCCTCGTAAATCAGATCCACAATCAGTTTTACCTCGTGCAGGCATTCGAAATAGGCCAGTTCTTCGGGATATCCGGCCTCAACCAACGTTTCATAACCCGCCTTGATCAGGGCGGAGACACCGCCGCACAAAACGGCCTGTTCCCCGAACAAATCCGTTTCGCATTCGTTGCGGAATGTGGTTTCGATCATGCCGGATTTACCGCCGCCCACGCCTTTGGCGTAGGCCTTGGCGATGTCCAGCGCGTGACCGGATGCATTTTGATAAACGGCAATCAAACAGGGCACGCCGCCACCTTTTGAAAATTCGCCGCGCACGGTGTGGCCGGGGCCCTTGGGGGCAACCATGATGACGTCCAAATCGGCGCGGGGCACGATGGTGCCAAAATGCACGCTAAATCCGTGGGCAAAGGCCAGCGTGGCGCCTTTTTTCAGGTTTTGGGCCAAATCCTGCGTGTACAAATCGCCGTGTTTTTCATCAGGCACCAAAATCATGGTGATATCGGCGGTTTTGGCCGCTTCGGCGGGGGTGACAACCTTAAACCCATCGGCCTGAGCCCGCGCCGCGCTGCGCGATCCATTTTGCAGGCCGATGATAACATTTTTGACACCGCTGTCCCGCAGGTTCAGGGCGTGGGCGTGGCCTTGGCTGCCATAACCAATGATGGCAATGGTTTTACCCGTGATAAGGTCGAGGTTGGCATCGTGATCGTAAAAAACCTGCATGAGAGATCCCTAAGAAAAAATTTTTTGAATTGAGAAAAAACAGGCCCACCATAGCCCAGCTTGCCTCAAAAGGCTAGGGATTTTTCATGGCGAATCTGGGCATGTTTCACCAAATAGATGGCAAAAAGAAACGCCCCCAGCAGGGTCAGAAACCCAAAGGGAATGTCGGTCATTTTATAAAGGTTCCGTGCAAAGGCACACATCACCCACAGCAGGATGAGGATGCCTTGTCCATAAGGCACAAACCCCCTGTCTGTCTGGTACCGCCCCATCAACACCAAGGCCGGCAGCAGCACAAACAAATCATAATCCATAAGATACGGGGTCATCAGCAAAGAGCCTGCGGCCAAAACAGCGGCCTTCAGGGTATAGGGCGCAGGATTGCTTTTGCGCCACAACCACAGAATGACGCTAAGAACCCCAATTTGAACAACGCCTTGGGCGGCGTAGGCCAGCCCCTTGCTTGCGCCCAAGGTATGATGGACAAAGGAAAACAGACTGTGAATCATATCCAGCTGTTCATCCGATTTTTCAAAATAACGCATTTGGTTTAAAACATTATGGAAAAAAGCGGGCCAAATCTCCTGACCATACAAAGCGGTCACGCCAAGGGTCATAAGAGCCACGGTGCAAAGGGCACTGAGAATGGTTTTCCAATATCCCCCCATCATCAGGGCCACGGGAATGAGCAGGCCAAATTGGAATTTATACACCAGCAATCCGGCAAAAACACCCGCCAAGGTCGGACGTTTTTCCAAAGTCAGCAAAAAGGATCCCATTAACGTCGCCGTCAAAAAAGCCGTTTGTCCATGGGCAAAGTTGGCAAGATACACAGGGGACGCCAGCGCAATGACAAGGGTTTCAGGGCGTGGCAAAAGGCGGTGCATAACCAGCATGGCCACGGCCAAACTGCCCAGTTGCCATAAAACAAGGGCCTGAAGATAAGAAACACCGGCAAAAAGCTGAGAAAACGCCAAAAAATACGGCGGATAGGGAAATTGGATATAGGGGGCGGTGCTGCCTTCCCCCTCCAAAAGGCGCTGCTTTTGTTTATGCGCTTCATAGTCATAGGCCAGCGTGGGGGTTCCTTCCTGCGCCAGTTGTCCTGCGGTATAAAACGCCTTAAAATCACACAAAATGTCTTTGGTGGGATAGGGGGCGTTGATGTTTTTCACAATCCCCTCCCCCCACAGGAAAAAATACAGGGGAATCATGGCAAAGACGACATACCGACAACGCCGTGGAAACCCAGGGGACACGATGCCGCGATGAAGAAGGCTATGATAAAACGATGTCAGCATACAGGTTACAGGTTACAGGAAATTCTTGGTGTATAGGTTAACGTAAGATTTTTTATAGCATGGTTTTGCATTTTCTATTGGCCTAAAGAATGGTATTTGATATGGATCCGCTAGGCTTAGTCTTCGATGTTTTGGGCACTCAGGGTCTATCCTGAGTTTTTTCCGCTGTAGGGGGAAGAAAAAAATGTGCCCCCATCTTTACAGCGTTTAGAAAAATCGGTATAAAGAAACGATAAAGGGGCGTTTTGCCTCTTTGCGTGCTTGGCTCCCTTTTGGGGGCCTTTTTTGTTTCCCTGCTTTGTTTTAGCGACAGCAATGGTCTGGATGGTTTCAGGTCATTCGGGGAATTTTTTTCATTTTATTTTTTAGGAGTTACCACTATGAATCCATCAGACAGCCCTTTTGAGATCAAGGCCTTAAACGATGACATGGGTCACGTTTATGAGGTTTTTTGTGAAACCAACGATGAACGTCAGCGGGATTTAAGCAAAAAACAGGCCACAGATCCCCTGGTTGAGGAAAAAATGCGTCGCCTGAACGGTGAAATTGATCGGTTAGAGCAAAAAATGCAAACGCTGGCCAACGCCCAAAAGCGTTCCGCCCGCGGGGTGCCCACGGAAACCTTTGCCAGCAGCGACAACGAAGAGGCGCTGCAGCACAAGGCGGCCTTTCGTCGTTTTTTAAAAACCGGTCAGGATGACGGTTTGTTGTCTTGGCAAACCAAAGCCATGTCTGCCACATCGGGGGTGGATGGGGGATTTTTGGTGCCCAGCCGCCTGCACGAGGAGATTGTGAAGGCCATTGATGCCAACACGCCGTTTCGCAGTTTGTCGCGTGTCATTACCATCAGCAACGATAGCGTTGATGTGGTGGTGGATGATACCCTAACCGCGGCGGCGTGGGCGGCGGAGACAGCGGCGCGTCCGGAAACCAACACATCGACCATCCAAAAAATCAACATTCCGGTGCATGAACTGTTCGCGCATCCCAAAATCACGCAGCGTTTGCTGGATGATGCGGCCTTTGATGTGGAAAGCTGGATTGCTGAGAAAATTGCGGAAAATATGGGTCTTCTGGAACAAACGGCCTTTATCAGTGGTACGGGAACGGGACAACCCAAAGGCATTTTGACCCATCCCGCTGGAACAGCGACGGGCCAGATTGAACAGCTGAAAACCGGTGTTGCTGGGGCGTTTGCCACCACAAATCCGGGGGATATTCTGGTGCGTTTGATGTTGTCGCTGGAAAGACGGTATATGGACAATGCGGTGTGGTTGATGAATCGCTCCCTATTGTCGGATATCCGGACATTCAAGGACAGCACAGGTCAATATCTGTGGCAGCCCGCACTGGATGGCAAAACCAGCACAACCCTGCTGGGCTATCCCGTGGTGTTGATTGAACAGATGCCAAACAGAGCGGCGGGCAGTTTGTCCGTGGCCTTTGGGGATGTTCGCACCACCTATACCATTGCGGATCGCACAGACATCAGCGTTTTGCGGGATCCCTATACCGCCAAGCCCAACGTGATGTTTTATGCCGTCAAACGGGTGGGCGGCGCCGTGGTGAACACACGGTCCATCAAGCTGCTGAACTTTAACGTGTAACAACGCTAGGGCCGTGGGGGCAGAACGATCACGGGTGGTGATCGTCTGTTCCCACGGGGCAGCGGCGAGGGGTGCGTTTTTTTTAAAGGATAAGGATGATTCACGGATTTTATTTTGACGGCATAGTTTGGTTTTTTATGGTTTGCACCCCTCTCCCCTGCTCTCCCCTGCTGCTTTTAGATGTTTGTTTTATATGTATATTTATAGGATAGTTTTATGCCCCTACCCGATACCGTTGTTTTGCGTTTTGTATCGGCCATCAGCGATGTGGAAAATCATCTGGTCTCGCTGGCCGAGGGTCACAAAAGGGATTTTTTGGCCGCTCTGTCGGCTCGTTATGGCCCCGCAGAGGCCGACCGTGGGTGGCTGGACGATGAACCGTACCTGCGATTTTTGATCACCACCTATGCCGGTCAGTTTTATGGCACCATGACGCGGGCCATAAAAGCCATGAAAAGCCG
>JBILTX010000041.1:0-11375 GCA_044371315.1 Alphaproteobacteria bacterium | reverse complement strand
AACCCCCTCAGGCGCACCCCCTGTGCCCATGTAAACGTCGATGGAGCTTTCGGGTTGCGCCGTGGCAATCACCGCGCTGACATCCCCATCCTGAATCAGGATGATGCGGCATCCCAGCGCCCGAACTTGGGCGATTTGCTCGGCATGGCGGGGGCGATTCAGCAGACACACCACCAAATCCTGCAGGGGAACGCCTTTGGCATCCGCCACGTTGTTCAGGTTGGTGGCGAGGCTGTTGTTCAAAGACAAAGCCTCGGCCGGCACATCGGGGCCTGCGGCCAATTTTTCCATATACACATCCGGCGCCGCCAAAAAGCCCCCCTGGGGCGCCAGCGCAATGACGGTCATGGCGTTAAAATTGCCCTGGGCGGTTAGGGTTGTGCCCTCCAGCGGGTCCAGCGCAATGTCCACGGATGTGCCGCCCAAGCCCACCTTTTCGCCGATATACAGCATGGGGGCTTCGTCGCGTTCGCCTTCCCCGATGACCACCGTGCCATCAATGGGCATGGTGTTCAGGGCGGCCCGCATGGCGGCCACGGCGGCGGCATCAGCGGCCTTTTCATCCCCGCGGCCAACCCATCTGGCGGAGGCTAAGGCGGCGTACTCTGTGGCCCTGACGGGCTCGAGGGTTAAAAAACGATCCATGATGCGGTTCCTTTTTTAATGAAAAATCTTGGCAGCGTAGGGACTATCCAAAGAAAACGAGGGGATGTCCACGGTAAAAAGATTCCCGTCGATGTCCATCATGCTGTAATACCCCTCCATAATCCCCGAGGGGGTTTTTAAGGGGGCCCCGCTGATGTATTCAAAGCGTTCCCCCGAGGGAATCACAGGTTGTTGGCCAACAACGCCGGGGCCAGAGACCTCTTCCAAATGGCCTGTTTCATCAACGATGCGCCAAAAGCGGTTGCATAGCTTCACCGGCGAGGGGCGTCCATTTTCAATGGCGATGCGGTAAAGCCAAACAAAGGTGTGTTCGTCGGGATCGGAATGCTCTTCGGAATAGGTCAAATCGACGGAAACGGTGACGTCCTCAGTGGTTTTTTGGTACATGAAACATCCAAAGGTTTTTTAGGAGAGGACCCACTTTATCATACGAAATGCAGACAGGGAACGATGGAAAGCAGAATCATGCCCCCACTAAACATGAATCGGCTTGGCAAAGCAGGCAAGGGCGGCTTCTTTGACAGCTTCATTCAGGGTGGGATGGGCGTGGCAGGTTCGGGCAATGTCTTCAGAGGAGGCCCCGAATTCTATGGCCAAGGCCAGCTCGGCAATCATCGTGCCCGCATCGGGTCCCAAAATATGGGCCCCCAGCAGACGGTCATGATCCTTATGGGCCAGCAATTTGACAAAACCCACGGTGTTGCCCGTGGCTTTGGCGCGAGAGTTGGCGGCAAAAGGGAACTTTCCAACGGTGTAGGGAATGCCTTTGGCTTTCAGCTCGTCTTCGGTATAGCCCACCGTGGCGGCCTCGGGCCACGTATACACCACACCAGGAATGGCATTGTAATTGATATGGGGTTTTTGTCCGGCCAGCCTTTCGACGCAGGCCACGCCTTCTTCCTCGGCTTTGTGGGCCAGCATGGGGCCGGCAATGACATCCCCAATGGCATAAACGTTGGGCACAGCGGTGGCAAAATGATCGTTAACAGGAATGCGCCCCCGATCATCGGTTTTCAGACCCACGGCGGAGAGATTCAGCCCCCCCGTATAGGCCCGACGTCCCACAGCAATCAGCACCACATCCACCACCAAGCTTTCTCCAGAATCCAAGGTTATGGCGGCATTTTTCCCTGTGTTGTCTATGGCTTTCACGGCGGTTTTGGTTTTTAAGGTCAGGCCCTGTTTGCTGAGAATCGTATGCATATCCTTGCTGATATCAGGATCCATGGCGGGCAAAATCCGATCCGAGGCCTCAATCACTGTGACGGTGGCCCCCAATCGCTGCCACACACATCCCAATTCCAGCCCAATATAGCCCCCGCCGATGACGGCCATGGTTTGGGGGACTTTGGGCAGGTTCAGGGCCCCTGTGGAGGAGACCACAATGGTTTCATCAAAGGGGGCAAAGGGCAGGGCGATGGCCTCGGACCCTGTGGCAATCATAATGTTTTTGGCCGTTATGGGGGATTGTCCCTCAACCGCCAAGGTGTGGGCATCAACGAACGAGGCGGCGCCCTGAACAAAGGTCACGCCATTTTTTTTAAACAAAAAGGCAATCCCTTTGGTCAAATCCCCGACCACTTTATCCTTGCGCCCCAAAAGGGTGGGCAGGTCCAGAGTCACAGATCCCGTCTGAATGCCGTGATCACTGAGGCTATGACGCGCCTCATGAAATTTTTCTGAGGATTGGAGCAAAGCTTTTGACGGAATACACCCCACATTCAAACAGGTTCCCCCCAGCGTTGGCCGTTTGTCGATACAGACAACCTTCATGCCCAACTGCGCCGCTTTAATGGCCGCCACATACCCCCCAGGGCCTGCTCCAATAATTGCCAGATCGTAATCGTAAGCCATGATACCCTCTGAAAAAACGCTCAAATCTTAGGGCCAGAACCCTATCAGATTCGTTTGGGTTTGCAACCGTCTAAAAAGGCCGTCTAAAAGGGGCGCTGGTTTTTTTTAAGACACCAACGTGCAGCGTCCCACGAGGGGGGCGGAGGTTTGGCGTTTGACTTGGGTGCCCACCGTGGGTTGGCGGCCTTGCGCCAGGTCATCAAGCAGGGTGATGACGGTGGTTTCCGTCAGATCCTCGTAAAAATCATCATTCACTTGCAGGACGGGGGCATTCACACAGGCCCCCAAACATTCCACACGGGACAGGGTGAAGAGGCCATCGGGGGTGGTTTCCCCCATGCGGGCGTTCAGGTGTGTGGAAACGGCGTTTTCGATGGTCTCCGCTCCCCTCAGCCAGCACGGCGTGGTGCGGCAAAATTGCAGGTGGTAACGCCCAACAGGTTTCAGGTTGAACATGGTGTAAAAGGATGCAACCTCGTACACCTTAATTTCAGGAACATCCAGCGTTTCAGCCAAAAAACCCAGAACCGGCGGGGACAACCACCCCCCATTCTGGCGCTGGGCCAAATCCAAAAATGGCAGCAGGGCACTTTGTTTGCGATTGGCAGGATAGCGGGACAAAATCACACGGGCCGTTTCTGCATTGTCGGGCGTAAAACAAAAAGAATCCGTCATGGTGGGTGACTCTGCCTAAAATTTCCCTTCAGCTATATCAAGACGCGGGGGGTGCCTGCAATGGATTTTTGTGGGGGGATGTTTCTGGTGGGCGTACGTGGTCTCGAACCACGGACCTCTACGATGTCAACGTAAAGGTTTTGTGTTTTATCTAACGCTATGATTATTAATTTCATCAAAAATAACAATACTATATTTGCGGTCAGCCCTTAATCAATCTTAACCCATATTGACCAAAATACACCTCTATGGTAGCACATAGGTAGCACACAGAAAAACAACGTGGGATCCCATGGCAACGATCAAACTCAACTTCACCCAAAAGGCCTTGGATGGTCTGTCGCCGCAGCCCCAGCGATATTATGTGCATGACACCAAAATCCGTGGGCTGTGTTTGTCTGTATTTCCATCAGGCACCAAAACGTTCATGTTGTATCGCAAAGTGAATGACAAGCCCGTCCGTATCACCTTGGGCCGTTTTGATGATTTGACCATCGAACAGGCCAGAAAACAGGCCGAGGCTTTCAATAACGACATCGCCCAAGGCAACAACCCGAGGGAGGCCATTAACAGCAAACGCAAAGAATTGACCTTTGACGATTTTTTTCAGGTGTATCTGGAAAAACATGCCTTGCCCCATAAAAAGGCAGCGTGGTTTGATCAGGAACAATATGCACGCCATATCAAAACCCCTTTAGGGGCCAAAAAACTTTCTGACATTACGCGCATCACGGTTCAGGATTTCCACACCAATCTTGGGGCAACCAGCGGGAAAACATCCGCCAACCGCGTCATCGACATTGTGGCATCGGTTTTATCTAAAGCCATCGAATGGGGATATTTATCTGGCAACAATCCCGCCAAAATTAAAAAATTCAAATTGCAGTCCCGTGATCGTTTTTTAACGTCGGAAGAATTACCCCGTTTTTTTCAGGCTCTGCAACAAGAGGAAAACGATACCCTGCGCGATTATATTTTGCTGTCGTTATTGACGGGGGCCCGAAAAGCCAACGTTTTGGCTATGCGGTGGGATCAGATTGATTTAACGCGGGGGGAATGGCGGATTCCTGAAACAAAAAACGGGGAATCGCAGCGGGTTGTTTTATCATCCGAGGCCGCGCAGATTTTAACCGCCCGAGAGCAGCACTATGGGCAATCCACATGGGTGTTTCCCAGCACAGGGGCCAGCGGCCATTTGCAAGACCCCAAAAAAGGCTGGCAACGCCTGTTACAACGGGCAGAATTGCAGGATGTGCGTATTCATGACCTGCGGCGAACCCTCGGCAGCTGGCAGGCCGCCACGGGGGCCAATGGCTTCGTCATCGGTAAAAGTTTAGGCCATAAATCCATGCGGGCCACCGAGATTTATGCCCGCATTGATTTGGATCCTGTGCGTCACTCCGTCCAAACGGCGACAAGGGCGATGTTTGAGGCGGGGGGGGGGTGGGTTAATCAGGAAGATACTTGTCATAGATCTTTATCTTTTACATCTCTGGCAATAACAGTATCATAGCCTCCAGTATACCTAAGACCTTTATGGCTTTGGATCCCCGTATAGTGCAGCGAGGCGTCTTCATACCGTCGAAATGCAAACACTGCTTGGTTCATTTGCTCTGTGTTAAACACGCGCAACTTCACCAGTAGGTGAAAGTCCCGCACCGTCAGGCCAGTCACAATACGGAATAAATCGGGTTCAATTTTGCTGATAACATCCTGCAAGGTATTTTCGCGGAAGTCAGTCAGATACATAAAAGCTGGAATGCGCGTAGCAAATTTGATGAGTTTTTCTTGCACCAGCTTACGTTTGTTCTTGAAGTCTTTTTCCTCAGTCGTCAGTTCGTTCTTCTCCTTGGTTGTCAACGTGCCTTCTGTGGCTTTATTTTTAAGTTTTTTGATCTTTTCGCCCTTATTGATGATGGTTTCAATAATGTTGTCGCCTAGGGCCCGCCAGCCCTCGATGCGCTCGACGGCTTGCATGGCTTCTTCATTTTCAAGGATGCGCCGCAGCGTGTCGTTGTCTACATTCACCAGCAAGGGACTTTCCCATTTGCGAGCAAGCAAGGTGCCTGCGGTTCCAGCCATAGCAATGTCTAGAATGCCGCCGGCATCGATTTGGGTCATATTTGCGCCATCATAAGCTAAAACAGGAAGAAAACTGACCAGTTCGCGCACGGCGGCTTCCGGATTCGCTTCGTCCGGCGCAAGGCCGATGCCATAGTCACTCAGCTGTCGCAGCGCACGGGTTGGTGCAAAATCAAACACGAAACATACGGGTTTCAGGTTTTCTTCCTCATTGGGGTTGTCGCCATTGGGGTTTTTGATGCTCCACGGTGACTGCACGCGAAAGGCTGCCTGAAAATAGGTTTCTGGACTTTTCAGGTTACGCAGCATCAGGATGCTTGACCATTGAGGTACGGTGACGCCCGTGGTCAATTTGCCGCAAGACAGTGTAATGGTTTTGGTGTTAAAGCCGCTGCCCATGGCCTGACGCACTGGCGGCAGGGCATTTAGACCGATGCCCGCCTGTGTTCCCGCTGCCACGATTACCGTATAGTCGTGCCAGAAGGTATTGTGTCGCTCTTCCAACAGGTTGGCCATGGCATGGCAAGCCGCCACATTGGGCAAAAACCAGAACGAGTGCTGCAAATACGGCAATAACCGCACATCTGAATACGGAAAGGGCGCAGGAGTGCCGGTTTTCAGATACTCATGCGACTTGGGGGCATACTGACCGCGAATAATGTCCAGCCATTTCTGAACGTCACTTTTGTGTTTGAAGATTGCTTTTTTACCTTCACCGGAGGCTTCAAAAAAAGCATTCAGATCAAACTCATCAAACTCTCCTTCTGTGGCAATCGCCAGAAGTTCTTCGGGCATTTTATAGGTCAACAGCCGCATTTGCGGCAACGCGCCATAAGGATTGCGCTTGCTGGGGTGTTCTTTAGCAAACGCGGCCTTGGCACGCTGTTCGTCAGTGTATGTCCAGTTAAAAATTTGTTCCTCGATGAACTCTCCTGTGGCCAGTGCCTTGAACGGCGTGCCGGAAAGGTACAGGTATGCCCGTGTGGTGATGGGCAGAAACACATTGGAAGAGACAGAAAGGTCTTGATTGAGACTCTCTAATCCTTCGGCATATTCCTGTTGGGTTTCTTTTTTGGCAACGGTTTCTTCTTCTCCCTCAAACAATTCTTTGGCGGTCTCGCGCCATGCACCAAAGTGGTATTCATCAAAAATGACCAGATCCCAATTGATCACGTGCAACCACTCGTTGCGCGGCTTAATCCTGCCCGTGGCACGATCACGGCCTAGCAAGTCTTGAAATGAACCAAAATAAACTAGGGGTTTGTCCTTTTCCACCTGCGTGGGGTCACTGCTGGAATTACGGGATAGGTATTGCCAACCCTCAAAATCCAGATGGCTTTCCAGATCGGTTTGCCAAGCATCCTCCACGGCAGGCTTGAAGGTGACAACCAGAACGCGCTTGGCGTTCAGCTTTTTGGCTAACTGGTAGGCGGTAAAGGTTTTGCCGAAACGCATCTTGGCATTCCAAAGAAAGCGCGGCGCGGCCTTGCTGTTCTCAGCCCAGAGGCTCTGGAAATAGGAAAACGTCTTATCCACCGCCGCTTGTTGTTCGGCCCGTGGGGGAAAGTTTTGATCGCGGGTGCCCGCGATGGGTTGGCCTTTGCGCAGGGCAATGAGTATCGCCTGCACATCCTTCACCGTGCAGCGCACCCATTCTAAGGTGGTGTTTTCAAAACCTTTACGCTTGAGGGCGGTGCGCACATCATGATCACTGAATATGCTGCCGTCGTCGCGTTCGGCACTTTCGTTTATGACGATGGTTGCCGTGATGGCGGCGGTTTTGGTTTGCTCGGCCACACGCTGTTTAACATTGCGTATCGTCTGGCCAATTTTCAACAACCCCGCATGGGCGGCATCATCAATGGTATAGGCATAGATGCGGGGCCGAGCCTCAGGCTTTGGTGCAAGGATTTCGTCAATCGTTTTCGTCATCGTTATCGTTTTCCTGTTCAAAGGCATAGGGGCCTGCCAGTTCCCGCTCGATCTGTTCGATGCTGGGCAAGTTGGTTTGCAAAGGCTCTGGTAAGGATTGCAGTAGCTTGTATTCCGCAATGCCCATGGGTTGGCTCTTGTCGCCCAAGGCATATTCGGCCACGATCTTGTTTTTGCTCTTACACAATAACAGACCAAGGGTTGGGCTGTCCTGCTCGCTTTTGACCTGCCTGTCCACGGCGGTCAGATAAAAACCCAGCTGTCCCAAATGCTCTGGCTTGAATTTACCACCCTTCAGTTCCACCACCACATAGCAGCGTAGTTTCAGGTGATAAAACAACAGGTCAATAAAGAACGCATCACCGCCCACATCCAGAAGAACCTGCCGCCCCACAAAGGCAAAACCCGCGCCAAGTTCCAGAAGAAATTCGGTAACGTGTTTGATCAGCGCATGTTCTACCGCCCGTTCCTGCGCCTCGTCCGTCAGGCCAAGGAAGTCAAAACAGTAAGGGTCTTTCAGCATTTCCTGCGCCAGATCGGATTGCGGCTTGGGCAAGGTCAGGGCGAAATTGGTCACGGCCTTGCCGCTGCGTTCCAACAAACGGGTTTCAATTTGCATCACCAGCACATTGCGTGACCAGTTATGTTCAATGGCCTTGGCCGCATACCAGCGGCGGGTTTCAGGGCCAGGCAGTTTGTCCAGCAGCGCCAAATGATGATACCACGGCAATTGTGCAAGCACCCCTTGCACAAAGTCCTCCTCCGGCCAGGCTGCGGCAAAGGCACGCATATATTTGAGATTACGCGGGGAAAACCCCTGCATTTCCGGGAACGCTGCCCGCAAATCCTGTGACAGCCGCTCGATGACCTTTGCCCCCCAGCCCTGTTCGGCTTGCCGATTCAGGATATCACCCCCAATCTGCCAGTACAGCAACAATAATTCGCGGTTCACCGCCAGTGCCGCGCGTTGTTGGGCACTGTGAATGCGGGTTTTCAGATCGGCCAACCAGTCAGTATACCCTGTGGGCGGCGGGGTGAGGCGGATGGGCTTTTGGGGTTCAGTCATCGGTAACACCAAGATTCATGGGTTTGATGACAGATTCTATGTATTCAATCTCTTCTGGTGTCAGGCCATATTTGGCATACAATTCTGTATCCGTCCATTGACGATCCCATGATTGTTGAGGAACCCATGTGTACATATGACTGAAAGCATCTTGGGTAATCTTCCTAAGAGATACAAGAAAACGAAAGAATTTAGTTGCATAGTATGATTCTATACTGAGTGCTTCCGCTTCTGAATCAGCCGAAATAACCAAATATGAACCAGTACACACAGAAGGAGGAGGTACAACCAGTGGTTTACCTAACACAATATCAGGAATTTTTTGTCCTCCGTCAGAAGCGGCCTTTGGAAGGAGTACTTTCCAAGTGTCAATAAGATGACTATTTTTGATGATTGCATTACGCATAATCCAATCAGTCCGTCTTTTAGTGGCGGCTATTCGGTACAAAGCTATGGAGCCTTCTTTCTTGTTCATATGAAATCCGTCAAAGTTAGATTCCAATTTAAAAGGCTCCCTACTCGATACAATTGTGTCCATAGTCCTACAAGGGAAAATTTTTACCTTATGCAAAATATCCACTGCGCGTGAATCACGAACAAAAACATCAAATTCATCAAGAGCACGGGGAACGGGGCCGATGACTTCGCGCCCCCGTATGGTGGTAACATGACACACGCCGTTATGCCCATGATCCCAAAGAAAATAAGAAATACCACCTTTCACCTCTACCCCCGGAAACACGTCTTTGGAAATGGGATAATCCACAAGCTCTCGTAATTTTCCTCCGGACAGCATTTCGGCGCGGAACCCATCCATGCCTCGTCCGCCTGCCAACCATCGCGCAGGGGTAACCATACTGAGATAGCGGGGCTCTAACCGCATCGCTTGCTCAACAAACAGATGGTAAATCGAAGAATCGCTTGAGCCCCCTGCGCCGCCTTTCATCTGATACGGCGGATTGCCAATAATTACGTCAAACTGCATGGGGCCTCCAAAAATGTCGTTAATGCGGGTTTTGATGTCGTCTGTGTGGATGAAGGCATAGGCGTGAGTTTCCCGATGGTCTTCTCGATCAAAAATTATTCTAGGGGCCCCGCAATAGCGGCATTTGTTTTCATCCCAAGCATGTTCCGTTCGCTCAAACCAGATATTCCCTTGATCACTGGCAAAAGACTTGACGATGGAATGGGGGCCGTTGGCAAATTTGCTGCAATACACGCTGCGTCGCGCCAGCAGGCTGGTCAGCTGCGTGATGCCAATACCAAAGACCTGTTTGGTCAGGATATGATCCACGCGCTGCTGCAGATCAGGGATGGCGTTTTCCAGGCCCTTGGTCAGACGGCTGGTGATTTCCCGCAGAAAAATACCACTTTTGGCAAAGGGATCGAGAAAGCGCACCGATGGATCGGTCCATAAATCAGCCCCATGATGATCCGCCGCCCAAGCAGCGGCCAGCGTGTCCAACATCCGGCTGGCAAATTCTGGTGGGGTAAACACCTCATCATTGCTGAGATTGGCAATGCAGGTCAAAACATCGGGGTTACGTCCCCGCAGGGTGAAGGGGTTTTGCTCTGGCACGGGTTGCGTCATGCGTCCTCCAGAGGACATACGTCGGCAAGCGCCCCCACGTTCATGGGTGGCCATAGTTTTACGGGTCTAAAAATGTCATGTTTTCCCAAATGGGCGAACAGGGAATCTTTTGTGCAGAAGGATGAGGCATTGGTCAAGGCATCAAAGCGAAAATCCCGCCGCTGAAACTTCCCCTTACCAAGATAACCCCATTCGCTAAAAGTAATGGGTTGGCCGTCGCCGGCCCTCATGGTCAGGGCATCGCCATGCACGAGGTTGAGTGATAACACAAAGCTGGCCGCACGATAGAGGCTGTCTGTTTCGTCAAGCCCAAGGTATTGGGCGAAAATATCAAGCAGATTAGCGCGGCATTCCGCGATATTATCGGACAAAAGCTCAATGCCATAAATACACATCACGCCAAACAGAGCATAATGCTTCTTTTCAAAATCGGACTGACCGTATTTGTGTTCAACGGCCCCCAGCTTGCGCTGTAGGATTTTGGTGAGAAAATTGCCGCTACCACAGGCTGGCTCAAGAAAGCGTGAGTCAATGCGCTCTGTTTCGCCCTTGACGAGATCAAGCATAGCCTCCACCATCCACGCGGGGGTGAAAACCTCTCCATGATCCGCAACGCGCTTTTTGGATTTCACCAGATTCATGGCGGGCTTTTCCCGATCATAACATGCAAGAAGGCTGGTCATCGGTGAACTTTATGAATGGTTACAAGATTATACAAAACTTAATCTACCCCAAACCCCCATGGTTTCCAAACAGAAAGAGGTGTGTGCTTTTAAGGGGTATCGTGTTTCCCCCGCAAAACCTTGGCCAACTGCCGCCACAATGCCCCCCGCAGGCCGTGTGTTTGGGCGTTCTTTTGGGTGATGGCTTTGCCTTCAGGAGTTTTAGGGCCGGTGCTTCGCTGCCACGGTTTCCATGTCTTGATGGCTTTTGATTGTCGTTTGCGTCGTGCTAAAGTCCAGCCGTTCTGGGGCATTGAGGGCATCCAATAGTTCGTTTGTTTGTTTTTGATTTTCCCGCGCGGGGCAGGCCTCCGGCGGGAGAGTCGCGCCGTTATTGACCTGTTGATACTGGGCGCGGTTGTGTTGAATATACGGCTGCGGGTTTTTGATATTCGCCAAGGTTTCCAGCGTGGTGCGGCATTGACTTTGGGCCTTCAGTGCCAACCGCAAAACCTTATCCCCCATGTCTATGTGATGATCCAGCGTCAGCTTGGCACGTCTGGCCAACGCCGCAAACATCGTGTCCAGTGCCAAGGCCTGAGACATCAGCAGGGTTTCCATATTTTTCATATCATTGCCATGAATGGCCTCGGTTTTCTCCCGCAAGGCCTCCATGCAACGGGTCAGGCTAACATCATCGCCCATGTAGCTTTTGGAAAATTCCGTCACCACCATGGCATTGTTAAACAAGCCATCCGTGACCAAATGGGCGGTTAGGACATCTGGGGGTTGGTCGTTGTAGTTTTTAACTTTCAGCGTTCGGGATGCATCGGGGGCGGTGGGTTCT
>JBILTX010000040.1:0-11441 GCA_044371315.1 Alphaproteobacteria bacterium | reverse complement strand
GATTATGGCGTGGGCCGTGACGATTTCGGGGGTGGTGCAGCTGGTGTATGCCCTGTGGGGGATGGGGCGGCATGGGCATGGCCTGTGGGGGCGGCCGGTGGGGCGGCCTTGCGGGGATTCTTTGCGGCGTTTTCTGCGCTTGTTCTGGCCGGCGGCTTTGGGGGCGGGGGTTTATCAGATTAACATTTTGGTGGATATGATGTTTGCCTCAACATTGCCGTCGGGGGCCATTTCCTATTTGTATTATGCGGATCGGTTTCATCAGCTGCCGCTGGGGATTATTGCGGTGGCCCTCAGCACGGCTTTGCTGCCCATGTTTTCCTCCCTGTTAAAGGCGGATCGTTATGACGAGGCCATCACGCTGCAACACGAGGGGTTTCGTCTGGGCTTTGCCCTGATGATTCCTGCCGCTGCGGCCTTGGCAGGACTGGCGGATTTGATCATGCGCGGCACGCTGGAACATGGAACCTTTAGTAATGCGGACGCACTAGCCACGGCGCGTGCCCTTCAGATGTATGCTTTGGCCCTGCCCGCCTACGCCGTGATTAAAATCATGAGCGCGGCCTGCTTTGCCCGTGAAAACACAAAAACACCGGTTTATGTGGCCCTGATGGGGATTGTGCTGAATGTGATCCTATGTTTTGCCCTGATTGATACCCTGCATCATGCGGGGATTGCCTTGGCCACGGCCCTGTCCACGTGGGTGCAGGCCTTTGCCTTTATGCAGGTGGGCAAACGCCAGTATAACTTGCCTGTGTGGGGGTTTGGGATGCGTTATTTGGTGGCGCCGTTGGCGGCATCGGCCCTGATGCTGGCAGCCCTGTATGGCGTGCGTTATGTCTTACCCGCGCTTGAGGCCGCCCATCCCGCCTCTATGCTGCTGCTTTGCACGGCCGTAGGGGGCGGGGTGTACGGCATCACCTACAGCGTTTTGTGTCCCGATGTGGTGCGGTCCCTGAAAAAACGTCTGCAGGACCGCAAAGAAAGAAAACGATTGGCGGCATCATGAACCATCTGGATCGGATTTGTGACAACACCCGCCGCGAGGTTTCCGACCGTGAAAGGAAAACACCGCTGGCCACGTTAAAAGAAAAACTCTCTTTCGCCCCGCCGGTGCGGGGATTTGCCAACGCCCTGCGGCAAAAGGTTCTGGCCAAACAAACCGCCGTGATTGCGGAAATTAAGCGGGTCTCGCCCTCTTTGGGGGCCCTGCAGGCGGGCGCGGATGCTGTCACGCAAGCAACACGTTATCAAAATGGGGGGGCAACATGCTTTTCTGTTTTGACAGATACCGCGTTTTTTGGGGGCAGCCTGCAAGATCTGGTGGATGTCCGCGCCGCCACAACCCTGCCGGTGCTGCGCAAAGATTTCATGCTGACCCCCTATCAAATCTATGAATCCCGTGTTTATGGTGCGGATTGTGTTCTGCTGATTCTCGCTGCCCTCTCAGATGACGAGGTTTTATCCCTGCACGACTTGGCCCTGTCGCTGGGCATGGATGTGTTGTTAGAGGTGCATGATGCCGATGAACTCCGCCGTGCTGTGGCCTTATCCTCCCCCCTTATCGGCATCAACAACCGCAACTTGACAACGCTGGAGATTGATCTTGAAACCGGTCTTTCTTTGCGTCCATGGCCGGCAGATCGTTTGATGGTGGCGGAAAGTGGATTTTACGAACGCAGGGATCTGGACCAGTATGAACAGGCGGGCTGTTATGCCTTTTTAATTGGCACAGCCCTGATGCGGGCCGAGAATCCCCAAAGGGCTTTGGAGGGCCTGATAGGCCCTGTTTAAGCAAACGGCCTATCGTTGGTACACCAAGGATTCCTGAAGTTTGGCCACAACCTCCCCCAATTTCATGCCGGCGGAGCCCTTAATCAGGACCAAATCCTTGGGTTTTAGGGTTTTTTCAAAGGCATCCCCCAAGGCTGCTACATTGGGAACGCACAGGCCCTGTTGATGTTTGGGCAGCTTGGCGTGCAGGGCGGCCATGGCGGGTCCCACGGTGTGAACGGTGGCAATGGGTTTTCCCAACACATCATCCAGCAGGGCCGTGTGATAGGCGGCGCTGTGTTTGCCCATTTCCAGCATATCGCCAAGCAAGGCGATACGCCGCCCCGAACATGGCAACGCCGCCAGGCGTTGCAACGCCGCCCGCATGGATGCTGGCGAGGCATTATAGGCATCATGAATGATCCGAACGCCCGAAAGATCAAGGATATTGCCCCGCCCCGAAGGACGCTGGAATGTGGATAGGGCCTGATAGGCTTTGAACACATCCGCCCCTGCCTCTCCCACCGCCGTCAGGGCGCAGACAATGCAGGCCTTTAGGGCCGGATCATCGGCATATTCCGTCAAATCAAACACAGATCCCTGCCATGTCCAAATGTTGCGGTTGGCCAATCCCGCCGTGGGGATGCAAACGCTGCGCTGCGCCCCGCTGTTTTGAATGGCTTTTTCCATCACGTCGGCATAGGCATGATCGTCCCCATACAGAGCTATACCACCTACCAGCCCTTCAAAAATTTCCGCTTTGGCCAGCGCAATATCCCTGAGAGAGGCAAAATTGCCGATATGGGACGGGGCCACGGTGGTCACCATCGCCAGATGGGGGCGCACCAGATGGGTGAGGTCCCGCAGCTCTCCCGCATGATTCATGCCCATTTCCACAATGACAAAAGAGGCCTGTTTGGGTGAGCGCATCAACGTCACCGGAACGCCAAGGTGATTGTTATAATTGCCCGTGGTTGCCGTTGTGACCCCTTGGGGGGACAGCATGACGCGCAGCAGCTCTTTGGTGGTGGTTTTTCCCACGCTGCCGGTGATGCCGATGACAAAGGCTTCCTCTAGCTGAACGCGACGATAGCGGGCCATGGTTTGGATCGCGGCAAAGGTGTCTGAAACCCGAATCACGCGGGGGTCGGGGTGGGCTGCCTCTGACAACACCGCCCCCGCCCCTGCCGCTAAGGCTGCATCGATGTATGCATGACCATCATGATGATCCCCGCGCAGACAGACAAACAGGTCCCCCTCTTTCAGGGTGCGGGTGTCCAAAGACACGCCGGTGATGGTCAAAGGGGTGCTATGCCGCAAAGAAAGGGCCGTGTTGATCTCCGCTGTGGTCCAGAGTGTCATGATAAAATGTCCCCAAAAAAAGAACGAATGGCGGCATGATCCGAAAACGGGATCGTGTCTTGGCCGATGATTTGGCCCTGCTCGTGCCCCTTACCAGCGATGATGACAGTATCACCGGCCTTGGCCGCCCTTAGGGCCGCATGAATGGCGTCGCCGCGATCGGGAATCTCTAACGCCCCCGGGCAAGCGGCAAGAATGGCCTGACGAATCAGGGCGGGGTCCTCGAATCTGGGATTATCATCCGTAATATAGACACAATCGGCCAAACGATGGGCCACGGCCCCCATCAAGGAACGTTTGCCCGCATCACGGTTGCCGCCGCAGCCAAAGACCACCAACAAACGGCCAGCGGTGTGGGGGCGCAGGTTGTTCAGGGCTTTTTCCAGCGCATCCGGCGTATGGGCATAATCCACAAAAACAGAAACATCCCCCTTATGAACATTTTCCATGCGCCCCACCACCCCGCGCAGCTGGGGCAAAACGGACACAATATCCCCAAATTTATGCCCACACCCCAGCAACAACCCCACAGCGGCGGCCACATTTTCCGCCTGAAACGTCCCATACAGGGGCAGCGTCAAGGGGGCACGCTCACCCCGATACACCAAGGTCATTTTCAGACCCTGCGGGGTGGGCTGTAAATCCTGGATATCCAAATCCCGCCCCAAACGCAAAATGCTCAGGCCCCGCTGGCGGCAGGCGTCCTCTAAAGACTCCGGCAGCTCTGCCCCCAAAACGGCGGTATGGGGGGGCTTTAAGACGTTCAGAAACAGGCGGGCTTTGGCGGCAAAATAGGCATCAAAGGTTTTGTGATAATCCAGATGGTCCTGCGTAAAATTGGTCCATGCGGCGGCCATTACCCTGACCCCGTCCAGCCGATGTTGATCGAGGCCGTGGCTTGAGGCCTCCAGCGCCACGTGCTGAACCCCCGATTGCGCCAGATCCCTTAATTGACGGTGCAAGGTCAGGGGATCAGGGGTGGTTAAGCTGTCAGAGAGGACAAAATCCCGCGTGGTCTGCACCCCCAACGTCCCCATGGCCGCCGCTGGCAGGCCCAAAGCCATCCACAAATGGTGACAAAAATTGGCCACAGAGGTTTTGCCGTTGGTGCCCGTCACGGCCACCACGGTTTCCGGCTGGGGCGCAAAGGCCGCCGCACAAAACAGACTCAGTGCCCACCGCGCCGAAGGAACCACAACACTAGGAACCGAGGCCTGCACAGGACGAAACGTCACCACCGCCACAGCGCCGCGGGTGATGGCCTCGGGGATAAAGGTGGTGCTGTCAACCGCCCCCCCCTCCAGTGCGAAGAATACATCACCGGCGCAAACCTTTCGGGAATCACACGAAAGGCCCGTAAAACGGGGAAAATCATCCGGCAAAACCACGCCCAAAAGGGCAAGATCACTGGTCGTCGGGGGAGAAAGAAACGGCGTCATCATCACTAATTATGGGGCTGCTGGTGTTAGCATCGGAAAGAAGGGTGTTGGGGGACTGTATCACAGGTTTGGGCATGATCCCAAGCAAAGGAGAGGCTTGCTCCACAATTTTGGCCACCACCGGTGCGGCCACCCAGCCGCCAGTGGCGTAACCATAGGTGTCTTTGGTGGGAACGGGCTCATCCACCATGGCATACACCACAATTTGGGGATCCGACATGGGATAGGCCGCAATAAAAGAGGCCATGCGTTTGTTGCGGCTGTATCCCCGCCCCGTAATTTTTTCTGCGGTGCCGGTTTTCCCGCCGACTTCGTACCCTGGAACATCGGATTTTCCCCCCGTGCCGGAGGCCACAACGGACCGTAAGATGGTACGCATCATGGCCGAGGTTTCAGGCTTGATCACCACCGTTCCCATGACGGGGCCCACGGTTTTTTCAAAATGCAGCGGCACCATCATACCGTTGTTCACCAAGGCCCCAAACGCCTGAATCAGCTGCATAGCCGAAACGGACAAGCCATGGCCAAAGGCCACGGTGGTGCGGTACACTTCGCTCCAATTTTGGGGCAACATGGGTTTTCCAATTTCATCAAAGGGCACCGTGGCTGTATCCAGCAACCCAAAATTTTGCAAAACATGCCGCTGATCGGCGCCGGAAACACGACTGATGATGTGGGCGGTGCCGATGTTCGAGGAATGAATCATCACCTCTGTGGCCGT
This sequence comes from Alphaproteobacteria bacterium, assembly GCA_044371315.1. Lineage (GTDB taxonomy): Bacteria > Pseudomonadota > Alphaproteobacteria > JAJTHO01 > CANGYM01 > CANGYM01. Next base: position 6,146 of record JBILTX010000040.1, on the reverse strand, counting down.
CATCCGTCCCTGTTTGGGTTTAAAGTCCCGAATGGTGAAACGGCCGATTTTGATGGGCTCGCCCACGGGAAAGGTCTCTGTCATGGTGATGGCCCCCAGATCCAGCGCTGTGGCGATGGAAAAGCTCTTCATGGTGGATCCCATTTCGTAAACCCCTGTGATGGGGCGGTTCAGGCGCTGATCCTCGCTGGCCCGCTGAACAGCATTCAAATCAAAATCAGGGTAGGACACCAGCGCCAGAACATCCCCCGTTTTCACACTGGCCACCACCACCATGCCGGCTACGGCCTTGTGTTTATCGATGGCCTCCTTCAGGGCCCGCATGCTCAGATCCTGAATACGGCTGTCAAGGCTGAGAACAAGGGGGGTGGTCCGATTCACCAGATTTTGGTCAAAGGCTCGCTCAATACCGCTTAATCCCCTGCGGTCTGTATCGGTGTAACCGATCAAATGGGCGGCCAGTTGGGCTTTGGGATAAATCCGGCGGGGTTCATAAAACGATTCCACCCCAGGCAAGCCCAGATAGTTAATGGCATAAAATTGCTTGGGGGTTAAATGACGGGCAATCCAGACAAAGTGTTTTTTGGATGTCAGGCTGGTTTTGATGGTGGCGCATTCTTGGGCGGTGAAGACGCGGCACAGGGCCTTGGCCGTTTCCTTAGGATTTTTCAAGCGTGAGGGATTGGCATAGACAGAATAGGTCATCAGATCGGTGGCCAGCAAACGCCCCTCTCGATCCACGATATCCGCACGCTTGGGTACCGTTTCAGGGATAAAAGGATCATTGCCCATGTCCCCCAAAGACAGTTGCACCAACCGCCCCGCAATGGCCAGCATCAACAGGACGACACCCCCCAAAATTAGGATCAGGCGACGACGCACCATCACCAACGGCGAAGCAACAGGAGATTGTGTTGTTTTTCTCATACCCCAAACTATAGCCGGATGGGGAAAAAGCCTCAAGCTGGAAAGGAGAGCCTATGAACAACCTTCCCTTCTTTATTGACGATTCCTGCGTGATGACTTAGAGGTTTGTGGGAAAAGCGATATGATATGACCCTACTGCTCAGCCTTGAAGACATCTGCCTGAATTTGGGGGGAAAGCCCCTGTTTCAGGATGTAACCCTGTATATTGGGGAGGGGGAGAAAATCTGCTTGGTGGGGCGCAATGGGGCGGGCAAAACCACGCTGATGCGCCTGTTGATGGGGGAGATGGAGCCCGACAGCGGCAAGCGCACCCTGTATCCGGGGATGCGTATTGGCTATTTGGCCCAGCAGGTGACTTTTGATCCCTCGGAAACGGTGGCGTCCTTTGTGCGCGGAGGCTTGGCGGGGGATGAGGATCGGGATTATCTGGCGGATATGGTGATGGATCCCTTGGATTTGCGCCCATCGGCCCTGCTGGGATCCCTTTCAGGGGGCCAACTGCGGCGGGCGGCCTTGGCCCGCAGTTTGGTGGATGCGCCGGACCTGCTGATGCTGGATGAACCCACCAACCATCTGGATCTGGGGGCCATTGCGTGGCTGGAGGATTATATTGCGGGGTACGCCGGCGCCATTCTGTGCGTGTCGCACGATCGGGCGTTTTTAAAGGCCATATCCCAAAAAACCCTATGGATTGATCGGGGGCAGGTACGCACACTGAATCGTGGCTATGCCCATTTTGATGACTGGATGCAGGGCATTTTGGATCAGGAAGCCCGTACCCTGCAAAACATGGAAAAAAAGCTAGAGCAGGAAGTGGCGTGGACCCAAGGCGGCGTCACCGGACGGCGCAAGCGTAACCAGAAACGCATGGACAACCTGCATGCCCTGCGGGCCAAGCTGAAGGCAGACAAGGCCGCCTTTCGTCAAACCCTGCGCACTGTGGCACTGGATCCTTTGCCGGCGGGGGATGTATCCAAACTGATGATCGAATGCAAAGGGGTCAGTCATAGCTTTGTTCACGACGGCCACACCCAAGTGATGATGAAAGATTTTCATTTCCGCCTGATGCGGGGGGATCGCATTGGCCTGCTGGGCAAAAATGGATCGGGAAAATCCACATTCCTGAAAATTCTTTTGGGGCAAATGACGCCCGATAGCGGGCATATCCGCCGCGCCAAAACATTAGAGCCCGCCTATTTCGATCAATCCCGCAGCGGTCTGGACCCCAGCAAAAGTCTGTGGGAAACGTTGTGCCCTGATGGTGGGGATTATGTGTCCGTGGGGGGAGGCCTGCGGCACGTGTGTGGGTATTTAAAGGATTTTTTGTTTGATCCCAAACAAGCCCGCGATGCGGTTAGCACATTATCTGGTGGGCAGCAAAACCGTTTGATGCTGGCCAAAGTTTTGGCCAACCCAGGGAACCTGTTGATTTTGGATGAACCCACCAACGATTTGGATATGGATACGCTGGATCGATTGCAAGAGATTCTGGCTAATTATCAGGGCACTCTGTTGCTGGTCAGTCATGATCGGGACTTTTTGGACAATACCGTCACCAAAGTTCTGGCCTTTGAGGGCGAGGGCATCATCGAGGGGTACATGGGCGGCTATACCGATTATTTGGAACAAAAGGCCCAAAAAACAGAAAAAACCGAAAAAAAATCCACAGTCAAAACCCCTATCCCTGCCACCGCCCCCGCGCCGGTTGTGTTTGAACCCAAAGCCCCCCCCTTGCCCTTTGCCCTGAAAAAAGAGCTGGAGCAACTGCCCAAAACCATGACCAAGCTGGAAAAAACCATCGCAAAGCTGCACGAGGACCTCTCCGCCCCCGATCTGTACACCACCGACCCCGCCCGTTTTGATGATTTGGCCCGCCAGCTTCAAAAAGCCGAAGAGGACCTCTCCATCGCCGAAACGCGCTGGTTAGATTTGGAGATGAAAAGGGGCGGGGTTTAAAATCCCTGATTTTTCTTGCCCCCCCTCTCTTGACAAAAGATTAAACTGTGTTTAACAATAAAATCCAAGGGAAGTGTTTGTGGATTAAGCATTTTTTCTGAAAAATTTCGTTTTTATTCTTATAAAGTTCATAATATATTTAGGAGCAAATCATGATAACATACAAAAAACCTGTAGCGGCTAAGTCCTTTTCCATGAAACGTTTTTCCCAAAATGGGGAAAGCTCTGCTTGTTTGTCTTCCGGCGAAGAAGAGAGCATTCCCCTGTTTCAAAAGGCCCGCGCTGTGCTGGGGGGCCGTCTTTCTTATCATATCGACACAGGCCTCTGGGCGGTGGATGGCAAACCTTTGCCCATCGCAGAGGTTATTCATCTGGCCAACACCCTGCAAAACAAACGGGGCCAAAAAAAACTGTTATCCTATCCCCGTGTGGCGGACCGCCATGATTATGGCCTGTGTGGTATGGTGATGCCCAACAGATAAATCTGGGTGGGGATTTCATCTTTGGTATTTCCCTAAATCTTGATGGCTCTTTAGGGAAATCACCGCTCGTTCTGTTTCCTTCTCTTCGCTTTCCTTTTCTCTTTCTTTGTTGTCTCTTGGATCAAGAGACAACAAAGAGACGGAAAAAATAATGTTTAACGTTCGATTTTAAAGGAATACGATATGAAAACATCTCTTTCAGCCCTAGAATCTGCCCTAAAGCAGGCGGCGCAGACTTTGCGGTCTCTGCCCCACAAAACCTTTGCGGGGTATGCCAGTTATTGGCCGGATGTGGTACGCAGCATGCCGGAAAGCTGGCTTGCCAAACCCTATCAAACGCAGCCACGCCATAAAAGCACCCCCCAAGAGATATCGGCTATGGATGAAGTGCTCAACTGGCTTTTTATTTTAACACCCGAAGAGCGGCGTATTGTCTGGGCCCGCGCCTGTAACCTTTCTTGGCGCTTGATGGAAGATCATGATGGCCGCAGCCATGTCACGCTGCGAAAAATCTATATCCGCGGCCTGACTGCTATTGCTTTGGCCCTGGATGCAGAAATGGCGGATGCGGATCCGATGTTGGGATCACGGTTTTGCGTGCATTCTTTTCAACCAGAGCGCCCAAGGGCCTCACCCGCACGGATCAAGGTGATTTGATTCCCCTTGCGACGAACAATTTCAAAGGTTTGACCATAAAAACGAAATTTTTGACCCACGTGGGGCAGGGTTCGGGATTCATTCATCAACAGCCCTGCCAGCGTGGCGGCATCCTCTTCGGGCAAATGCCACCCCAAATCGCGGTTTAAATCCCGCAGGGTCATGCTGCCCTGAATCAAATAGACGTTATCCCCAGTTTTGCGCCAACCGCGATTGGGGGTGTCCAGCTCATCGGTAATGTCCCCCACAATTTCTTCCAAAATGTCCTCTAGGGTAATAATGCCCAAAAAGGTCCCATATTCATCCACCACAATGGCGATATGTTCGCGTTTGCGTTGAAATTCCTGAAGCTGTTGCAGCAAATTGGCATTTTCTGGGATGAACCAAGGGGGGCTCATTAGGCTGGTGATGGGCACATCCTGAAAAAAGGTTTCCGTATCCAACGATTGCAGCAATGTTTTGGTGTGCAGAATGCCCACGATGTTGTTGGGGTTGTCCTGCCAAAGGGGAACACGGGTGTAGGGGCTTTTGATAATCTGGCGCAGGATGTCTTCGGGCGGCAAGGCCACATTCAGCATAAACACACTGTTGCGGTGGCGCATGACCTGATCCACGGTGACATCGTCCAGATCCAGAATGCTTTGCAGCATGCTGCGTTCGGTACTGAGCTTGGTTTCCACCCTGTTTTCACCGTGCAAATCAATGGCGCCGCGCAATTCTTCCTCTGCCAGCGTGGTGGGGAAAGAGGGCGTTGCGCCCAAGGCCCGAATAATCAACCGAATGGTCCAGATGGCCGGCCACGTCACCCACAACCAAGCCCGCACAATAGGGGCAATGGCCAGCGCCATGGGGGAGGCATGGTGCAGGGCGAGGGCTTTGGGCAAAACCTCAGAAAAAATCAAAATCGCCACCGTCATGATGATGGTGGCATACAAAACGCCATCTTCTGAAAATTGGGCTAAAAACGCCGTGGTTATGGCAGTGGCCAAGATATTCAAAAGGTTATTGCCCAGCAAAATGGCACTGATGACGGATTCGGAATTGTTTTTCAGGTTCATGACAATTTTGGCCCGCCGGTTGCCCTCTTTGGCCCGTTGGTGCATGGCGGCCCGTGAAGAGGCCGTAAGAGACGTCTCCGCCGCCGAAAAAAACGCCGAAACCCCGAGCAAAATCAGGATGGTCACAATATAAAACATCATAAACAGCAACAGACCCAACAAAACAATCAACAGGCAATGAAATGCCTGTTTCGTTTGGAATTGCAATGGTTTTCTTTGGGATTTGAAAAAGGCTTCTCCTTGACAGTGCGACTGCCAAAACCCTAAAGTGCCGGTATTGCCTTTATGGATGGTTCTGACATTATGATGATTCCCCGCTATAGCCGCGCCGAAGCCACGGCCATTTTCACCGACGAAAACCGGTTTCGCATCTGGTTTGATATTGAATACTACGCCGCCCAAAAACTGGAAGTTTTGGGCATTATCCCCGAAGGCGTGGCCGAGGCCATGAAACCCGCCCGCGATCGCATCAACCCCGCCCGCATTTTAGAGATTGAAGCCACCACCAAGCATGACGTCATCGCCTTTTTAACCCACATTGCCGAATTGTCGGGGGAAAAGGCGCGGTATGTGCATCAGGGCATGACGTCTTCGGATGTTTTGGATACCTGTCTGTCCGTTCAGTTGACCCAGATGGTGGATTTGTGGCTGCAGGGGCTGGACCGTTTGCTGGCGGCGCTGAAAGACAAAGCCCTGACCCACAAAACAACCTTGTGCATTGGCCGCAGCCATGGGATTCATGCGGAACCCATCACCTTTGGCCTGAAAATGCTAACGTTTTATGCGGAAATGGACCGGCAAAAATCCCGCCTGTTGTATGCGCGGTCCCATATTGCCACCTGCGCCATTTCGGGGGCTGTGGGCACGTTTGCCAACATCCCGCCATCAGTCGAAAGCTATGTCGCCGAAAAACTGGGCCTGACGCCCGAGCCCATTTCCACACAGGTCATCCCGCGGGACCGTCATGCCTTTCTCGTGGGGGTTATGGGGGGAATTGCCAGCAGTTTAGAGCGTCTGGCCACGGAAATTCGCCACCTGCAACGCACCGAAGTGCGGGAGGCTGAGG
>JBILTX010000084.1:0-3162 GCA_044371315.1 Alphaproteobacteria bacterium | reverse complement strand
CCGAGCCAACAGACGAACCCGCCCCCGTTTTCGAACCCGCGCCGGCCCCCACCTTTTCGCCGTCCCGCTCTTTTGGCCCTGCTCAGCCAGGGTATGGGGGGCCTGCCACCCCGTCGCCTGTGGCCAAGCCCCCCTTGCGCTATCGCCTGCGTGTGGGCTGGGAAGCGGTGGCGAAAACCAAGATGGGCAAGATTTTTCTGCGGGAAACGTCGCCCTTCATGCGTTTGGCAGCGGCGGCATCGTTGCTGGTGCTGGTGGGGGTCAGTTTGGCCTTTATGGCGGATCGGTACTGCAGCATGAATGATTTGCTGCGGGTCTATTGCCAAAAAGGCATCGCTCCGCCCGAGGCCTGTCAGCGCGATTACGGCATGTTTGATGTCACCGATATGCGGTATTGGCAGCAACTGCGGAGTTACTATGACTCTGGGTTCATCATCCCATGGACTTATGTTTATGTGATGGGGGGGCACGCGCTGGCGGCGTTGATTTTGGGGGTGATGGGATTGTACCATGGATTCCGCGTCTATCGGAAAATCCTGCGATTTTTGACGTTTCCCTTACGCAAATTGGGCCTTTTCAGAAGACTATAATTTGAAATAAAATCCTTTTATTTTGACCAAAAAAACGCTAAACTGTGACAGTGATCACATAAACTTTGGGTTGTCCGTGTACCCGTCTGGTTTTCTTTTGGGGGCTTGTTTTTGGCGCAGGCTGGCGCTGATCGTGGCCCTGTGCCTTGTTTTGGCGGGGGCGGCGGGGGCTGTGCCGATCAATCCTGCGTCTGGTTCTGGGGGGGGGGCGGGCAGTGCCCCTGCCGCTTCTACTCCTTCTACTCCTTCTACTCCTTCTACCCCTTCTGCCCCTTCTGCCCCTTCTGCCCCTAATTATGGCAATGACGGCGATGGATCAGGTGCCGCCGCAAACGGGGCACAAGACGCTGATGCCTCCGAAGACAAAGTCAAATCCATCGCCGAAATCCGCAACGGTCTGGCCAAAAGCTGTTTTGGGGGGCCGGTGATTGCCTTTGGGTTTGCGGTGCCCATGATTTTTGGGGAAAAGCTGCACGAAACCTTTGCCCCCTATGTGTCGGGGATTTTGATGATTGTGTTTGCCATTTGGGCGTATCTCAAGGTCGGCAGTGCCCTGCTGCCCTTTGGCCCCAAAGACAAAGCGGCGTCCCTGTTTAACGCCATCGGGGTGCGGTTTTTTGTGGTGCTGGGGGTGGCGGTGTTATTGCTGGCCCCGAAAACGGGCTACGGCGTGTATCGGGATTATATCATCACCCCCATTTTATCGGCGGGCACCACCATTGTTGAGAAAATGTACGACATTGGCATTGAAACCAACCCCACCTTGGCGAAATTTGCCAAGGAAGACGGGGCCTGCACCCCCACCCCCATCAAGGGCTTGGATGCCAAATTAACGGCCCTAAAGGATAATTTGGAATGCAAGGTGTGCATGATCCAGCGGGCCTATAGCTATCCGTGGTCCTATGGTTTGTTTCAGGTGGGGAATGGGAAAATTTTCACCGGTTTGTTGTTGATGTTGGTGGGTATTGCGCCGTTTTTGATGTTTTTGTTTACGGTGGCGGATGTGTTTATGGTGCGCATCGGGTATGTGTCCTGCACATTGTCCGCCTATGCCGCGGCGGGGTGTTTTCCCGCATCACGGAAATACGCCATCACGGGATTAAAAAGTCTCTCTGATGGGGCCATGGTTCTGGTCACATCCATGATTGCGGCCATGCTGTCCATATCCATGTTAACCACGGTGATTGAAAATCTGGACAAAGGGGGGCAAGCCGATTTTGCGGCAGATGTGAAGCCATCACCAGAAACCCCAAAAGCAACGCCGCTATCAGCACCTCTTTCCCCTTCGGGGACGGTGCCGTTTGCATCCAATGTTCAAACCCCCACCACCACCTACGCCACCGGCCCCATGGGGGCCAGCACGCCCAATGCGACCTATGCGTCATGGTATCGGAATACCTATTTGCAGCAATCCCCCCCCAAAAATACGGGGTTTGATACGTTTGGGGAACGGAATCTTAGTGGATCCACTTTGGGGGATGTGCCTGTTGTGTGTCCTATGGTGGATTCTAAAAGTCAATGTGTTCCGCTAACATCGGGTATGGGGTATATACAAGAATTTGGATTAAATAGCCGAAAGTATGGACGGCACGCAGGGCAAGATTATGATTGTCCTCAAGATTATGCCCTTCGTCCCATGACCAGTTGTCGTGTGACGCTTCATTATAATGGGGATTTTGTGTGTCGTGTGATGAGTGGTTCTCAGGATACCATGGTGACGTTTCGTTATCTGCATTTGAAGGTTTTTAAGCCGATTCCGGTGAATACAGTTATAGGTCCTTCGCAATCCGTTGGGTATTGTTTTGATGTGGGTGCAGAAAATCCAAGGAAGGGACCCGGAGCCAATGCCCATTTGCATTTGGAAATTGAGATTTGTGATAATCTCTCCTCCAGTGAATCTTTGGCCAGAATGCAGGCAAAATATCCCGCCAGTTTAACACCTGGAACGATTCCATTCAGGGTGGGCAGTGTGCCTGGTGGCAGTACAGCCAGGAACTGTTATCTTATGCACCCCAATATCTTTGTTAAAGGCGCTATGTCTTTTACCGGCACCGAGGCCGCCGGCTTCTCCGCCGTGGCCACCAATTTCAAAAATTTTGGGATTTTGGATGTGGGCTTTTTGTTGGTGGTGGTGATTTGTATTGTGAGTTTGCAGATTTTAAAACAGGCCCAAAAATTCACCTCTGGTCAGGGTATGGGGGTCTTTATGAAGGCCCTGGGCCAGATGATCATGGGGGCGATTCAGGCGTTGGGGGCGGCTTTTACGGTGGGCATGAAAGCCGCGGAAGCCTTGGCGCCCGTTGGGGGTATGGTTGGGGGTATGGCGGCGGGGGCAGCGGGACAAATAATGCAACGCACCGGATTTGACAAAGTCGTCAACCGCGCCGCCGAGGGGCTTCAGGGGGCCATGAACAACGTCACGCAGGGTCTTTCTGGGGTGATGGGCAACATAGGGTCCGGCATATCGGGGTTTGTTGGGCAATCCGTGCAAGCCGTCCAAAATTTACCCATCACCCAGCGGGTCATGGAATTCCAGCAGGGTATGCGGGATCTGGCGGCGGGCATGGCATCC
>JBILTX010000039.1:0-11610 GCA_044371315.1 Alphaproteobacteria bacterium | reverse complement strand
GGGTTTAACAAAAGGCTTCATGAAGGCATCATCGCTGAGGTCGGGGCTACTTTGATAGAATTTGCCCGCGTCGTCAAAGATTTTTTGGGGAGGGGGGGGATGGGGCCGATGGGAAGGCACCGGCCCAACCCCCAAAGGAGTTGACCGGTGCTGCTGAAACAGCCCTACCCCGTTTGCTGTAGCAAGGGGGCAGAGGCCTCAAGCGTTGGGGGGTTATTCCAACTCTTGGATTGTACGGAGCATGAGATCCGTATTCTCTCCACACGCAGTGTACAGGTCGGATATGGCCTCGGGCGTGAATCCGAGGGTTTGCAGTTTTTCCAGTGGACCCAAGGAGTTGGCCAAAAGGCCGATCTCAAGGCATAGGTCGTATACCTTGTCATCCCCACTGGCAAGGATACTGGAAATATTCTTGCATGGTTGAAGCGCAAAATTTGTCACGAAAAAACCTCGAGAAAGGGTTTGGAATTCCAACAGCAAGAACCCTGTCGGTGTGGGTCAGGCGAAAAAACGCCTCAGAAAGCAAGATGCTTTCTGCTAGGAGAGTGTTAAGAGAGTTTCCTCATAAACAACACATTTACCCTAATATATATATATATCTGTCAAGAATTTTATCTATCCGCCAAACCGCCAAACGGGAACCGATTGCCTTGCGGCGGGATCCCCTCCCTCACCCTCCCCCGCACGCGGGAGAGGGGATGCAAAAAATGCCCTTTCCCCCGACATCCCATAAAGGAGCCACGAAATGTTCACGATACCCCCTGCCCCCTCTATCGTCTCCGCCCCGATGAATCCTGTCACCGAGGACAATTTTTTCAGCATCTTGCGCTCTTGGCAGGGCACGCCGTTTCATCATGGGGCGGCGCTGAAGGGGGTGGGTTGTGACTGTTTTGGATTGATTGTGGGGGCGGCGGCCGCCGTGGGGGCCTGCCCCCCTGCCCCGCCCTTGTACCATGAAAATCCCGCAACCCTGACCCAGCACCAGCAACAGGCCGTGCGGCAGCATTTTTTGGGCCTCGCCCACATCATCCCACGGGAAGACACAAAGGATGGGGATATTATGGTGTTTTCCCTACAGGACAATCCCGTGCATTTTGCCTGGCGGTTATCGCCCGAAACGTTTTTGCATGCCGATCGGCGGCAGGGAGTGGTGGAAACGCGCTACACCCCTGCTTGGCAACGGCGGCACCGTCTAAGTGCACGCCTGATTCCCGTTTTGGGGCATGGAGTCCCTAGCCCCCCAACACCCGCTTGACCACGTCGGCATCCACACGGGCGGCGGCGTTGGTTTCGCGGATTTTCTCCAAAACCTCTTGACGGTAAATGGTGGTGGATTCGGGGGACTGAATGCCCAGTTTCACGGTTTTTCCGCGCACTTCGATGATGGTAACCTCGATGGTGCCATCAATGACAATGGTTTCACCCAAGCGGCGGGAAAGATAAAGCATTTTAAGGGTTCCTTAACATCTGCTTGGCATACTGAGGAGTGAGGATTCCAAAACAACCATAAAGCCCTCTGTCATGAACATCAATAACCTAAAACTGTTTTATGCCATGCGGCAAAATATGGATTGGTCTGCCGAGCGCCAGCGCGTTCTGGCCCAGAACTTGGCCAATGCCGATACGCCTGGGTATGTTCCCAGTGATTTGAAATCAATCGATTTTAAAAAGGTTTTGCGCCATTTGGATCAAAAAAAACAGGCCATGGCCACAACCGAATCCGGCCATTTGGGCCCGCCCGAGGGCAAAAATGCCGCCTTTGCCACACTGAAGAAAGACGATATTTTCGAGGTCCTGCCCAGCGGGAATAAGGTTGTGCTGGAGGATGAAACCCTAAAATCATCCCAAACGGCAGATTTAAACAATTTAACCCTGCAACTGTATAAAAAATTCAACGGCATGTTCAGAATGGCCGTTCGCGGACCTACGGGATAAGGGAAATAGGGGGTCACCATGTCTGATTTAAACAATGCCATGTTGGTATCCTCACGCGGGATGCAGGTGCAAACCACGCGGGCCCGCGTAGCGGCGGAAAACATCGCCAACGCCTTTTCCACCAGCAGCGTCCCAGGGGGTGATCCCTATCGCCGCAAAACTGTGGAAACGGATAGCTTTGTGGACCCCACCGCCGGCCGCACCGCCATGGTAAGGGTCAAAAAAATTGCCGAGGATTCTGGGGATTTTGAATTAAAATACGACCCGGGCCACCCCGCCGCCAACAAAGACGGCTATGTCAAATATCCCAACGTCAGCACCAATCTGGAAAGCATGGACCTGCGGGAGGCCCGCCGCACCTACGAGGCCAACCTAAACGCCCTGATGACGTCGCGGGACATGGCCCGCTCAACACTCGATATCCTGAAACAATAACCATAATCCAAAGGATCCCCCATCATGGCTGCCATTCATCAGATTGCTGCGTTTTCTCCGGCCAAAGTGGGGGGGGGCATGCCCTCTTTGGGGGGCTCGCCTGCGGGAAAGACATCGTTTCAGGATTTTCTCTCCGACAGTTTGCAATCCGCCATCAACCAACAGCGCAGCAGCGAACATATCTCCGCCGAAGCCCTGGTCCCCGGCCAAGTGGAACTCTCTGAGGTGGTCACCTCGGTCAGCCAAGCGGAATTAACCCTGCAAACCCTGCTGTCCGTGCGTGATCGTCTGGTCACCGGCTGGCAAGAGGTCATGCGGATGCCGGTATGAAATCGGGTGACAGATCACAGGTTGTCCATTACAGTCTAAAAAATCACTTTAAAGCAAGGAAAACACCATGGAATTTTTGTTCATCCTGACCATTGTTATTGTTTTTTCCAGTCTATTTTATCATGTTCTGGAAACGAAACTGATTCTTTTGATCGCGGTTGGGTGTTTGATTGTATTTGTATACGTTTTATACGTTCGCGTGGTCAGCAGGCGTAACCAAGCCCTGCAAGCTCTCTCGGGGATTGATGTGCAGCTGAAACAGCGGTGGGATCTGGTGCCCAACATTTTAAAACTGGCCGCCCGTTTTATGGAGCATGAAAAATCCCTGATGTCCGACATTACGGCCCTACGGGAAAACGCCGCACCGTCGTATAATCCCAAAGATACTGAGTCCCTGAAACACCATTTGGCCGCATCAGAGGCTTTGGGGCAGCGCATGGGTGAGTTAATGATCCGGGCCGAAAATTACCCCCAAATGAAATCCGATCAAACCATGGTTCAGGCCATGCAAACCTATAACGAAGTGGAGGCCCAAATCGCCGCCGCACGGCGGTTTTATAACGCGTCGGTAACGGATTTAAACAACAGCGTTCAGATTTTTCCGGGCAACGTTATTGCCCAAATGGTTGGGATTGCAGAAATGCCGTTTTATGAAACGGACCAAGTGTCGCGGGGTGCTGTGAATGTTGATGATTTCATGAAACCGTAAAACCCACTGAGGCGCTAGGTTAAGGGTTATGTTTGATAAGCTTGTTGATGCGATTATTGATCTGCTAGAGGATCATCATCCCAGAAGATCCTCAGACATTCCCGCTTTTTTTTCGTTATTAATGGGACGAATCCCCGAACCCCATCTGGAAAATCCTATTTTTCAGGACCCAGAGGGGTCGGAAAAACCCTTTGCCCCCCATTACGAACGCTTTATCAAACCGGAAATCCAAGCCTTTGAGCATAAGCGCATCGCCACGTTAAAAAGTTTTAGCCAAAGATGTTCTGTCGCTTGGCGTCTACTGGGCGCTGTTGCGATCATGGGAATTGTGTTCTCGGTTTTCCATTATCTTTTATGGATTATTTTTCCTGCTATTGTGGTATGGTGTTACCTTCCTAATGCGCGATACAACGACTCTATCAAGAAAACCATTTTCCCCCATATTTTCAGTTTTTTCGGAGATGATTTTCGTTACGCCCCAGAATCTTTGGTGGGGATAGAGACTCTTGAACCTTCTGCGATTCTCCCTGCCTATGATAAGGCCGTATTAAGTGATTCCATTCGTGGATCCCATCATGGTGTCACATTGGACATTTTATGGGCCCATTTAATAAAAGTAAGTGTACGTAATTTCATTCAGAGGTCCCATCATGGTGGGACCTTGGACATTTTATGGTCCTATTTAAGAAAAGGCAGCAATGAAGAAGAAGGCAATATTTTTAAAGGTCTTTTTGTTTGCCTGAGCATGAACAAATGGTTTTCGGGAAAAACGATTGTGAAAAAGGATCGAGGATTGCTGATGAATTGGGCCAACAAGCCACCCAAGGGACTGGAAAAGGTCAATTTGGAGGATCCCCGTTTTGAAAAGGATTTTGAAGTTTATGCATCCAACCAAATCGAAGCCCGTTATTTGTTGACCCCCAGTTTTATGGAGCGGCTGCAGGGCCTGTCGGACCTGTTTGGGAAGACCGATATCCAAGCAAGTTTTTATAACCAAAATTTACTGCTGATGATTCCCCTAACAAAACGCTATTTTGACACAGGGTCCATTTTCCAGCCAGCAACGTTTACTGAGGAAATTCAGTCGATTTTAGAGGAAATGAACCTGATTTTTAAAATCATTGAAGAGTTGAAATTGCATGAAAAAACGGGGGTGTAGGGGGGCAGCATAATTTTACCCATGTTCCCCCCCCTAAACCGCCACCAACAATGCCTTGGCTTTGTTGACGGTTTCCATGTATTCGCTGTCGGGGTCGCTGTCGGCGACGATGCCGGCGCCGGCTTGGACGTGGAGTTTGCCTTGGTGGATGATGGCGGTGCGCAGGGCAATGCAGGTGTCCATGGTTTGGCCATCGGCGGAAAAGTACCCGACGCCCCCGCCGTAGGGGCCGCGTCGATCAGGCTCTAGCCCATCAATGGTTTCCATGGCACGGACTTTGGGGGCGCCGGAGACTGTGCCCGCGGGAAAACCGGCCAAAAAGGCATCAACAACATCCACCTCGGGGCGCAGGGTGCCCTCAACGGTGGAGACAATGTGCATCACGTGGGAATACCGCTCGATGCTAAGAGGGTCTTTGACCTGAACACTGCCCGGGACGCACACACGGCTGACGTCGTTGCGGCCCAAATCCAGCAGCATCAGATGTTCCGCGATTTCTTTGGGATCGGCCAGCAAGCCGGCGGCCAGCGCCTGATCCTCTTTTTGGGTTTGACCCCGTGGCCGTGTGCCGGCGATGGGACGGACGGTCATTTGGCCTTCCTCGACTTTAACCAGCGTTTCGGGGCTGGAGCCCACCAAAACCAAATCGTCCATATCCAGAAAAAACAGATAGGGGGACGGGTTCAAACGGCGCAATCGGCGATAGTACGAAAACGGATCCCCATCAAAAGGACGGGAAAACCGCTGGGACAGCACAATTTGAAAACAATCCCCCGCCGCGATGGCCTCTTTGGCGGCCAGAACAGACTGGCAAAAGGCATCTTTGGTCATGCTGGATGTGATATCTTCAAAACGCAGGGGCAACGGTGCTTCGGGATCGTCCAGCAGGGCCTGCGCTTCTGTTTCAGACAAGCCGTGGGTGCTAAGATGCGTGAGGGTTTCTTTAAGGACCTGAACTGCCCCCTCGTGAGCTGAAACGGGCGAAAGGCCCTCCTCGGGAAAAACAGCCTTAACCAAAATCATCTCATCCCGAACGTTATCAAACACCATGATCTGGGCGGGGCGAAACAGTTTGGCCACGGGCAGGTTCAGGGGGTTTGGTCTGGCATCCGGCAGAACCTCTACATCCCGAATCATATCAAAGCCCAAAAACCCGTAAAACCCCATGGCCAAGGGGGGCAGATCCGGCGGCATGAGGATGGGGGTTTGGGACAGCAAGGCCTTCAGCTGCTGCGGGCCCTTTCCCGTGAGGGGGGTTGGCGGCAAACCGTTTTGGACACGTTCACCGCGATCCTGACCATAATAGGTCCAGACCTGATCGCTGCCCCACCCCAAAACCGAATAGCGTCCCCGAAACACGGCACGCTCCACCGATTCCAACAAAAAACGATGCTTGGTGTGTTTTAGGGATAAAAAGGCCCGCACCGGCGTGATCCAATCGGCCGATAGCCGCAGGGATACCAAGGTGCCCTGACCTTGATCAAAGGCCGCCTGAACCTGCGAAACCGGACTGATTTTAACCATTGGTTTTCAGGCGTTTAAACACTTCCTCCTTCACGGTGACGGGAAACAGGGTTTTCAGATCCTCTAAAAACGCCTCATAATAATCCTGCGCTATGGCGTCTTTCAGGCGGCGGCGTGTTTCTTCTTTTTCTGCGCCGCTCAGGGTTTTGGGATCGGGGCGCTGAACCTCTGTGACACTCACAATCTGGGCCATGGCGCCGCTGGTGATGTCTTTGATCTCGCCTATGGGGGCACTGAACATGATTTCAGCCACATCGGCCTGAAAGGCCTCCACGGCGCGGGCGCGGCTCATGGCTGTGGGCTGGGCCACGTTGATATCATCATCGGATAAAAAGGCCGTGCGCTCTTCGGGTTTCATGGCTTTGAGTTTTTCTTTCAGGGCGTCGCGCTTTTGTTTCAGCAAAGCTTGGGCCTGTTCCGTCTGATAGTCCCGCAAAACCATGGCGCGGGCTTGCTCAAACGTCATGGCCGCAGACGGCACCACCTGAATCAGGGTGGCCATAACATAGCGATCGGGGGCCACCTCTTGCAATCCGGATGTTCCCTTGGGGGGCAGACTCCATAATTCTTTATCAAGGGGTTTGAGAACGTCAGGTATGGCATCCTGCGTGATCAAATCGGTTTTTTGATAAGAAAGATTCTGGGATTGGCTGGCTTTTTCCAAAGAGCCTGTTTCGGCCACTGCTGTTTCCAGCGCGTTGGTTTGTTTATAAAGGGCCTCGATGCTCTCGGGGGTTTTCATGGCCTCGATCACTTGATCGCGAATGTCTTTTAAAGGGGGTGCGGGGGGAGCCTGAATCTCTGTCACCTGCAAAAAGGTCCATCCAAAATCGGTTTTCACCGGCGCAGAAACGGTGTTCAGGGGCAGATCAAAGGCCGCCTGACGCAGGGCCGGCAAAAGATCTTTGGCCTCGATCAGGCCCAAATCCGTCACGCCGGCGTGTTTGGGATCCAAAGCTTTTAGAGCCTTGTTTTGGTCAACACAGACCTGATCGGGGCAAAAATACTGCAGCACGCGCCGCTTGGGGGCGGGGGTAAAGGTGGCTGTGTGGGCTTGATAATACGCTTCAACCGCGGCATCGGTAAAGGTTAGTCCCAACGTGGTATACCCAAACATGCGTTTTTCAGGGGTTTTGTAACGCTCTTTGCGGGTTTGAAACCAAGGTTTCAGGGTGCTATCGGGCACATCGGTGGTCATGGGCACAACGGGCAGGGTGAAAATCAGAGCGCTGCGGGTTTCTTTGTCCTGTTGCAGGGTTGAAACAACCAGCGCGTCAGGCACCACAGCGGCGGCCACAAAGGCATCACGAAAATAACGCTGCCACTCGGCAACGCGGACATCATCCAAAACCTCCTGCGGGGTTACCCCTGATTTGGCCAGAACGCTTTTGAACAGTTCGGGATCAAAGGTTTTGTCGGCATTTTGAAAAGCCGGATAGTTGCCCAAAATTTTCACCAGACGTTTTTCCGGAATGGGCATCTGCCATTTTTCGGCGGCGGACGTGATCAGGGCATCATTGATGAGCAGTTTCAGGGCATCGTCCCAGATGCGCTGTTTAAAAAAATCCGGCAGGGCTTGGCCACCAAAGGCGCGGGTGTAGTTTTCCTGAATCTGTTCATGGGCCCGCATCAGACGGGTGGCAGAAATGTCAACATTTCCCACCGTGGCCACAATGTCGGCTTGGGGATTGCCATCAAAGGCCGTTTGATACCCAAAAAACGCAAAGGAAACAATCATCAAGATCAACAAAACCTTGGCCAACGTTCCGGCCAACACACGACGAAACCACAACAGCATGGATGTCCCTTTCCCGTTTTTTCTTTAGGGGTTATGCAAGGCCTTAAGATATAGCATGGGGGACCTTTGGCACCAAGGGATTCGTTGGGGGAATTGGTTTTTAATCTAGGACAATGGGTTGTGAGGCGGCGGACTTCTCCCTCTCCCCCTCGGGGAGAGGGCGGAGAGAGGGGCTGAAACCCCAGAAAAGCCAAATTGTGGCGAAACCCCCTCCCCATCCCTCCCCCGCAAGCGGGAGAGGGAGCGCAAATGGGAAAGAGGGGAAATCATAATCCCCCCAAAGACACCCATCCCACCCCGCCTTTTCCACCCCCCAAAAACAACAAAATCCCCTTGCATCCCAAAATGGTTTTTGGTACATCTCTGTCCATTGGGGGTGTAGCTCAGCTGGGAGAGCGCCTGCTTTGCACGCAGGAGGTCATCGGTTCAATCCCGTTCACCTCCACCATCTTTTTTCCATTCTATCCCTAAAAATACGCCGTTTTGGCCGCCAGTGCATGTTCGATGGCGCGAATCCCGCCTTTTGGCACGAACATAATCAGACGATCCCCCGCCATAATTTGGGTTTGACGGTTGGGCACAATGACGTGATGCTGGCGCACAATGGCCGCCAGCAGGGTATCGCGGGGCAAATACACATCCTGCAGCCGTTTGCCCACCAGATCGGATTTTTCTAGGGCGTCGGCCTCGATGATTTCCCCAAAGCCTTGGCCGATGGAATGGATTTTGTGGATATGACCGCGGCGGACGTATTGCAGGATTTTGGACACGGTGATGGCGCGGGGATTCACCACGGAATCAATGCCCAGCGAACTGATCAGGGGTTCATAGCTGAGGCTGTTCACCAGCGCGAGGGACTTGGATGATCCCAGACGGCGGGCCAGCAGGCTGCTGAGGATGTTGGCTTCGTCATCATCGGTGATGGCGATATAGGTATCGGCTTTGGTAATATCCGCTTCGTGCAGAATTTCCTGATCCAGCGCATCACCATTAAACACGCTGGTATCGGGGAAAGACCGCGCAAAGTCCTCTGCCACGTCCCGATTCCACTCAATGACTTTGGCATCAATGTGGGGGTGATCGTTTTTGATTTTTTGCACCAGAAAGCGGCAAACATTCCCCGCACCGGCAATGACCAGACGGCGGGCTTCGGGCGCTTCGTGATCAAACAATTTCAAAACCCGCCGCAGCGCGTGGGTTGCCGTGACGACATAGGCCTGATCCTGCGGCAACAGCTGGTGATCGCCGTGGGGCACAAAAAAACGCCCGCCCCGCTGAATCGCCACAATCCGCAGGTGCAAATCCGGAAACAACGACGCCATCTGACGAAAAGGCACGTGCAAAATGGGGGCATTGGCTTCGCAGGTGATGCCCAAAAAGGCCACTTGGCTTTCCGCCAGCATTTCCACCTCAAAGGCGCCCGGGACGCTGAGGAATTCGCTGATGGCGTGGGCCACCTCTTTTTCAGGGGAAATGATCACATCAATGGGCACGTCTGTGCCGCGGTAAATGTGGGAAAAGGCGGGAATTAAATAACTTTGGGCCCGCAAACGGGCGATTTTTCGGGGAATGGAAAACAAACTGTGGGCCATTTGACAGGCCACAATGTTGACTTCATCGGAATGGGTCACGGCAATCAGCAGCTCGGCCTCTTCGGCCCCTGCCTTTTCCATAACATCGGGATGAGAGGCATGGCCCAGCAGGGCCCTGACCTCCAGCGTGTTGTTGATGCGATCAATCATGTCTTCGTTATGATCAATCACGGTGATGTCGTTGTCTTCCTTGGAAAGGTACTGGGCAATGCTGTAACCCACTTGACCCGCCCCGCAAATCAGGACTTTCATTGGCGTTCCTTATGTTATGTTAATTCCGGCACTCCACCACCCAAACGTCAAACATGGGGTGTTCCATGGCGGAAACGGCAGGGGAAGAAGCAAACATCCATCCTGAAAACACGGTTTTTTTCTCCCCCTTGGGGCTGGTGTCCTGAATGTCCAAAAACGCGGCGGATTCGGGGGAATCTTCGGGTAAGCTTTTGCGGCAGCTACGCACGCGCAGGGTCAATGACGCAAACCGTGCCGGTTGATCCACCACAACATTTAAAACATGCACGCGGCCTGTGACTTTGTCCAAGGCCTGCAGCACCGCCATGGCCTTGGTTTCCATGACCCCAGGAGGGATGAGAGAAACATCCGGCAAAGCGGATTCCGCTGCAGGGGCTGGCTGCGGCGCAGCATTGTCCAGCGGTTCATCAACGGAAATATCCTCAGCCAAGGCCGGTGTCTTTATGATGAAAAAAAGCAACAGTCCTAAAAAAAAGACCAAAACCCCCACCCTCATGGACGCTGTCTTCATCAACAAGGGGTTTGTTAGAAACGTCTGTGATCCGAACATCGGGGCCTCGTCATGGCTTAGCAGGGGGTGCCTCTTTCTCAGAAGAAGCGGCCGAAGAAGACGTTTCTTTTTTGTCTTTATCGTCCTTTGAAGAGAGCATGAATTTGGTGATCAGCTCGGAAAAGGTGGCCGGCGATTGGGTATAGGTCAGACTGTCCCCCGCCTTTAGGATGGTTTCAGAGCCCCCCGGATTCAGGGCCAAATAACTGTTGCCAAACAACCCGTCGGATGTGATTTCAGCCACGGTGTCCTCTGAGAGGTCCACATCGCTTTTTAGGTTCAGGGTTAACGTGGCCAAAAAGGTTTTGGTGTCCAGCGTCATATCGGTGACGGTGCCGACCTTAATCCCACTGATGCGCACGTCAGATCCCAGCGTTAAGCCATTCACCCGCTCGAATGTGGCATACAGGGGATAGCCTGTCCCGCCGCGCCCCACATCACTGTGCTGGTACGCAAAAAATAAAAAATAACCCGCCGCCAGCAAAACAGCGGCCCCCAACAACGTTTCAATGATGCTGCGATTCATGATCGACCCTTGACTTGTGCCCCACCAAAAACAGGGATATACCACAGAAGTAAATCGATTGTATAGAAAGATCCGTTCATGAACATTCTTTTGATTGGCAATGGCGCCCGCGAACATGCTTTGGCGTGGAAAATTGCCGCTTCGCCGGTGTGTGATCGGTTGTGGACGGCGCCTGGGAATGCGGGCATGGACTCCTCCATCCCCTTAATCCCAGAAGACATCCAAGCCGTTTTGGCGTTTTGCCAAACCAACGCCGTGGATTTTGTGGTGATTGGGCCGGAAAAACCGCTGGCGGCCGGATTGTCCGATGCCCTGAGAGAGGCGGGGTATCCCGTGTTCGGCCCCAGTCAGGCTGCGGCCCAACTGGAAACATCCAAAGCCTTTATGAAAACCATCTGCAAACAGGCCGGCGTGGCCACCGCCGCCCATGAAACCTTTGTGGATTTGGCGCTGGCCCTAAAATACGCCGAAACGGCGGCCCTGCCCATGGTGATTAAGGCCGATGGTCTGGCCGCCGGCAAAGGCGTTGTCATTGCCCAAACGCGGGAAGAGGCAAGCGCGGCCCTTTCGTCCATGATGGGGGATCGGTGTTTTGGCGATGCCGGCGCCCGCGTTGTCATCGAGCAGTTTTTAAACGGGGAAGAGGTCAGTGTCTTTGCCCTGTGCGATGGGAAAACCGTGCGCTATATCGGCCATGCGCAGGATCATAAACGGGTTTTTGACGGGGATTTGGGGCCCAACACGGGGGGGATGGGGGCCTATGCCCCCGCGCCGGTTCTGGATGATGCGGGGGTTGACCA
>JBILTX010000038.1:0-11613 GCA_044371315.1 Alphaproteobacteria bacterium | reverse complement strand
CAGGGGCCAACATTTTTATGATTCAGGACGGCGTGATACACACCCCCAAACCCGATTGCTTTTTGGATGGCATTACCCGTCAAACGGTGATTGAACTTGCGAAAAAACGGGGATACACGGTGGTTGAGCGGGCCATTTTTCCTGATGAATTATCCAAAACATCGGAAATTTTCCTAACAGGCACGGCCTATGAGATTACACCGGTGGCCAGCATTGATCACCATCGTTATACCCCCTCGACCATCACCCAAACCCTGCAAAAAGATTACAGTGATTTGGTCTGGGGGCGGTCATGAGAACCAAACCTTCTGCGGCCCTGTCCTTGATATTTCTGATGCTGGGGGCCTGTGCGTCCGAGGAAAGCTCCGCCCCCATCACCCAAACCCTTGACGCCCGATGGCAGGGCATTACGGCCTTGCCCTGCGGGTCAAACAAACAGGACGTGGCCGAGCGCCCTTTATCCGATGTGTTAAAAACGGCCTCAACCCTGCTGCTGTATCCAGAGCAGCAAACGTCCTTACCCCCCGCATCCCCCAACGAAGTGACCCTGATCGTGGCTGAACCTGCCATGGCCCGCTATCACCCCCTTTTGCGGGATGCTTTGAACCAAAACACTGCTGTGGCGGACAATACCTATTGTGTTTACGACCCTGCAGCCGTTTTTGAGGCCGCTGGCCTGCCCCAAAACACCACCAAACCCCAAACTTTGGCCCTCGATGATCGGGGGAATGTTGTCTCTCGGGGGGATTTATAGTATTTCCACTTTATTTCCGTACTGGCCTGCGAACGGTGCCTAGCGTCGCTCACCTAGATGCACTAGGCATCGCTCCGCTAGACTTGTTCTCGGCTCAGTACGAAAATAAATTGAAAACACTATATAAGGAAACAGGTCCCAAAAGTTGCCCCAAAGGGGAACTTTGACCACCAAAATACTCATAATCCTTTAAAAAGATGCATATAATTTTTTTTGCGTGAATGTAAATAAAATTCTTGACATATATATATATATATTAGCCTAAATTTAATGACATAGGCTCTGCTCCCTCGGACAGAACTTGGAGATTTGCGCAACTTTGCGTTCAAATCGAATTATGAGTTTTTGCAACCTCCGGATCAAACCGAGGGATGTGAAGCTATGTCAGAATCCACCTTATCGACCCGAAAGGGCAGGATGATTTCGACCATGCAAACCGTAACTTTGCGTAACGGCTCTGAAGAACTGGACTCTCTCGTTAATGCAACAATGATGTCCTTAAGGCAGATGATGGGAGACATTCTGGGCATCACAGCCCTCTATGATCTTCATCAGATTTGTCTTGGAACTAACTATCGGCCGTCTGCCAGACAGCTGGAATACCTGAAAGAGCGTTGCCTGTTACAGGCTAACGGCCGGCCTCACGATTCAATCAAAAACATCGTGTTGTCCGCTATCGAAGGGGAAGGCCTTGAAATGACATTGGTCAGTCCTTTGGCTTGAGCCCTCTGGGCCACCCCAAACACACCACCCCGCTCTTCACGAGCGGCGCGGGGTGTTTTTTGGGGGGGGATTTCCCCCCCCCTACCCCAAAATTTTTTGCCGCAGGGTCTGCATATCCCCAGCAAAATCAGGGTCGTGGTCCATGATTTGACGGATTTTGCGTACGGCGTACATGACGGTGGTGTGGTCTTTGCCGCCGTAGTATTTTCCAATTTCGGGCAGGGACAGCGGAGAGAAAATCCCCCAAACCAAACCCGACCCTACCGATTCTGCACCAACTGGGCCGTGTCCACTTTGCCTTGGGCGGCCATTTGCATTTCCACTTTGGCCACGGTTTGACGGAAACGCTTCATTTCCGCATCGGCCAGCTTTTCACTGGTGGGCAGTTTAACGCTTTGGGGATTGACTTGGGCGCCATTTTTCAAAATCTCATAGTGCAAGTGGGGGCCCGTTGAACGGCCCGTTGTCCCAATGAAGGCCACCAACTGACCCTGCTTGACAGTTTGTCCCACCCGCAGGCCCTTGGGAAAGTTATTGATGTGGGCATATGCGGTGGAGAAGGTGTCATTATGCTTGATTTTCAAATAATTCCCATAGGCACCAAACCGGCCCATATAAACAACACGGCCATTCCCCGCCGCCCGAATGGGGGTACCTCTGGGGGCGGCGAAGTCAATCCCCTTGTGCATTTTCGAATACCCCAAAATAGGGTGCATCCGCATACCAAAAGTGGAGGAAATTCTAACCCCATCCACAGGGGTTTTTAACAACGCCTTGCGGGTGGAACTGCCATCACGGAAATAAAACGCCGTGCTTCCGTCCTTGGTTTTGTGGGCATAAATCCGTAAAAAACGATCGTTCAGACGCATGGACGCATAGGCAATGTTGCGGCTGGAGAGAACTTTTTTGTTATTGTCCTGAACGGTTTCATAAAAAACGCTAAACGTATTACCTTCTTTAACTTCGCGCTGAAAGTCCACGTCGTAACTGAAGGCCCGAATCATCTCAATTAAGATGTTCGTGGGAACGCCGGACTGATTGGCGGCATCAAACAAACTGCTGGTGATGCGGCTTTCTTTATAAACCATGGTGGTGGTTGAGGGTACGGAAATCAAATCCGCCGTAAACTCCTGACCCGTCCGCTTTAACAGAACCAAATGGGTGGGATCAGAAAGAAGATACAGGCCCTTTAAAGAAGCTTTTCCCTCCAAAGGGTATAGGAAATGCACGTCTTGGCCCACGTTTAATTCACGGGTATCCCACAAACGACGCACGGCCTGAGAGGCTTCATGCACTTGGGATGCCGAAAGACCCCGCTCAGAAAGAAGTTTCGCAAACGTATCCCCTGAAGAGACAGTATAAACATCTTCCTTATGATTACACAAATAAGTCCAGACATCATGGCCTTTTAAGGACGCTGAGGGCTGTCCCTCCTGACGTTCTTCGCATGTTTTGGGACGCTGAGCTTCCACAACAACGGCAGGAGCCGCAGAGGAGGTATTTTCAGCAACATCTGAATTTTCTGGCTCCTGATGCAACAGCGCAGCCACGGCAAAAATTGCCAAGGGCACGAACAGGAAAAAGCCAAGACCGAGTTTTTTCATAAAAAAGGCATTTTTCTTAGCAGAGCCAAGATATACTGACATTTGGGTCATTGTGTAAAGCCTAAAATGATCTGTGTTAAAAAGTAATGAAAATAAAAACCACCTTAACAGTTTTTTAAATAAAATGCAATCTAAAACATCTCTGCTGGATCCACGGAACGCAGCTTTTGCATGGCCAAAATCCCCGACATTACACACATCACAAGAATCATGGCAAAAATAGACAACATTTTCACCGCCGGCATGGGCATGGGTAAAAAAATGTTAACCTCCACCACCCGATACAGAACCCACGCCAGCAACGTTCCGGGCACAAACCCCAACACCGCCAAAATCAACGATGATGCCAAAACCACCATCAACAGGTACTGAAATGTGTAGCCCATAGCCGTCAATGTGGCGTATTGATTCATATGTGTGGAAATATCCGAAAACAGAATCTGATACACAATAATCATCCCCACCACCAACCCCATCAGGGTGCCAAAACCAAAAATGAATCCCACGGGTACGTTTTTTTGCCAATACTGAAATTCATGCTGTTGCATTTCTGCAAAGGTGAACAAATAAACATCCTTACTGACCCGCTGACCCAATGTTTTTTGAACCTTTAGGGGATCCACGCCCGCTTTTAATCGAATCACCCCCAGATCAATCTGCTCTGGAACTCTGCCAGCAAAAATACGAAAAAAATTGATATCACTGACGATCACATTGCCGTCCGATGCAAACGATCCCCCCAAACGAAAGGTCCCTTTAAGGGTTACCGAACGATCATTGATTTCCGTCTGAACAGGGCCATGGGTCAACAGCTGGGCGATGGGCCCGAATTCAGGGCGCGAAGATGCATCATACAACCCCGTATCCGGATCAATAATCCGGTCGTGTTGATCAATAACCTGCGGGATCTTCATCAGGTGCGTTAACGGGTCATAGCCATAAAGGGTCAAGGTTCGCTTGGTATGATCCACAGGATTTTTAAACGGGGCCATACCCATATAAAGCGGCACAACCTCCTTCACATCAGGATGGGCCATGGTGCGGTACAATTCGGCCCGCGCAAAGGGGATGGTGCGCCAAAAAGCCTCGGTCTGGCGATGAATCAAAAACAAATCCCCATCAATTTTTGATGGGGCCAGCACCACGCTGGCATACAGCGCATCCCGAAACCCCGTTTGAATATACACCAAAACACAGGCAAACATGACGCCCAAAACCGCAGCCAGCAATTTGGCACGGCTAAAGATCATCTGTCGCCACGCCAAACGCGCCGCAAACCGGAACTGATGCGCTGGGGATAGGGGCTTCATGGGAAACAATGCCTTGAAATCAAGGAACGAACCGAACGGAAACCCGTCGGTAAATCTGATTTTTCAGGCTTGGCGCCACATCGGGCTCCACCGCAATGCGCACAGACACCACCCGATTGTCCCGATCCGCCAGCGGGTCTGTGTCATTCACATCATTCCCCCGCACCACAAAGCCGATGTGATAAACAAAGCCCTTGATGGGCGTGATCTGCTGCGGCAGGAAAATTTCCGCTTTTTGTCCGGTTTTGATGCGGGCAATATCGCTTTCAAATACCTCTGCCCGCACATCCATGGCCGACAAGTTGGCAAAGGTCATGATGCCTTTATCCGACGCCCGCTCGCCCTGGCGGGTCAGGATATCCAGAACCGTCCCTGCAAACGGGGCGCGGATGATGGTATCTTCCAACTTTTGCGCGGCCACCTCTAGGCCGGCTTTTGCCTCTACAATTTCCGCTTGCAAGGCTGCCTTTTGGGCCACGGTGGCCTTCCAGTTTTTTTCTGTTTCGTCTTTTTCCGATGCACTGATGGCTTGCTGGCGTTGTAAAATCTGACGGCGCTCAAATTCTTTGCGGGTAAAGGCCTCAGTAACCTCCGTTTGCTGCAATTGGGCTTGCAGGCGAACAATACGGGCCTTGGCTTCCTCCCATTCGGCTTTTCTGGTGGCATGATTGCCCAGCTGGGCCAGCGGTTGACCCGCCGCCACCGATTCCCCCTCTTGTACAAACAGCAGCGCAACCGTCACGGGCTCCATACTGCCCTTGTGGGTTAGGGTGAGAACGCGGGACTTGGGCTCAATAATCCCCATGGCCCCCACCGATCCGGGGGACAGGCCATCGGCACTCGCCGATTGGGAAACACACAACATCACTAAAACACTGACCATCACAACAAAGCGTCGCATCATCAAAGTCCGCCCTTAGTCATGCGTTCCTCGGCATCTTTGTCATAGGCCTCCAGAATCGCCGCCACCACGGGGTGACGCATAATATCCTCACGGGAAAAGGTGACAAACGAAACAGCATTCACGTCCTGCAAAATCCGGCGAACGTGGGGCAGGCCCGAATCCGACAGGGAAGGCAGATCAATTTGACTCAGGTCCCCCGTCACCACCATTTTGGAATTTTGGCCCAAACGGGTTAGAAACATTTTCATTTGGGATATGGTGCTGTTTTGCGCCTCGTCCAAAATAATAAACGCATCGGACAGGGTGCGGCCCCGCATAAAGGCCAGCGGGGCAATTTCAATGGTGCCCATTTCCATCAACCGCTGAATATGATCCGACGGCAACATGTCATGCAAGGCATCATACAGGGGCTGCAAATACGGATCGATTTTTTCCCGTAAATCTCCGGGCAGAAACCCTAAGCGCTCCCCCGCCTCCACTGCAGGGCGGCTAAGGATCAGGCGTTTCACGCGGTGTTGCAACAAAAACTCCACCCCCACCGCCACCGCCAAATAGGTTTTTCCTGTCCCCGCCGGCCCCACCCCGAAAACAACATCCGTTGTGCGGATGCGCTGCACATACTCCTTTTGTGTGGGGGTCTGGGGATACAGGGTGCCGCTGCGGGTGTGAATCTCAACATCGTTCTGGGGAGAGGTTTCCTGCCGAGAACTTGCCCGCTCGCTTTGCAAAAAACGCCCCACGTAATGATCATCTACGGGCCGTCCGCGCTTGATATGATCATAAAGGGTATTGAGCGTTTGTTCGGCCTGATTCAGACGCTCTGGATCACTGCCCTTTAAAATCAAAGTATTGCCACGGGAAACCACAGAAATGCCATAATGGTTTTCGATATGATGCAAATGGGCGTCATGGGGACCATACAGGGCCACAATGGCCTTGTTATCGTCATATTCTAAAATTTTTGAGAGACGCTCCAACAGCGGGACCTTTTTCGTCAGCAATGAGGCACATTGTACCATAGTTTATCTGTTTTCTCAATTCTCCAGTTTGACACCTTCCCCTCACCCGCAAAGCCTGCTATAAAGACACAATCCTGATGCTTTTCTTAGGTCTGAACCATGACTGATCTTACCCCCACAGTGCCCGCCCATCCCACCGTTTCCATCGAACAGGAAATGCGCACATCGTATTTGGATTATGCGATGAGTGTCATTGTGTCCCGCGCCCTGCCCGATGTGCGCGATGGCCTAAAACCCGTGCATCGCCGCATCCTGTACGCCATGAAAGAGGGGGGCTATACCGCCGATAAACCGTTTCGTAAATCCGCCCGTATCGTGGGGGATGTGATGGGTAAATATCACCCGCACGGCGATTCTGCCATTTATGATGCCATGGTGCGTATGGCCCAGCCGTTTTCTTTGCGCCTGATGCTGGTTGATGGACAGGGAAACTATGGATCTATGGACGGCGATGCCCCCGCCGCCATGCGGTATACCGAGGCCCGCTTGGCCCGATCCGCCGAAGAAATGCTGCTGGATATCGACAAAGAAACCGTTGATTTTATTCCTAACTATGATGACTCTTTAACTGAGCCCGCCGTTTTGCCCGCCAGTTTTCCCAACCTGTTGGTCAATGGGGGCGGGGGGATTGCCGTGGGCATGGCCACCAACATCCCCCCCCACAATTTGGGGGAGGTGATTGACGCCGCCTGCGCGTTGATTGACAATCCAGACCTTAGCATGGACGAGCTTCGCTCGTATATCTTGGGCCCCGATTTTCCAACCGGCGGCATCATCGTGGGTCGTCGCGGGATCAAATCCGCCTTTGAGGAAGGCCGTGGCTCTGTCATCATGCGGGGAAAAACCCATTTTGAACCCTATAGCAAAGACAAACAGCGCATTGTCATCACCGAAATCCCCTATCAGGTGAACAAAGCCAAACTGGTGGAACGCGTGGGCGAGCTGGTGCGGGAAAAAATGATCGAGGGCATCGCCGAAATTCGCGATGAATCCGACCGTGACGGCGTGCGCGTGGTTATTGAGCTGAAAAAAGACATTGAACCCGAAATTATTTTAAACCAACTGTTTAAACACACCGCGCTGCAAACCAGCTTTGGGGTGAACTTGGTGGCCCTGAATGATCGACGGCCGCTGCTGATGAATGTGCGGGACGTTCTGACGGCCTTTCTGCATTTCCGTGAGGATGTGATTCGTCGCCGGACCATCTATCTGCTGAAAAAAGCCCGCGAAAGGGCCCATTTGCTGGTGGGTTTATCCGTGGCGGTGGCCAACATTGATGACATTATTGCCCTGATTAAGGCGGCCCCCTCCCCCAAGGATGCCAAAGAACAGTTGATGGCCAAGGCTTGGCCCCTGTTTGATCTGGCGCCCATTATTGCGTTGATTGAACCTGAATTTTCTCTCACCGCAACCACCTATACCTTGTCCGCGCTCCAAGCGCAGGCCATTTTGGATATGCGTTTGCATCGCCTAACGGGGCTGGAGCGGGAAAAACTCCAAGCCGATTTGCGGGACATTGTGGCCAAAATTGAGGAGTTGATGGCCCTGCTGCGCCACCGTGACCAGCTGCTGGCCCTGATGAAAAGCGAAATGCTGATCATCAAGGAAAAATACGGCACCCCCCGCCGCACCCAAATTGTAGATGACACGGGGGAAGTCAACATCGAGGATCTGATCCAGCGGGAAGATATGGTGGTCACCATGACCCACCACGGTTATATCAAACGTGTACCTTTATCGGCCTATCGCGCCCAAAAACGGGGCGGCAAAGGACGCAGTGGCATGGACACCAAAACCGATGATTTTGTGTCCACCGTTCACATTGCCAGCACCCACACGCCTTTGCTTTTCTTTAGCAATTTGGGCAAAGTGTATTACCTGAAAGTGTACAATCTGCCGTCTACCACGCCGCAGGCGCGGGGCCGGCCTATTGTGCAGATGCTCTCGAACATCCAACCGCACGAGCGCATCAGTGCTGTCCTGCCCCTGCCTGAAAGCGTGGAGCCCGATGATCAGCGCACCATTGTGTTTGCCACCTCTTCAGGGAACGTGCGCCGTAACCGCCTGTCTGATTTCACCAACATCAAGGCCAATGGAAAAATCGCCATGAAGCTGGATGATGGCGACTTGCTGGTGGGCGTGGCCATTGTGGAACATGATGAAGATGTGTTTCTGGCCACCAAAGAGGGCAAATGCATCCGCTTTGGTATGGATGAACTGCGGGTGTTTGAAAGCCGCAATTCCAGCGGCGTGCGCGGGGTGCGTTTGGCCAATTCGGATCGGGTGATTTCTCTTTCCCTGCTGAAACGGTGTGATTTTACCATGGAAGAGCGCGAAGCCTATCGCATCGAACAAGCCAAACAAGCAGGCCAAGAGTTGGCCAATCCTGAAAACCTCAGCCTTTCCCCCGAACGCTTTGCCGCGATGCAGGCGGAGGAGGAATTTATCCTCACCGTGTCCGATCAGGGCTTTGGCAAACGGTCCTCCGCCTATGAATACCGCCGTACGGGTCGGGGCGGCATGGGCATTGCGGCCATGGAAATGACAAAAAAAACGGGCAAAATGGCCGATGCCTTCCCCATTAAAAATGAGGACCAGATCATGCTGGTGACCGATCAGGGCCAAATGATCCGCTGCGGCGTCGCTGACGTCCGCATTGCAGGTCGGAAAACCCAAGGGGTCACTCTGTTTAAGGTCAGCACAGGCGAACACGTCGTCAGTGTGGGGCATTTGGCGGGGGAGGATGAGGGGGAATAAATGTCAAATGTCTTGACATTTGTATCCTATAGGATACAATCAGGATCATTGAGAAAGACACACACAATGCCCAAAACCCGCTCTTATCACAATGATCTGATGCTCTCTTTACAGGATCCCGCTGAGGCCGCAGCTTATCTGAATGCGTCTTTGGCAGAAGGATATGACGTGTTTTTTTTAGCCCTGAAAGATGTGGCTGAGGCCACGGGTGGGATGTCCCATCTGGCCAAGGCCACGGGTCGCAGCCGTGAAAGTTTATACAAAACCCTCAGTACGAATGCCAATCCTCACTTTGTTGGTATTGGCACCATTATGGATCGTTTGGGATACCAAATGACTGTTACACCCAAACCCCAAATGACGGGGCTATGAGGTGTTTACCCTTCAACCCCTAACTTCATAAAAGGATCATTCAGCCATGTCTCCCACCTCTTATACCCTCACCGCACGAACCCTGCATTGGGTGATGGCCCTTTTGATGATTCTGATGCTGGCCGCTGGCTTGGTGATGAGCGATATTGAAGATCCCGCCCTGAAGGGCACCGTTTACGGCCTGCACAAAGCCACGGGAATTTTGGTGTTGTTGCTGGCCAGTGTTCGTTTGCTGTGGCGTCTATCCCATGCTGTGCCGGCCATCTCTGCGGCCTTGCCCGTCTGGCAACGTCGTGCCGCCCGTCTGGCGCACGTGGGCTTATACGGCGTGATGTTCCTGCTGCCGCTGAGCGGGTGGTCCATGTCCTCGGCCGCCGGATACCCTGTATCTTTTTATGGTCTTTTCACGATACCCGACATGGTGGCCAAAAATCCTGAACTGGCAGAGATTTTAAAGGATATTCACGAGGTTTCCGCCAACGCCTTCATCGCCCTGCTGGTGGCCCATCTGGGGGCGGCGCTGTATCATCACTTTGTTTTGCGCGATGATACGCTGCGCCGGATATGGTTTCGATAACCCTCTAAACACTGGCAATACAGGCTAATTGTTATAGAAATAGTTATGATTCTGATGGATACTTAGAGCATGACTGATTCTGTTTACCCTAACCTTATTGTTTGTGGTGATTCTACGGCCGTTGGTACGGGCAAAGAAGGTTCACCCTGCCTTGCTGCATCCTTGGGGGGGTATTTTCCAAACCTTCAGCGTATTGGAAATCAGGGATTAGCCGCAGAAGAAATTTATCAAGAAGTTCAAGGATTTGTCTCCTCCGAGGGCCCTTGTATTGTTGTTGTAACTTTTGGCACCAACGATGTGGCCACGGGTGTTGGTTTAGAAACAACGATCGCGCACACTAGGTTAATACTAAACCATTTCACATCCCAAGGTCATCACGTCATCGGTGTTCCGCCGTATCCTTTTCATTTGCTTCCTTTGGTTGAGGCTTTTTTTAACAACTGGCAGGGTGAGTATGAGAGTACACAGAGCATGCAAACGTTTTTTAACAATCTGCCAGAGCCGTATAAATTCTTTAAAAACAAATCCCCCCATGAAATTACGACGCATGCTGATGCCTTAATCGCAGGAATAGGGAACGTTTTTAAAGAATTCCAACAACCCTTCCTGTTGAAAATGATTGAAGATGCCTATGGAATGTCATTTAGAAACAGAATGAGAATGTTTCAGGGTGACGGGATTCACTTGACTGAACAATCATATAATATTGCTGCAGGGAAAATTTTTGGATATATCCAACAGCAACCCCTTATTCTGTTACCGTCAGCCACCGACCAATCACGGTCCTCGTAAGATTATCGCTGCTAAACGTCACCTCCACCTTATCATCCCCCAACAGAGACGCCACCACCCCTTCGCCGTAGGTGGTGTGGGACACGGTCTGGCCCACAAAGAAGGTGTTTTGAGGGGAAGATGACCGTTTCTGGGCCGCAAAGGATTGTCGCATGCCTTGCACGCGGGAGGCGTTGTAGGTGGGCAAAATGGGAATCACGTCCTGAGATTCATCCCAAACATCCAGCGTTTTGGCAGGGCGGCCGCCGCCGTATTGGCCAAAGTGTGAGGAGGAACCCGCGGCTTTGTTATGATTCTGATGGTGAATGTGGGCTGTGGGCAATTCCTGAAGAAAGCGTGACGGGGGGTTGTATTGCCACGTGTTGAATTTTCGGCGGCTGTTGGCATAGGTGATCATGGCCTGCTTGCGGGCACGGGTCAGGCCGACATAGGCCAGACGACGTTCTTCCTCCACCCCTTTATCGCCGGATTCATCGATGGCGCGTTGGTTGGGAAAAATCCCCTCTTCCCACCCGGGCAGAAACACCATGTCAAATTCCAATCCCTTGGCCGCATGCAGGGTCATGATGGACACTTTGTCCCCGTCCCCTGTTTCGGCGGTATCGGCCACCAGCATGACATGTTCCAGAAAACTGTTTAACGTGTCAAAGGCATGCAGGGCTGCGATTAACTCTTTCAGGTTGTCCAGACGGGCCTCGGCATCCGGTGTTTTCGTGTCTTTCCACATAGCGGTATAGCCGGATTCATCCAGAATCATGGCCATCATTTCGGCGGGAGAGCGTCTGGAGAGCTGATTCCGCC
>JBILTX010000048.1:0-9256 GCA_044371315.1 Alphaproteobacteria bacterium | reverse complement strand
CATTATGGATTATGCGGATCATCTGGATTATCAGCGGCAAACGTGGGATGGGTTTTGCCAAAATTTGGGCAATCGGCGGTTGGTGCTGGCCACCACGCGGGGGGCGGTGCCCTATTACGCCCTAGATTACAAAGATGATGATGTTCTGCTGTTTGGATCAGAATCCGCGGGTGTGCCGGATCATATCCACCAAGCGGCCCATGAACGCATTGTCATTCCCATGCAGGCAGGGATGCGGTCCCTGAATCTGGCGGTGAGTGTGGGGATTGTGCTGGCACGGGCGCGGGAGGATTGCTTTGGGCAGGTATCACCCATAAGTCCCTGTCTAAGATAAAAAAAACACCCGCAAGGAGCGCTCTTCCGGTTCATAGTGTAATGTGGGGGCGGCCAGAACGCGATGATCTTGCTTGGACCACAGGGCGGGTTGTGTCAGGGCCACGGCGTAGCGCAGGGGGCGCTGGGTGGCCTTGAGGTGGGGGCGAATGGCTTCGTATCCTTCGGTCCCTAGGGCCGCCCAATAGGCGTCGGGTTCATGGGCCTGACAGAAAAACCGTTGATCCCACAAATGGGGTTGATCTGCGGGCAGGGGGGTGGGGTCTATGGCTTTGGCTTCTCTGTAAATCAGGATTTTTTCGGGTGTGCTGGTGATGATGCAGCCATGCAGGCTGAGGGTTTGTTTGGGGGCCTGATACAGGGCCCACGTGGCGCGACTCAGGCGGGCAAAGCGGGGATCAACGGCCTTTCCACTGATCAGGCGCAGCGCCTGTTTTAAAATGCGGCGGGCAATTTCCCCGTCCTGAGAAACCAAGGCGGGGTAGGGCAGGGTCAGGTAGCCTTCGGGAAAAATCTGAACATGCTGGCGAAAAAAACCGTCAACATGATGATCAAAATAATCACGTGTGGCCGCCAGAGCCCCCAAGGTGGTTTCCAGATGATGGGGCGTATCCAGCAAAGCCGCCCGCAACCGATTCCGCAAAACGTCCATTTTGGCATTGCTGGGGTCCTCGATCCAGCGCAGGCCTAGGGTTCGGGCTTCGGCCACAATCTGATCCTTGGACACCATCAGCAGAGGGCGTACCACCTGAATGCCCCACCACACGTGGGTGGGGCGCATGCCAGCCAAGCCATCCACGCCGCTGCCGCGCTGCGCGGCAATCAGGAAGGTTTCGTTTTGATCATCGCTGTGGTGTCCCGTGATCAAAACCGGATGGTGGTTAGCATGGCACCAAGTGATCATGGCGCGATAGCGGGCCCGCCGCAGCGTGGCGGCATCGCTGTGGGGGGGGGTGTCTAAATCCAGACTGTAAAAGGGAACCCCCAGCGCTTGGCACCACTGGCGCACCAAGGGACTTTCCAGATCAGAGGCCGCGCGTTGGTGGTGGTTGGTGTAAAGAGCCGTCAGGAGGGTCCCCTGTGGCACAGAGCGTCGCACGTAATGCAAGGTCACAAGGCTGTCCACCCCCCCCGACAGGGCCACCGCCATTTGGCGGGCAGAGGGCAGAAACGTAAGGGGCGGCAGCATAGCCCTGAATAAAACCTTTAAACACAAGAGGCTTTGGCACGTTTCGCCCGTTGGATGATGGTCGGGCTGGCCTTTGGATAGCGCCGCAAAAGTTCGTCAAAACTTTGGCAGGCTTGCTTGGTTTGTTTGGCGGATTGCAGGGAAAGACCCAGTTTCAAAAGGCTGTCAGGGGCTTTGGGACTATCGGGATAATCCTGAAAGCTTTTTAAAAACATCTCGCCAGATTTTCGGTAATTCTGCTGCGCATAATAGGTTTCCCCTATCCAGTAATAGGCATTGGGCAGGCGTGTATCGTTGGGATTGTTTTTGATAAAGGCCTCAAAATGGTTGCGTGCCTCAGCATATTGGCCCTGTTTTAGGGTATCAATACCCGTTTGATAGGCACCGGCTTCCGAAGAGGGCAGGGCGCTGGGGTCCTGTAAGGGTTCAGAAGGCGTGGCCTCTCCAAGGGTCGGGCTGTCCTCAGAGGGGGAGGGGTCCCCTTGGGCAGGGGATTCTGGCGCATCATTTTGGCTGGAATCCTGTGTTTTGGTTTCTGTTTGGGCGGTGGCTTCGGGGGGTTGGGCTAATTTTTGCTCGAGCGTTCGGATGGTTTTTTGCATCTCTTCGATCTGTTGCGTCTGGGTCTGAAGGGTGTTTTCAAGGCTGATGAGTCTTTCTTGAACATCCAAAAGAGAGGCCGGCGCATCAGGCGCCGCCGCCGCAGCAGCCACAGAAACATCCCCCGCCCGAGGGGACAGAACACTGCCCAAAGGTATAGGGTCCTGCGCCAAAGCCAAACCCGATAAGGCCAACATAAACAGGACGTTTAGGCAAAAAAAGCGAGAGAGCAACAGGGGCATCGGATGAACGTCTCTGTTTTATTTATTTAAAGCGGAAGGTAATCCGGCCTTTGGAAAGGTCGTAGGGGGTCATTTCCACGGTCACTTGGTCCCCCGCCATAATACGGATACGGTTTTTGCGCATTTTTCCCGACGTGTGGGCCAAAACCTTGTGGTCGTTATCCAGTTTAACGCGAAACATGGCGTTGGGAAGCACTTCCTCCACCATTCCGTTAAATTCAATCAGATCTTCTTTGGCCATAATACCTTTAAACTAAAAACAAAATCACGAAAAAAGGGTTAAGTTTTCCCTTAGGCTTTAAGCCGTAACGCTGAAAGCCTTAAAAAGCAACAAAAATAAACAAAAAAGGGCCGACGCAGTGCCGGCCCCCTGAACAACAATGCGAAAGGCAAAGGGTGTTTAGTCTTTTTTCTTGTTGTCTTCGTCGTGGTCATCTTTGTCGTGATCTTTGTGATCGTCGGATTTTTTGGCGTCTTCAGCGGGGGTTGCAGGGGTTGCTTCTGTGGTGGCAGGCGTCGCGTGATCGTGTTCGTGGTCGCTGGCCAACGTTGAGGACGCCGCAGCCACGATGATCAACGCGGCCAAAGTTGTGGAGAGAAAAAGGGTTTTGATGGTCATAAAAGTAAAGCTCCCAAGAAAATCAGGGTTGTTTGTGATAGGCATGAATGTTCCCATACCCAAGGCCCATTAAAACACGCGCCTTTGCAAAATCAAGAGGGATCGTGTAGCCTTAGGGTATCGGTTTAACGTTAGGACGATTATGGTGATAAAATATCACAGCCCCGAGGATTTTGAGGGCATGCGCCGCGCGGGCCATCTGGCGGCGCGGGTGTTGGATTATATTGGGGATTTTGTGGATGTGGGGGTGTCTACGGAACGCCTGAATGGGCTGTGTCATGATTATATTGTTCAGCGTGGGGCCATTCCCGCCCCCCTAAATTACAAAGGATTTCCCAAATCCATTTGCACATCAGTGAATCACGTGGTGTGCCACGGGATCCCATCAGCCGATAAAATTTTAAACAATGGGGATATCATCAACATTGATGTGACGGTGATTGTGGATGGGTGGTATGGGGATACCTCGCGCATGTATATGGTGGGCAAGCCCAAGGGGCAGGCGCGAAAACTGGTGGAGGTTACGTACGAATGCCTGATGCGTGGCATCGATCAGGTGAAACCTGGGGCGCATTTGGGGGATATTGGATATGCCATTCAGTCCTACGCAGAATCCTTTGGCTTTTCTGTGGTGCGGGATTTTTGCGGGCACGGGATCGGCAAGGTGTTTCACGATGCCCCTAGTGTTTTGCATTATGGTCGCAAAGGCGAGGGCGTTCGTCTGGAAGAAGGCATGTTTTTCACCATCGAGCCCATGATCAACGTTGGCACCTGGCGGGTGAAAGTGTTATCCGATGGTTGGACAGCCATTACGCAGGATCGGAAATTATCCGCGCAGTTCGAGCATACCTTGGGCGTCACATCAAACGGATATGAAATTTTTACGCTATGATGCCCGTTGAGGTTTTTTTGGGTCTGGGCAGCAATCAGGGGGACCGCGAGGCCTATTTGAACGCGGCGGCTCAGGGGATCCGGCGTTTTTGCAGCAATGTTCGGGTGTCTTCGTTCTGGGACACAGAGCCCATGTATGATGTGAACCAGCCTAGGTTTCTGAATGCCGTTGTGCGGGGGGAAACCACGTTGGGCCCGCGGGCCCTGCTTTGGGCGTGTCAACAGCTGGAACATCAGGCCGGCCGCCGCCGCACATCCCCCAACGGCCCCCGCACGCTGGATATTGATATTTTGTATTACGGACGGCTCATTGTATCGGACCCCGATTTAACCATTCCCCATCCGTTGCTGCACGAGCGTCCTTTTGTGCAAGGCCCCCTTAGGGAAATTGCGCCGGATTGGGGGGATCCGAGGGGGTAATGGTTACGACCGCCCGCCCGCAATATCCAGACGCAGGCTGTTTTCCGTCGACAGGGAAGAGGGGTAAAAGGGGTTTTGCAGGGCAATGGTGCTGGTGGGAATAATGCGGTAGGCCATGGCGTACTCAGGGACTTGCTTTCCTTTTAAATAATCCACAATTAGGGCGGCACCGCGGCGACCAAGGGATTGGATGTGGGTATAGCCCCGAACATCGTCATTTTGGCCAGAGCGGGTGTTGACGTATCCGGTAATTTGGATGACGGTGAGGGTGCCGTCATGATAGGCGGCCGCCACCTGATCCAAAAGGTTTTGAGAGGCAGGATCCAAGGCTTGGGCTGTCTCTGAGACCATCACGGTGGCCAAGGGTGAGGAGGATGAGGCATTCAAATTCTTTTCAGTCCCCGTCGTGTGTGCAGACGGGGTATCCTCCACAACCACTGTGTTTGTGGTTGCTGTGGGGGATGGGGTTTGTTCCTGTGGCTCAGCCATTGGGGTATTTTCCATGGCCACTATGTTTGTGGTTTCTGTGGGGGATGGGGTTTGTTCCTGTGGGTGCTGATCGGCGTTGTTTGTGACCGCTTTGGGCTTTTTTACAGATTCGATGGTGGTCAGCACGGGTAAGGCGGGGGCAGGGGGGGTGGCGTTAAAGGATAATCCTGGCTCTTTCAAAGCAGGGGGGGTGATGGGTGCGGTTTTATACAGATCCCGAATGGCGGTGTTGGGGGAAAGAACGGCGAATGTTTGGTCAAACTCAACAACAAAGGGATCAAGGCCAGCGGGATAAGAGCGGCCTTCGTTTTTGGCCTGTGTCACCAGACTGTGGGCCGCTTGTTGACGAGAGGTTTGCGTGGCAAAAGGCGCATATTGTCCTTGGTGCTGTTCCTGAAAAGACGACAGGGTTTGGCGCGATTCGAAAAGAGTGTTTTGTGGGTTGCCCTGTTGGTCAACGCGATTTTGAACGATGGATTTTTGAACAACGGGGGCCTGTGCGGGGGCTGTCTTCGCCGTAGAAGGCACGGGGACGGGGGAAGCGCTCGGCGCTTGGCTGAGGGTTTTGGGCAGGGGTTCTTTTTTGATTTTTCCTGAACCAGAGGCTGTTGGGGATACCCCTTGCTCGGCAGGTGTCAGGGGCGTTGGCAACGCCACGCGAGAGGATTCGGAGGCAGCGGCAGGGGAGGCTTTCGTCTTAGATTTGGCAGTGGTCTTAGGTTGAGAAGCCTCTGGGGCGGCGAGGGCTTTTGGTTGAGGGGGATTCAGGTCCTCTAAATACAAAACTTGTGGTTTGATGACGGTGAATTCAGGGGCCACGTTGGATTGTTGTTCATCGGATTGTTTTTCATCGCTGTCCGTGGCTTGGGGGGCTGATTGCTGCGAGGGTGTCTGGTCCTGAAAAAACATATCCAAGGATTCCGCGTTGGCCCCATGGGCCCCCCACAGACAAAATCCCAAAAAGAAAACACTTTTTTTCATGATACGTCACAGCCTTTTTGGCTTTTTTTGTTTCTTGGTCGTATCATGAACGACGTTTGTTTAAAAAACCGTTAAGGGTTGGGCGATTTTTTAAGATGGAATGTTTCCCCTTTCATTCCGTACTGGCCCAAAGAACGCTATTTTGCGTTGCTCCTTTAGATTGATTCGGCATGGCCCCAGTGGGCACGGCTCTTTAGGACAGTACGGGGTGGTTTTGAATGAGGGGGCGTTTTAAAATTGGGTGCCAAAGCTAAAGCGGAAACGATCTTCTTGGTCGTAATCTTCTTTGGCAAAGGGAATGGCATAATCAATGCTGACAGGCCCAAAAGGAGAGCGCCACGCCAATCCCACCCCGCCGGATGCGCGGATGCTGTTATCGTCCTGAACCTCGGGTCCCTGATCCACGGCGTCACTTAAAACCCCCGCATCGATAAACGAAACCCCGCTCAGGCCCAGCTCTTCGGGCAATCCCAAGGGAAACCGTAATTCGGCGGATGTTCGCGCATAGTATTGCCCGCCGAGGGCATCCTCTGTGGTGCTGTCTCTGGGACCAATACCAGCCAATTCAAATCCCCGCAAACGGCCACCCCCCAAAAAGAAACGGTCGTTAATGCGCACATCGCCGCCGGAATAATCAAACACGTATCCGGTGTCGGCCTCGGTGCTGAGCACCCAGTCTTTTTCATAAATAGGCCAGTATTTCACCGCCCCAATTTCATTGCGTAGATAATTTACGTCGCCGCCGACACCGGCAACGTTGGCTTCGTAATAGGTCATATACCCTTCGCTGGGTTCAATGCGGTTGTCCCGTTTGTCGTAGGTAAAGCGGGTTCCCAGGCCCGAGGTGAGGAATTCCCCTTCCTGATCTTTAATGAATCGGGAGGCGTTTTCATCCACATTGCTGATTTTGACATTGTTGGCAAAATAAAACACGCGTTGATTCAAATCTGGCCCCAGATCAAATCCCAGCGTGGCGCGGCCGCCCAGGCGGTCTTCGTCGTAGGAACTTTCGTCCTGAAAGTCACGAACCAAGTTTTGGAAATCCAATCCGCCGTAAAGTTTACGATCCAGAAAATACGGGTCGGCAATCCCCAAATCCACCTGTTGCCGTTTGCTGGATAAAGAGGCTGAGGCCCGAACATCTTGGCCCCGTCCCAAAAAATTCCGCTCCCTTAACCGAATATCCGCCAATACGGATTCTGTGGATGAAAAACCCGCCCCCAGAGAGAGTTCCCCCGTGGGTTGTTCCATAATTTCAATGTTAATGATGCTTTGATCGGGGGTGGATCCCTCTTTAATGTCGAATTTAACGGTTTTAAAATACCCTAGGTTACGGATGTTTTTTTCCGATTCACGAATTTTGATGGCGTTGTAGGGGTCGCCTTCGGCAAAGGTTAATTCTCTGCGGATGACTTTGTCCAATGTACGCACGTTGCCGATGATGTTGATTTGTTCAATATAAACACGTCGTCCCTCTTTCAGGGAGAAGGTCACATCCACCACCCCTTCACCAGTGTCCTTGTTAACGTCTCGGGGGGCATATAACGGTTCAATATCCACAAAGGCATAACCGCGCCCGCCCAAAAAATCCACCAAAGCGGATTCTGAGGCATCGATATCTTTCTGGCGAAAAACATCCCCAGATTCAAAAATCAGAAGGGGTTTCAGGTCATCGGGGGCAATATCCTTAAACACACTTTTGAAATCAACGTTGCCGATTGTGTAGCGGGTGCCTTCCTCAATAAAAAAGGTGAGGGAAAATTGTTTTCTGTCTTTGGACAACGTGGCATCCACGGATGTAACCTGAAAATCCATAAAACCGTTGTTTCGGTAATGCTGGGTCAATTGTTGTTCGTCATAGGTGACCAAGTCCGGATCATAAATATCCGTGCTGGAAAGAAACTGATACCACGCCGATTCCCGTGATGTAATCACAGAGCGCAAGGTATCTTGGCTAAAAAAACGATTGCCCACAAAGGTAATGCGGGAAATTGTGGTTTTGGCCCCTTCGTTAAAGGTGAGCACCAAATCCACGCGATTCTGGTCTTTTTTGATATAATCGGCTTTGATATCAACGCCATAAAAGCCCTTGCGCTGATAGAGTTTTTTCAGACGATCCACGTCTTGTTTAACCTTTTCGGCGGTGATCACATCACGGGATTTTAGGGTGATTTCTTGTTTAATGATATCATCGGATAGGGCGTCGTTGCCTTCAAAAACGATCTCGTTCAAAATGGGATTTTCTGAAACAACGACACGAAGGTTCCCTTGGTCTTCTGTGATTTTGACATCGGAAAACAGGCCGGTTTCATAGAGTTCCTTCAGAGCGCGATCTAAGTCTGATTGGGTGAACGATTGTCCGGTTTGCATGGGAATATAGGCGCGAATGGTGGATTCCTGAATGCGTTCATTGCCCTTAATGGTGATGGATTTGACGGTTGCTGCTGTGGCAGAGAGTGAAAAAAAACCCACCAACAAAAGAAAGCAGAAAACAAACCGCATAAGGCGTCCCCATTTCAAAACACAATCTACGGCTATGGGTTTACCATCCCCAAAGGACTGGGTCTACCCCGAAAACATCATGGGTGGGAGAGAGCGTGCCCCCTGTTGCCCTTGGGCCACACCGGATGGGGAAACCCTTATCCGGCTTGCAGAATCCTCTGGACATCATGCCAAGTGACCACAACCACCAGCATCAAAATCAGGGCGACGCCGGCAAAGGATCCAACCTCTTGGGCTTTTTGCGGTAGGGGTTTTCCCAAAAGGGCCTCAAAAAAATAAAACACCAAATGGCCGCCGTCTAGGGCAGGCACAGGCAATAAGTTGATTAGCCCCAAGCTGATGGACAGGTGCGCGGCGAAAATCAGCAGGGCGATCATGCCTTGTTCGCCAACCCTTTCAGAAATACGATAAATTTGAACGGGCCCCCCCAGTTCCTTGACCGATCGCACGCCGGTGATGGTTTGCCATAGCCCTGTCATGGTGCCGGTGATAATGGCCCATGTATCCTCAAAAGCAGCAGGCACAGCCCGATGCAGGGGCAAATCCCTGAGGGCTGTTTCGTTGGTGGTGATACCCAAAAGGGAAATATGGGTGGTCTGCCCCAGATTATCGGTGATTTCTTCACGGCGTGGTTGGATGGCCACGGTGTTCTGAACGCCCTGACGCTGATAGACAATGATCATGGGTTCTGGTTGATTATAAAGACGGGTCATGTTTTGGATGTCAGAGAAGCTTTCAATGGCTTTGCCATTGATGGAGATGATACGGTCCCCCACCTGCAGATGGCCCTTGGCCGCGGAATCATCCGTAAAATCGCCCACCACAGGGGGGGCGTACACTTGGCCCAAGGTGGCATAAACGCCCACAAAAACAACAATGGCAAACAAAAAGTTGGCAATGGGCCCAGCCGCCACCACAGCGGCCCGTTGGTGAAGTTTTTTATAGGGAAAGGCGACCTTTTTTTCCTCGGCCGTCATACCATCGTCCATA
>JBILTX010000010.1:0-28679 GCA_044371315.1 Alphaproteobacteria bacterium | reverse complement strand
CCGCCAAAGGGAATCAGGGAAATTTTCCAGTGGGTGCCATGTTTGTTGCGCCATCCGTAAATTTCGGGGCCAAAGCCGATGGAAAACACCTCGACCCGAACGCCGTTCATGCGGGCCACAACATAATGGCCCAACTCGTGCACATAAATCAGGGAGGTCAGCACCAAAACAAACGCAATGGCATCGTATTGCAGCAAAAAGTCCATAGATGGATCACCTAAACAAGGTTTTTTTTATACTTTGCCTGACTTCCTGATCCAATGCAAGAACATCCTCTAGTGTTGTGAGGGTGGGATTGTGGTGGTGGGTCAGGGCTTTTTCCACCGTGGTGGCGATGTCCAAAAAGCGGATGTTGTCCTGTAAAAAGGCCTGCACCGCGCATTCGTTGGCGGCGTTGAACACAATACAGGCGGCCTGCCCCTGACGATGGGCGGCCCGCGCCAGTGTGATGGCGGGGAAACGGACGTGATCCACTGGTTCAAAAGTCAGTCTGAGTCCCTGTTGAAAGGATAAGGGCGCCAAAACGTCCCGCTGTTCATCAAAGAGGGCATCCCGCACAGGATAACGCATATCTGCAGGGGCCAAATGGGCCAGCGTTCCCCCGTTTTTGCACGTCACCAGACCGTGAACGATGGATTCAGGATGAATCAGGGTTTCGATGCGGGATTCCTCAAGGCCGAACAGCACGCAGGCCTCGATCAATTCCAGCCCCTTGTTCATCAAGGTTGCGGAATCCACAGAAATTTTTTTCCCCATGGACCACGTGGGGTGGCGCAGGGCCTCCGCAGGGGTGATATGGCTCAGGTCTTGACGGGTGCGAAAGGGGCCGCCCGAGGCCGTCAGCACAAGGGTTTTGACCTGATCCGCGGGCACCCCCCGCAGCAAACAGGACAGGGCGTGGTGTTCCGAATCCAGGGGGGCAATGCGGGTTCCCCTGCGCGTTGCGGTCTCCATAATCCATGATCCGGCGCAAACCAGGGATTCTTTGTTGGCAATCCCCACCAAACGGGCGTTTTCACAGGCTGTGTAGGTGGGCACTAAGCCCGCCGATCCGGCAATAGCCGCAATGACAATATCGACGGGTTCACGGCAGATTTGGGTAATGGCGTCGTTTCCTACGACCCCGTGAACGCCCGATCCGGCCAAGGCCTGTTTTAAATCGGCATAACGCGCAGGGTCCGCCAAAGCGGCAAATGTCGTCCCAAAACGACGGGCATCCGCCGCCAAAGCATCAACATTGCTGTCCGCCACCAAGGCGAAGATGTCAAAATCATCAGGGTGATCCGCGATCAACCGTAGCGCGGTTTGTCCCACCGATCCTGTGGATCCCAGTATGGTGACGCTTTTTTTCATAGTTTTGTTTCTGCCATCATAAAACCATCGCCATGAACCAAGCCGCCGGCGCGGCCAGAATGAATCCATCTACGCGGTCCATAATGCCGCCGTGCCCCCGCAGCAGAGTCCCTGTGTCTTTAATGTTCAGATGACGTTTGAGTTTGGATTCCATCAAATCGCCCATTTGGGATAAAAAAGATAGAAAAAACAGGTGAACAAAGGAAAAATATGACGTCACCGGCAACAAAAGCCAAGTTAGTGTCACCAATGCAGGGGCTAGGATAATTGCCCCTAAAAAACCCTCCCACGTTTTTTTTGGGCTGATGTTGGGGGCCAGTTTACGGCGGCCATACCGACGCCCGATGAGATAGGCCAAGGTATCGGTTAAGGCCACCACAATCACCAACACCAACGCCCGCGCATCTTCCAGCCCCAAAAAACTCACAGCGGGAATCACAAAAAACACCACCGGAACGGCAATACGCAGCCACGGTGCACAAGACGGGTTTTTGGACAACGGCCACCATTCCCAAAGCCCCAAAGCGCACACCAAGAGCGGCAAGAGAAACAACACTTTCAAAGCAAATGCCCCCGCCACAATCCCCACCAACACCAGCGCCACCAACAGACGATTGTTCATGGGGCGGC
Source organism: Alphaproteobacteria bacterium (assembly GCA_044371315.1). Taxonomy (GTDB): domain Bacteria; phylum Pseudomonadota; class Alphaproteobacteria; order JAJTHO01; family CANGYM01; genus CANGYM01. Next base: position 26,696 of record JBILTX010000010.1, on the reverse strand, counting down.
CTCTTGCATTGTGTCGATACGGCCATAGCGTCGTTTGCGACGGGCGAAAAGGGCGAGGGCCTCTGCAAAATGGTCCCCAGAAAAATCGGGCCAGAACACGTCCATAAAAATCAGCTCGCTATAGGCCGATTCCCATAGCAAAAAATTACTCAGGCGGTATTCCCCGCCCGTGCGCAAAATCATGTCGGGATCGGGCAGGGTTTTGGTGGATAAATGCTGCGCAAAAAAATCCTGTGTTAGTGCAGCATTTTTGTTTTCGTTAACGAGGGTTTCCACGGCCTGCAAAATGTCCTGTCGCGCCCCATAGCTGAGGGCAAGGGTGAGGGTCAGGCGTGTTCCGGTTGCCGTTTCTGCCATAGAATGGTTCAAAGATTGTTGCACGGTTTGGGAAAATTTGTGCGTGGCGCCGATGACGTTCAGACGAATCCCGTTGCGGACCATCCAGTTTGTTTCGGCGCTCAGGGCCTGCACCAGCAGGTCCATCAGGGCCTCGATTTCCTCAGGCGGGCGCTGCCAATTTTCTTCGGAAAAGGAATAAAGGGTGAGATAGGGGATGCCCACTTCGGCGGCGTAGGTTACGGCCTTTTTGACGGCGTCTTGGCCCGCCTGATGTCCCTGACTGCGGGGCAGGCCACGGTCCTGAGCCCACCGGCCATTGCCGTCCATGATGATGGCCACGTGGCGGGGCTTCACAGGATGATTCCTGAAGCAGCGGCTTCGTCGCGGGGTGTGCGTCCAAAACGATCTCGCACATCCACATTGGCCCCCAGACGGCACAGATAGGTGGCCACGTCTTGTCGTCCCTCTGCCGCGGCCAAATGCAGGGCCGTGCGCCCGTCATAATCGGGAACATCGGGCAGGGCGCCGCGGGCCATGAGGCGTTTGACCTCGTCCAGATCGCCTTGGCTGCTGGCCAGAATCAGGGAAAGGGCCAAATGTCTTTTTTCCCGATGGGCGTGCAGACGGGGATCTGTTTTTTCGGATGCCGGTCCAATCCCGTCAAAATTATGGAAATTATACAGCGACACCAGCTTTTCGCAAAAGGCCACCCCCCGCACGCTGTTGCCCAAGGGGTCCAGACGGGGGGACCAGATGCTGATGCCCATCACCCCAGGAATGACCAGCATAATGACCCCTGAAATGCCGGATTTTGCCGGCAATCCAACGGTAAAGGCAAATTCCCCCGAAAAATTATACATGCCGCAGGACAGCATCAGGGATAAGCCATGTTTTACAGAGGCTGGTGACAGCACGCGCTCCCCCGTCATGGGGCACACCCCTGCGCCGGCAAACGTGGATGCCAGCGTGGCCATGGCTTTGGTGGTGACTTCGATGGAGCAGCACTGAAAGTATAGGTCCAACGTTTGATGAATATCGGTGCCTTTGGGAAAGGCCCCCACCTCTTTTAAAAAATACGCCAGCGCAAAATTGCGATCGGCTGTTTCTTTTTCAGAATGGTACACCGAGCTGTTGAATCCTGGGCGAACGCCGCCGCATAACCTTTGCCAGACGGATAAAATGGCATCGAAACGATCTGCCAGCGGTTGATGGGGACGAATCAGGGACGCACACACCATGGATCCCGCGTTGATCATGGGATTATGGGGCAGGTTTTTGCTGTTGAGGGTAATGGCGTTGAAATTTTGCCCGCTGGGTTCGCGGCCCACGTGGGCGTGAACTTTGTCTTCGCCAACCTCCTCCAGCGCGATGCAATAGGTGACGGGTTTACAGGTGGATTGAACGCAAAACCCCACATCCGTATCCCCAATATCAAAGGTTTGCCCATCCACCGTGCAAACGCTGATGGCCAGATATTTAGGATCGATTCTGGCCAATTGCGGGATATAACGGGCGACGTCCCCTGTTTTTATGGACAAAAGATCATGGTAAATCTGGGCAATGTGATCTGTAAATCCGGAAAAATCAGGAATGATAAATCCACCCTCTGCCGCGCGTTGCAGCAGATAAACATGACGGCCGGCCAAGGATCGGAAGGTTTCAAAATCTATGGGGTCTTTGGGGGTATAGGCCTCTAGAGCCTCCATCAAATCCTGTATGCGGGAATCTTTTTTTTGGATCCCGTTTTGGGAAAGAATCCTTAGGATATCGCCTTTGGTGGTATAGGGCTCTCCCGTGGGGCTAAAGGCCAAGAACAGACGCCGCCAATCGCTTAGCGCGATGGATTCTGTTGGGTGTGCGGGGTTGCTTGGGTCCATGGAGAGGTCTTTCGTTTAAACAATCTCTTTGATTCATAAGAGAGAATCTTTATAGGCGCAAGATCCTAAAAAGTAGGTTCTTTTGAAAAAAACGTTATTTCTGTGTTCTGATTGCAATGAAAAAGTAATGGTCTTTGGTGTATAGTTTAGGAAGAGACTTCCTGAACAGACAAAATGACTTTGAAATGAACGGTTTATGAATCAGATGATTTTGATCATTGAAGACAATCGCTTAAACTATAAGCTGTTGGCCGATTTTTTGGGGGTTCATGGCTACGCCACAAAAAACCTTCATAGTGGCTTGGATGTGGTGTCTTTTGTCCGAGAATGTAGGCCCTTTTTGATTTTGCTGGACATTCAGTTGCCGGATATTTCGGGTTTTGATGTGATTGAACTTTTGAAAAAAGATCCTTTTTCTGCTATCATTCCTGTGATTGCAGTAACGGCATGTGCCCATGCCGAAGAGCAGAATTTGGCCAAAGCAAAGGGTTTTCAGGGTTACATGACAAAACCTGTGGATATGAATGCTTTGTTGAGTATTGTTCATTCTTTTGCGGGGCACGATAAAGAGAGTCATAACGGGATTAAACCATGACGGGGCGTATTCTTATTGTGGATGATCGGGTGGCCAATTTGGGGGTTTTAGAAGCCAAGTTGGTTTCAGAGTATTTTGATGTCATCACCGCAACATCAGGGCAAAAAGCCTTAGATTTGGTCAATCAAGCCCCCCCAGATATCATTCTGTTGGATGTGATGATGCCGGATATGGATGGGTATCAGGTGTGTGAGATTTTGAAAAAAAATCCTAAAACTGCGCCTATCCCCGTGATTATGGTGACGGCTCTTGGTGATATTAAGGATAGAATTCGGGGGTTACAGGCGGGGGCGGACGAGTTTTTAACCAAACCCGTGCAGGACCTGCAGTTGTTTTCTAGGGTTCGGTCTTTGATTCGGCTGAAGGTTTTGATGGACAGTCTTAAAATTCAGCGGATGGCTTCTTCGGGGTTGGGTGTGCCAGAGGATCAGCTGGTGGCCTTTCCCACCGATGATCATATTCATGGCGTGCGCATGGCTTGCTTGATGGAAGATGATATCTTGCGGGAAAAAATAGAAACGTTTTTAAAGGCGGACAAACATAACCTTTCTTTTTTCAAAAGCGCAGACTCTTTTTTGAATGTTTTGGGCACGCGGACATATGACATGGCCATGGTACCCCTGATGTTCCATGGGGAAGAAACGTTGCGTTTGTGTTCCCAAGTGCGCAGCAGCACGGTCACGCGTCATTTGCCTCTGATTATGATTGCTCAGGATTCTCATGAAACGTTATTGGCTAAGGCCTTAGATATTGGGGTGAATGATTATATTCTAGAGCCCCTTGACCCCAACGAGCTGCGTCTGCGTGTTCGCACCCAAGCCAAGCGCCTGCTTTATCAGAAGTTGCTGCGCCTTTCCCATGAAAAATCCGTGGATTTATCCTTAACGGACGAGCTGACCAAGCTGTATAATCGTCGTTATTTTAACGCCCATCTGGATGCCATGTTACAGATGGAATCAGAGAAAAAACGATCGTCCTGTTTAATGCTGATTGATATTGATCATTTTAAATCCATCAACGACACTTTTGGTCATGATCAGGGGGATAAAATTTTGGTGGAGCTTGCTAGGCTGCTTCAGATGAATACCCGCGACAGTGATCTTGTGGCCCGTTTGGGGGGGGAAGAATTCGTGGTGGTTGTGGATAATGCTACTTTGGGGACGGGTTTGAGGATTGCCGAGCGGTTGCGCCGTACGGTGGAAAGCAAAGTTTTTCCCTTGATTCAGGGGGGCACCATGACCATCAGTATTAGTATTGGGGTGACGGTTTCTGGAATGGATCAGAAAACCTTTACCCGCGAGGCTATGTTAAAAGCGGCGGATGTGGCCCTGTACCAAGCCAAACACGCAGGGCGCAATCGCACCGTGGTGGGATACACGGACGCTGAAAAGGCCCCCGCGGCATAACAACAGCCTCTTAAACGGTTTTGATGTCCTGCTCTTTGTGATGGAGCATATCATCCACGGTTTTGATGTATTTATCGGTGGTGGTTTGGATGTCTTTGTTTTGTTTGGCAACATCGTCTTCGGAAATGTGTCCTTCTTTTTCCCGTTTTTTGACATCGTCCATGGCATCGCGGCGGATGTTACGAATGGCGATGCGGGCACTTTCAGCGTATTTTCCGGCCACTTTGATCAGTTCTTTGCGGCGCTCCTCATTCAGTTCTGGCACGGGCACCCGAATGGTGGCCCCCTCGCGGCCAGGGTTCAGGCCGAGTCCAGCATCACGGATGGCTTTTTCCACAGCGGGGGCACTGCCATGATCCCACACCTGAACCACCAGCAAACGGGATTCCGGCACAGAAACGCTGGCCACCTGAGACAGGGCCATGCGGCTGCCATAGACCTCTACCGTGACGGGCTCCAGCAGGGAAGCCGAGGCGCGTCCGGTGCGAAGACCTGAAAATTCTTTTTTCAGGGATTCCACCGCCCCCTGCATGCGTTTTTCGGTATCGCCGCTCATGATGTTATGGTTTCCTTTGCTTCTTGGACAATGGTGAAAAGACCCTCGCCGCGCAGAACGCTGGCCAAGTTTCCCCCCTTTTCAATGGAAAGAACAATAATAGGGATATTGTTTTCCCGCGCAAGAGAAATGGCGGAGGCATCCATCACCCGCAGGTCACGGGCCAGAACATCCAAATAGGTTAGGTGGCGGTGGTGCTGGGCATTTCTGTCCTTTTTGGGATCGGCGGAATAAATGCCATCGACTTTGGTGGCCTTAACCAACGCATCACAGGACATTTCCACGGCGCGAAGGGCGGCGGCGGTGTCGGTGGTAAAAAAGGGATTGCCGGTGCCGGCGGCAAAAATGACAATGCGTCCCTTTTCCATGTGGCGGATGGCGCGGCGGCGGATATAGGGTTCACAGACTGAGGCCATGGGAATGGCGGATTGAACGCGGGTTTGCATCCCGTGGGCCTCTAAAACACTTTGCAGACCCAGCGCATTCATCACCGTGCCCAGCATCCCCATATAATCGGCGGTGGCGCGGTCCATCCCCGCAGCGGCGCCGGACATGCCGCGAAAAATGTTGCCTGCCCCCACGACCATGCAGACCTCGATACCGGCCTGACGGACCTCGGCCACGTCACGGGCAATGCGGGCCAGCGTGTCGGTGTCAATGCCGTATTGTCCAGGGCCCATCAGGGCTTCGCCAGAGAGTTTCAGAAGAATCCGTTTGTAGGGGGCGGTCATGAGATCATCCTTTTTTTTTAATCTATACCCCAAAGACGGTTAAGATCAAGCTATCGCAGGATGGATCAGGGGGCAGAGGCTTCTTTTTTCGTGCGGTAAAACGCCCGAACATTTCGGTTGTGATCGGCAAGGGAGGTGGAAAAGATATGTCCCCCCTTTCCATCGGCCACAAAATAATAATAGGGGGTAGTGATGGGATTCAGGACGGCCCGCAGGGCATCCAAGCTGGGGATGGCAATGGGGGAGGGGGGAAGGCCAGTTTGCATATAGGTGTTATAGGGGCTATCCAGTGTCCAATCTTGGCGATTCAGGGGGCGGTTTAAGCGACCGCTGCCCCCGCTGAGGGCATAAATGATGGTGGGATCGGCCTGCAGCGGCATGCTGGCGTTTAAACGGTTTAAAAACACACTGGCAACGTATTTTTGATCGTCCTTTCCTCCTGATTCTTTTTCGACGATAGAGGCAAGAATCAGGGCCTCCTCAGGGGTTTTCAGGGGTAAGTTTTGGGCGCGACTTTCCCACAAAGCCGTTAAATGCTTTGTCATCATGCTGTGCATCTGATTCAGGAGTTTTTGCCGGTCTGTTCCGCGGGTCATGGCGTAGGTTTCGGGAAACAGGGTGCCTTCGGCGGGTATCCTGTCAATTTGCCCCACCAACAAAGGATGATCATTTAAATGTTGTAAAACGCCGGCGACAGTGGTGCCCTCCACAATTCTCAGGGGATGCTGAACGGGCTTGGCGCGGCGTAAAAAAACGCTGAGCTCTCTGTAGGTTAAGCCCGATGGAATCAGAAATTCCCCTGAGGGGTAAACGCGGTGATGGCCCAACAACCCCTCAGCCGCATAAAAAAAGAGGGGGAAAACCAAAGCATTATGCTGGGACAAAAGATCCACAACGTTTTTGAACGAGGCACCTTTGGGAATGATGACGACGGATTCTTTGAGGGTGCAAGGGCGGTGATCGTACACCCACCGCGCTGTCAGGCCCAGTGAGGATAAAACCACAAAGGTCGCCAGCAAGACGACGGACCAAGTGCTGCGTGACATAGTTTTCTTTTTTCTATTTTTGGCCCCATGCCTTTCGTGTATAAAAGAGTCTTTGCCACAGATCAATCCTGAAAGAAAATAAGGTTTATCATTATGCGTGTTGTGTTTATGGGAACCCCGTCTTTTGCGTTGCCCGCGCTGGAAGCGTTGCATAAACAGCACACCGTTGTAGCGGTGTACACCCAGCCTCCTCGTCCTGCGGGTCGGGGAAAGGCCGTGCAGCCCTCGCCCGTGTCTCTTTGGGGGCAGTATCATCACATTCCTGTGGAAACGCCGGTGTCTTTTCGGGATGCGGACACGGTTAAGGCCCTGAAAACCTATAAGCCTGAGGCCATTGTGGTGGCGGCGTACGGGTTGATTTTGCCCCAAAAGGTTTTGGATGTGGCCCCGTGTTTGAACATCCATGCGTCCCTGTTGCCCCGTTGGCGGGGGGCCGCCCCTGTTGAGCGGGCCATCATGGCGGGGGATAAAGACACTGGGGTGTCCATTATGATGATGGAGGCGGGTTTGGATACAGGGCCCGTCATTCATACCGTCACCGTGCCCATCACCGACAAAACTACGGGGGGGCAGCTGCTGGATCAGCTGTCCAAAACAGGGGCGAAGGCCATTGTGTATGCGCTGGATCACCTGAAAACCTTAACCCCTGTGTCCCAAGAGGATGCCGCCGCCACATATGCCGCCAAGGTGGATAAGGACACCATGCGTTTGGATTGGGCCCGTCCGGCGGTGGAGTTGCTGCGGGTGATTCGGGCCTTTGCCCCCGCCCCTGGGGCGTGGACAGACTATAAGGGCGAGCGGATCAAAATCTTGGATGCGGAGGTGGTCAATACCTTTGGCCGCTGCGGGATGATTTTGGACAATCAGTTTTTGGTGGCCTGCGGCGAGCAAGCGCTGCGTCCCACATTGGTGCAGCGCAGCGGAAAAACGGTGATGAAAACGGCGGATTTTTTAAAGGGGTTTCCGCTGACCAAGGGGCAAGTCCTTGCGCATTAAGTTGGTTTTGGAATACGACGGCACGCCCTTTGCCGGTTGGCAGCGTCAAGATCACGCCGTGACGGTTCAGGGTGTGGTGCAGGATGCGCTGAAAAAACTCACGGGACAGGATAAAACGGTTCATGCCGCCGGCCGCACCGATGCGGGGGTTCATGCCAGTGGTCAGGTCATTCATCTGGATCATGAAGGGTTGTCCCTGCGGGCGTTTATTCATGGGGTCAATGCCCATCTGCGGCCATGGCCCGTGGCGGTGCTGTCGGCGGAGGCTGTGCCGGAGACCTTTCACGCCCGTTTTTCCGCCACCCAGCGTCGGTATTGTTACCGGATTTTGCATCGTCCAGCCCCCAGCCCCCTGCGGGCCCATCGGGTGGATCATTATGCGGGCCCGCTGGATGTGGCCATGATGCAGGCGGCGGCGGAGGTGTTGGTGGGACAGCATGATTTTTCGGCCTTTCGCTGCGCCGCGTGTCAGGCCCCCAGCGCCGTGAAAACCTTGGATGAGGTGCGTATTGAGACGCTGGAGGATGAGCTGCATATCCATTTTGCTGCAAAATCGTTCCTGCACAATCAGGTGCGGATTATGGTGGGGACGCTGTTGGATATTGGGCGGGGACACAGAACGCTGGAGGGGTTGCATCAGGCCCTGATCACAGGGGACCGCCGTCTGGCGGGGACCACGCGCCCCCCCCAAGGGCTAACGTTGGTGGGGGTGCGGTATGCGGGGTGATGCGGATTTTTCTTGCCAAATCGTAGGGTTTTCCGTAAGACCCTAGGTAGGGGTGGCGGGGTCTTAGGGCTTCCGGCTGTCTTTTTTAAAAAATGTTACGTAAGGATAACACGATGGTGCGCTTATTTTTTATGTCGTTGGCGTTTGTGATGGTGCTGGGCCTTGGGGCGTCGGCGCAAGAGTTGAAATCCGTGGCCGTTGTGGATTTAAAGGTGATCTTGCAGTCGTCCAAAGCAGGGGCCTCCATCAAGCAGCAAATGAACAAAAAGCAGGATGAGTACAAAAAGGATCTGGAATCCCAGCAAAAGAAACTTTCCGATGCGAAAGATGCTTTGGCACGGGATCGTTCGGTTTTGTCCCCCGATGCCTATGCTGAAAAACGCAAGGCGTTTGAGAATGATTTGGGCAAGTTGCAAACCAACATGCGCGGCAAGAAAAATAGCCTAGACAAGGCCTTTTCAACCGCCATGGAAACGCTGCAAACCCAGACCATGACTGTGGTTTCTGATATTGCCAAGGAAAAAAACTACACCTTAGTTTTGCCCAGAAGCAGTGTTTTGGTGATGACAGACAGCAGTATGGACATTACCCAAGACGTGCTGAGCGCGTTGGATGAAAAACTCACCAAGATTGATTTGAAATTTTAGGGTGTGATGTTGGGGAAGCTGGCGGCCTCTTTCTTTGAGGCCAAGGCTTCCCTGATGCTTAATCCATCCGCCAGTGCCCCCACATCGTGGGTGCGGATCATGGCAACGTGGGGGGCGGCAAACAGCATGGCCGCCAGACCTGCGTAAATCCGCTCTGGGGCTTCTTTTTTAACCACAGATCCCAAAAACGATTTGCGTGAAACCCCAAAAACAACGGGATGGCCGAGGCTTGCCAAGTCCCCGATGCCCTGAATCAGGGCAAAATTATCCGCCGCCGATTTGCCAAAGCCCACCCCCGGATCCACCAGAATACGGGCAGGGGGCAGGGGGCTGTTTGCAATGACGGCTTTCAAATCATCCCGAACATGCGTCATGACCCCTTTGGGATAAACAGATGGGGGATGGGATGGGGGGCAGGGGCCCTCATTTTTTTGGTCAGGGGATACTAAGGGCAGGGGATTGTGCATGATAATCACGCTGGCTGTGGGATAATCGGCAAGGACATCCCACAACGTGGCAGGGATAGAAAGCCCCTCGATGGTGTTTATGCCATCAACACCCAGATCAAGGGCAGCTCTGGCCACGGCAGGGCGGGCCGTATCCACAAACAGGGGGCATGACACCGTGCGGCGCATCAACGAAAGCGCGGGCAAAAGGCGCGATAATTCCGTATCCTGATCCACAAAAGGAGCGCCTGGGCGCGAGCTGTAGGCCCCGATATCCAGACAGTCGGCGCCCTCCGCCACCAACGATTCGGCGTGGGCCAAGGCGGCGTGAGGATCCACGCGACCATCCCCCGAAAAAGAGTCCGGTGTGACATTCACAATCCCCATAATCAAGGGGCGGCGGTTCATGATACGCCCGAGGATACCCGCACACCTACGCCGTGGGTGTGCGGGGCTGCCTCTAGTTTTAAAATTTCAACGGTTGCTGCGGCCACGCGGGGATGGGCCATATAATGATTCACCACGGCATTGGCCAGATGTTCCACCAAAGGGATATGGTGTTCGGTTTGGCTGCGGATGAACTCCTGTATGGCCATGTAACATAAAGAATCCTCCAAAGTCTCAATAGGATCCTTTGTTTTCAGGGTGAGTTCCACAGAAACACGGATGCGCTGGGGGTTGAGGTGTTCGTGGGCCAAAACGCCAATCAGGCACGATACCTCAAAACCTTGAACCAAGAGTGTTGTTTTCATTGGGGAATGGTTGCGTTATGCAGGGCAGCCTCCAAAGTTTCGGCGGCCTGTTTCAGGCGATGAAGGTCGGGGGTTCTTAAAACCAGACTGACACCACGTTTGTTGCCCTGAAAGTGGGGATAGCTGCCGATTTTGACGTCAGGATAGTGATCCTGAACGGCGGAGAGGATATGGGCCATTTCCCCTTCCATCAGGGTGGTGGTCAGGGTTTGGCTGTGGATAACCGCCCCCGGGGTTAAATGATCCACCACAAAATCCAACATGGCCCCCATAATGCTGGGCACGCCCGCCATAACAAAAATGTTGTTGATAAAAAAGCCAGGGGCCCCCGTGACAGGGTTGGGGATCAAATTCGCCCCTTGTGGCATATCCGCCATGGACAGGCGGGCTTCGTTTAAATCTTCGGGTTTGTAATAGGCACGCAAGGCGGCCTCCGCACCAGGGTGACGCACAAAGGGACGATCCACAGCCTGCGCCACGCAGGATGCCGTAATATCATCATGGGTGGGGCCGATGCCGCCGGTTGTTAAAACGTAATCAACGCGGGGGGACCATTCCCGCAGCGTGCCCACAATCACATCGGCGTTATCGGGCAGAACGCGGGCCTCGATCACGGCAATCCCTTTTTCACCCAGCTTTTGCGCGATGACAGGCAGGTTTTTGTCTGTTGTGCGGCCAGACAGAAGTTCGTCCCCAATCAGCAAAACCATGGCGGTTTTGGTGGACATCAGGCGGCCTCAGCCAAAGAGGTGGAGGGATCAAAAATGCTGCGGATGCGGTTTTCGCAGGTGCTGTTTTTTAAAACCAAAGCATGGGGACCACGGTGAATTTGGTCATTGAGATGACAGATCATTCGGGCGACGTGGGCGCGGTCGTGATAGGGGTGGGCATAAATCACAAACACACGGCCCCCGCGGCGCAGGATGCAAAGGTGATCATAACTCAGGCATAACAAAGGCAGATGCATGACAGAGGCATGATCCGTTTCCAGAGCAAAATCAATCCATTCTTGGAAAGCGACGGCGAGGGATTGAGTCTCGTCTTTCAGGTGATGGGCCAAGGCTTCAGAGAGATTTTTACCCTCATCCAAACACACATGCACCGAAGAGGGGGTGGTGGGGGAAGGGCAGAGGGGGGTATGGTCCATGACGCGCGATCCTAAGCAACGTCCAGCCAGCCAATATGGCCGTCTTTTCGGGAAAAAACAGCGTTAATACGGTTATTTTTGATGTTTTTAAAGAAAAAGACCGTTTCGGCCGCCAGATCCAGACGCATGACGGCGTCCTTTACGTCCATAGTTTCAATGTGGTGGGGGGTTTCGGCGATGATGACGGGGTGGCCTTCATCAGCATCCACCAGCTCATCCACCTCTTCTTCGGCCCGCATGACATAGGATTTTCCCAGCAGGGCGGGGGCAGCTTCCCCTTGGGATTTATGGTAATCGGTCAGGCGGCGTTTGTAGCGGCGCAATTGTTTTTTCAGACGTTCTGCGGCCTGATCAAAGGCGCGGTAAACGTCCACGTCTTCTCCGGTGCCCTTAATGACAATCCCACTGCCTGTGCCAGACAGCAGGGTGGCATCGGCAGTAAACAAATGATTGCGACGGGAAAACACAACGTGACAGCTGATGGCGCGGTCCAAATAGGTTTGGTTAATTTTGGCAATGGTGGTTTCCACGTGGGTTTTTAGGGCCTCGCCAATATCGATTTGGTGACCGGAAACTCGGATGTCCATAAGGGTATTCTCCACCATAGTTGCAAAAACAAAAGGAAAGATTATGTAGCAGAGTTTTTTAAGGGGGGCAAGATCCTTACGCAGATCCTTGCGCAGGACCATTGGCGTAGGCGTCTCTCAGGGCCTCGGCCACCCTAGGGGGGACAAAGCTGTCAATGTTGCCGCCTAGGCGGGCCACTTCCTTAACCAAACGTGAGGCAATGAATTGATGTTTTTCTGAGGCCATTAAAAACACCGTTTCAATATCCGGTGCCAAGCGCGTATTCATCATGGCCATTTGCAGTTCATAATCAAAATCCGCCACCACCCGCAGGCCGCGAAACAGGACATTAGCTTTGTTTTCTTTGGCAAAATCCACAAGAAGCCCAGAAATCACCTGAACATCCGCGGGAAAATGAATGTGCTCTTTGATAAACGTACATCGTTGTTTGGATGAAAAAAGAAATCGTTCTTTGCTGTTATGTTCAGCAACGCCGATGATCAGACGATCCACCAACGTGCTGGCGCGGCGCATGATATCCACGTGTCCCATGGTAACTGGATCGAACGATCCCGCGTAAATCCCTGTGCGCATAGGCGTTATTTCTTTTTGAGGTTTTTTATGATAAGACAGTGTTACCACGCCTAAGGAATAAGCGTTAAGGTTTTATGAAACGGATGATTATTTTTTGTGGATTATTTTTATGGGCATCGACGGCGGCGTGGGCCGATAGTCGATTAAATCGCGATGAAATCATCAGCGCTTTGTCCGGATATTCCATGATATGGCGTAGTGATCAAGAGGTGAGTACCCAGTATTTTGATCCCCGCGGCATCACGTTTTATGAACGTGTGGGAAAGAAGCCGGAATCAGGGCTGTGGACGGTCAGCGAAGATCATCTGTTTTGTTCACGCTGGGGGCGAGGGGGGTGGTCTTGCTATCAGGTTATCCGCGCCCCAGACACCATGATTTTTACGGGGCCCGTGAATCAGCCCATAGGGCTAAACAACGTTATGGTTGGGCGTTTGGTGTCGGGTAATCGAACTTCGGCAAACTCTCCTGAGGCGGGGCGTCAGCCTCCCCCCGTGATGCATATGTTGGGGCGCATTATGAGCGGTGATTATTTGGGTGGTCTATCTTATCGGTAGGGATTTGGGTTTTTTTAAAAGCCAGAGGCCAAACGGGCACGTGCTTGGTTTTTGGCTGTGCTGAGCATCTCTTCGATAGGTTCGCGACCTTCCATGATCCCTGAATGATATAAATCGCAGAGAGCGCGATCCACAAGAGCATCATCATTAGGGTAAAAAATCATGGTTTCTAAAATAGATAAAACGTAGTCTGCACGTTTTTCATCCATCAGATTCATGGATCCAGCAATGTGTTCAGCAAAGGCTTTGGTTTTGTAGCAAAGCTCTTTGTATAAAAAGGCGTCTTTGTGGGAAAATTTATCAAGAACAAGTTCGGGTGCCTCATAGGCATGTTGGCCTATCGTCATGGAGCCTCCTAGAAAGAAAAATAGGGTGAAATATAACCTTGATGGTAACGGTCAAAGTTAAAAAAAAGGTTAAGGGGGTTTTTAAAAATAGAATTAAAAAAACTGGGCCAGCGCTTCCCGTATATCCCCGTTGATGATGGGGGATTTTTTTGTTGTTTTTGTGTCCCTAGGGGATACACGGGATGGGTGTGGACTGGCCCAGAAAAGGTTAAGAAAAAACTTAAACGGTTTCCAGTTGTGCATTGAAAACTTGTTTTGTTCCTTTTGTTTCTTTTTGTGACGCTTCAGGATTCCGCAGGACGTAGCCGCGTCCCCAGACGGTTTCAATGTATTTTTCTCCGCTGGTGGCCTGGGCCAGTTTTTTGCGCAGTTTGCATACAAAAACGTCCACGATTTTCAGTTCAGGCTCGTCAAGGCCGCCGTAGAGGTGGTTTAGAAACATTTCCTTAGTCAGGGTTGTGCCCTGACGTACGGCCAAAAGCTCCAGAATCGCATACTCTTTGTTGGACAGGGGCAGGGGTTCATCATTCACCATGGCCACCTTGTTTTTCAGATCAATCACCAAACGTTTGCCCACACGAATCAGTTCCTGGGCATGGCCATGGGCGCGACGAATGATGGCACTGACGCGGGCCAACAATTCATTTTTTTCGTAAGGTTTTGTTAGATAATCGTCGGCACCAAAACCCAAAAGATTAACCTTCTCACTTGTTTCATTAAGTCCCGAAAGCACCAAAACTGGAACGTTGATTTTGGAGGCGCGTAGGCGACGAATGACCTCTGACCCCCGAATGTCAGGCAGCATCAGATCCAAAATCACCAGATCGTACATGTCCAGATAAATTTTGATGATCTCAAGGGCCTCTTCACCAGAGCCCGTGGTGTCAACCACATAGTTGTTTTGACGCAAAATTTCCTTGATGGCGCGTGCGGTGTCGGCATCGTCTTCGATTAGCAGGATACGCATAATGTCCTCTTGGGTTATCGTTTTTGTTGATCTGATGTTAACTATATCAAGGTTGATAAAAAGTTAACGCCAATCTTTTTTACGTTTTTTTATGAAAGCGCGTCAGGTTGTTGTATTTAAGATACGGTTTTGGAAATCTCTTCTGAAAAAATTTGTGCTTTAATAAAAGTTAGTATTTTTTATTTTTTTATTATATTATACATTGCTTTTGTCTGATGTGGATTTTTTAAAGGGGGCGTGATGAACGGGCGTTTGAAGAAAAGTCAAGTATCGTGGGATAAAAAGGATGTTTATGAAGAGGTTGGGGAAGGCAAGACCTTGGCGGGTATAGTTTTAAATTTTAAAAAAAACATTTATTATCAGCCCATTGTGGATGCTGCAACGTCGCGTGTTTTGTTTTATGAATCTTTGCTGCGTTTTGTGGGGGAGGATGATCAGGTTTTTTCTCCTGCCTCCTTTGTTCAGAGAGCCGAGGCCGATGGGTCCATTGTTTCCTTGGATGTTGAGAGTTTATCCATGGTTTTTAGCGCGTTGTCTGAAAATCCGTCTTTGAATCTGAGTGTGAATGTTTCGTGCTTTTCTCTGGAGGATCCCCTTTGGATTTCCGGATTTTATGAGGCGGCCAAAACATTCCCCCATGTTTTAGCCCGTTTGATTGTTGAGGTGACGGAAACGCAGAATTTTGGGCTGTCCCAAGAGGCCTGTCATCACCTAAGACGCATTCGATCCATGGGGGTGCGTTTGGCCTTGGATGATGTGGATCAGGTGGCTTTCCCCTGTTTGCAGGCCCGTCTTGATAGCGGCGATTTTGCTGTGGATTTTTTAAAAATCAGCCGGCATCTGACCATGGATTTGGAAAAAATCCCTGATTTTAAAAATAGATTTTCAGATTTGATGCGCTTGGCATCGCATCATGGTGTGATGCTGATTATCGAGGGTGTGGAAACAAAGCCACAGTGTGATGCCTTGTGTGCCCAAGGTTTGTTTTTGCAGCAGGGGTATTATTGGGGGCGTCCTGCATCTGTTTTTAAGCAAACATTTCCCTTTTAGTCCTGTGGATAAGTCTGTGGATAATTAAAAGAGTCTTGAGAAAAAAGGACTTTAAAATTCCGCTTTGCTTTTGTTGGTGTTTTTTTCAAAATACACTAGATGATTGTTTTCAATAAATAAAAAAATTATCGCAGGGGGGTAGCTTCTGTATTTCTGGGGATTTTCGCGTTTTTAGGGGGTGTGGATAACCTGTGAGTTTTTTTCCCCCATCCGCGCCTGAAGTTGGCTGAGATCCAGAGTTTCAAGGTCCCCAAGGTGGCTAGTTAGCGTTTGGATCATGGCGTCTAGGGCGGGAATTTGATCTGGCGTAAAAGGGCTGAGCACATAATCGTGAACTTGGGTTTTATGCACGGGGCGTCCGATGCCCAAACGCACCCGCAGATAATCGGGGCCAAGGAGGCGGTCCAGATCTCTCAGGCCATTGTGTCCCCCATGGCCGCCCCCCACCTTGATTTTAATTTTCCCCAGCGGCAGATCCAAATCGTCATGAAAGACAATCAGTTGATCCCGTGTTTTTTTGTAAAACGTTAAGATTTCATAAACGGCCAGACCGGATCGGTTCATATAGGTTTGGGGCTTGGCCAGCAGCAGGCCGTCGGCGGTGCGGCTGATCAGGCTGTGGTGTTTGGCCTGCCACGCGGGCGCTTGCAGAGTTTTATGTAGGGCATCCACCACCATCATCCCCGCATTGTGACGGTGCAGGGCATATGCGGCGGTAGGATTGCCAAGACCAACAAAAACACAGCGCATGGTTTAAAATCAGGGATTTACATTCGGCTATAATTTGGTATAAACGATGCCCTTTGGCAAGCCTTAACGTTTCCTTCATGAAAATTTTAACCTGCAACGCAAATCGACCGCTGGCGGACAATATCTCCGCGATTCTGGGCGTGCCTTTGACACAGGCGTCGGTGAAGCGTTTTTCCGATATGGAAATTTTTGTTGAGGTTCATGAAAATGTGCGTGGTCAGGACGTTTTTGTCGTTCAGCCCACATCCTATCCGGCCAATGATCATTTGATGGAATTGCTGGTGATGATCGATGCCCTGCGTCGCGGGTCCGCGCGTCGGATTACGGCGGTGATTCCCTATTTTGGGTATGCCCGTCAGGATCGTAAATCCGGCCCGCGTACCCCCATTTCTGCCAAATTGGTGGCGAATCTGATTACCGTGGCAGGGGCCAGCCGTGTGTTGACGCTGGATTTGCATGCCGGTCAGATTCAGGGATTTTTCGATATTCCCACCGATAATTTATACAGCGCACCGGTGTTTGTTGAGGATATTCAGCGCACCTTTGCAAACCGGTCCCCCGTGATTGTTTCCCCTGATGTGGGTGGTGTGATGCGGGCGCGGGCCATTGCCAAGCGTTTGGGCGGGGATTTGGCCATTATTGATAAACGGCGCGAAAAAGCCGGCATCTCTGAGGTCATGAACATCATCGGCGACATTCGGGACCGCCACTGCATTATGGTGGATGATATTGTGGATTCCGCGGGCACCCTGTGCAACGCGGCGGTGGCCATTATGGATCAGGGGGCGCGGAGTGTCTCCGCCTATGTCACCCATGGGGTTTTGTCGGGGGGGGCCGTGGCACGGGTGATGGAATCTCCTCTTGAAAATTTGGTGATAACCGATAGTATCGTGGCCACAGATGACGTGCGTCATGCTGAAAAAATTCGTCAATTGACCATAGCCCCGCTGCTGGCGGAGGCCATGGTTCGCATTGCAGAAGACCGTTCCGTATCCAGTTTATTTGAAGGAGTTAAATCATGAGTTCCACCGCCCGCACCATTCCCGTCACCACCCGCACCGAAACAGGCAAAAATGCCATGTACCGTTTGCGCACCACCGGCCGCGTTCCGGGCGTTGTTTATGGGGGTGGGGATGATAATGTCACGTTTTCTCTGGATATTCGGGATTTGATGGCGGGATTGCACAACGAATCCTTTTACGCCACCGTGTATGAATTGACCCCTGATCAGGGCCGCCCCATCCGCGCCCTGCCCAAGGCCGTTCAGTTTAACCGCGTCACAGACCAACCCATCCACGTGGATTTCATGCGCGTGACGGACAAAACCAAAATCAAGGTGTCCGTGCCCCTGCATTTAACCAACACCGACAAATGCCGCGGGCTAAAGGCCGGCGGTGTCCTGAACGTCGTGCGCCACACGGTGGAGGTTCTGTGTTACGCCAGCAAAATCCCATCCCACTTTGAAATTGATTTGTTGAATGCCAAAATCGGCGATGCCATCAAATCCAGCGCATTGACCCTGCCTGAGGGCGTGACCTTTACCATCACCGACCGTGATTTCACCCTAGCCACCATCGTGGCACCCAAGAGCGGGGCCGCGGCTGAAGGCGGGGAGTGAGGTTGGGAATAGGTGACAGGTGACGGGGGACAGGTGACAGGGCAGGCCCCGTGGGCTTCCTTCTATGTTCTTTCCCTATCCACAAGACTGATGGTGATTACTGGGGTGCCTGTACCATCATTCGTAGGACGCATCAGCCCATCGACCCTCTCCTCTGTATTCAACGTCAATGTCTTACCTAGTGATGGATCCAAATGTCTCAGCGCTTCCATCTTCCCCTGCAACACTTCCATTGATAATTTAGTTACTCGGAGGAAATGTTGAGAGACCTCCCCCTTATGATTGGGCTCTAAGGTCTTAATCACGACGGGTTTCCCCATCAGTGGGTTGATTTCTAATTTCTTTTCCCTAAGAAGGTTTATAATTTCAAGAGCAGTGTTAATGCTCCGAAGAGCTGCTATGCTTTTACTGAAACTTTTTTCAATTCTTCTAAGGTCGTCTGTCATGAAAAAAACTCCATGTGAACTGGGGTGAACTATCCCCCCATTATGCCGTGCCGTGCCGTGCCGTGCCGTGCCATTTGTCACATTTTTTTGTGTTTTGGGAAAAAAATTTTTGTGTCATGGGGCGGGGTGGGGTAGTGTTTTGTTTTGAAGGGTTGGGGCACACATGCAGAGCGTTCCAGAAATTATTGTCATCGCGGGCGTTAATGGTGCTGGCAAAACCACTTTTGCGGAATCTCTGTTGCCTATGATGGCTATGGGGACTTTTGTGAATGCGGACAATATCGCCAAGGGACTGAATTCTTTGGATGTTGCCAATGTGGATCTTCATGCCAGTCGTTTGATGTTGAAAACGTTAAGGGAACTGATCGCAGAAAAAGCCAGTTTTGCTTTTGAAACAACCCTGTCAGGAAAAAGCTATTTAAAAATGTTGGCCCGTTGCCGTGATGATGGGTATCGCGTGCGGATGATTTATTTGTGGTTGCCGGATGTTGATACCGCGTGTTCTCGGATTAAAAAACGGGTTTTGCATGGGGGGCATTATATCCCTCCAGAAACAGTAGGCCGGCGATTTACCAAGAGTCTGCGTTATTTAATGTTGGACTATATTCATGTTGTTGATAGGATTGAGATTGTTGATTATAATGACAGACACTTTCCCAGCGTTATTGCGGTGTATAACGATCACCAATGGTGTATTAAGGATTCCCCCAAATGGCAACAGATCCAGACGATGATTGGCAGGAACGGTTTGAAGCCGCTTTGAAAAAAGCCGGTCCCTTGATTGCCGAAAAAATCATTAAGGATTCCCAGCGTTACGGGACCCCGTTAATTGTGATCCATAAAACCGATGGGACGATTTTTTTGAACCCCTATACGTTCGAGAGAATCCCGCGCGAAGATTTCGAAAAACCCATCCCCTATCCCCTGCCGACGGAAATGCCGGATGAGGTATGAGGGGGGCGGGGGACAGGGGACAGGGGACAGGTTACAGGTGACAGGTGACAGGTTACAGGTGACAGGGAAGGAGAAACCCCGTGCCGTGCCATTTGTCACATTTTTTTGTGTTTTTGGGAAAAAAAAGGGGGGCCAACGGCCCCCTGTCACATGATCCCCCTGCCGACTCAGATTCCGGATTGGGTCTGAGTCGGTGGGGGAGAGGCCCCGTGGGGGCCTCGTACATTAGAATCCTATGCGAAACCACTTCGGCCAGAGTTTAGGCGCTTCGGCCACATCCTACAAATTCATATGTGTTCATAGCAATTTCTTTGCCTCTGGTCCAATTTTCAAGAAGACGCGCAGTCACGTTGCCCAGCTCCCCTAGGTCCACTTTGGGGCCACCTATTTTGGGAATACCCCCCTCTGTCACTGAAAATTTAACATCGTAGCCTTTTGTTTTAAGGGTTTCATGGTCTACTTTTGGGCCAGAAAACTCACTATTGTCCATAGGTGGATTAACAGATAGGGTTATGCGAGCAGCGTGTAAAAAAATGTCTTTATGTTTTGGTTCATCAAGAAAGTTTATTATAAGGCTCTGTGCTTCCTCGTCTTTGATCTGGTTAGGGGTCACTCTTAAAATGGCATCAAAACCACTATTATTGCTCATGGCATCCTCCTTGACGGACTGGGTTGAAACAGCCCCCATTATGCCGTGCCGTGCCGTGCCGTGCCGTGTCATTTGTCACATTTTTTTTGTGTTTTGGAAAAAAATGATGCGGGGTTTATTTGTCGCCCCAGCCCTGCATATACAGCAGCGCCGTTAAATCGCTGATGTCCACCCACGTGGGCAGGGATTGTTTCAGCAGGGGCTTGCCGCGATAGGCGACGCCGAGGCCGGCGGCCTGAAGCATCAGCAGATCGTTGGCCCCATCCCCCACGGCCAAGGTATCGGCGGGGGAGAGGTTAAGGGCACCCGCCTGCTCAAGCAGGGTTTGCTGTTTGACGTGTTTATCCACGATGGGGCCCAGAACTTCCCCCGTGAAATGTCCGTCATGAAGGCCCAAAGTGTTGCCCACCGCGTCATCAAAGCCCACCACAGCGGCCACGTGCTGGGTAAAGGGGGTGAATCCGCCGGAAATCAGGATGGTTTTGGCCCCCCAGCCCCGCATGGTTGTCACCAAATCGCTGGCCCCCGCGGACAGGGTCATATCCGATAGAGCCCGATCAATCAGCGTGGCAGGTTGCCCCCGCAGCAGAGCCACACGTTCCCGCAGGGCGGCGTGAAAATCCAGATCCCCCCGCATGGCCCGCGCGGTGATGGTGGCCACGGCGTTGCCGCAGCCGGCATAATCGGCCAGAACGTCCAGCGATTCTTCGGCCACAATGGTGGCATCCATATCCGACAGCAACAGGCGTTTTTGGCGGGGCGCCGCCGCATCCTGAACACACAGATCAAACGGCGTGGGATGATCCCCCCAGAGATCCCGAACAGCAGTGGCCAAGGCCATGGCATCGGTGGGGGCATCGGGGGTGTAAAGCACATCCACCGCGCGGCCTTCGCCAAAGGGGTGGGGGGGGGCGGTGTTCAGAAAGGTCGCCGCGCGCTGGGCGTCCTTTGGGGAAACGCCATCCACG
The DNA here is from genome assembly GCA_044371315.1 of Alphaproteobacteria bacterium. GTDB lineage: Bacteria > Pseudomonadota > Alphaproteobacteria > JAJTHO01 > CANGYM01 > CANGYM01. The sequence goes on along the minus strand of JBILTX010000010.1, from coordinate 5,967 downwards.
GTGTTGATCAGGGTCAAACGGTACGACAGGGACATAACCATCAATCGAATGTGCGGCCATGCAGGGCCACGGCGGCCTTAAAGGTGTTCAGCAGCAGACACGTCACCGTCATGGGCCCCACGCCCCCAGGCACGGGGGTATAGGCGCAGAGTTTCGCGGTATCCCCATCAAGATCCACATCCCCCACCAACGTCCCCTGATCGGTGCGGTTAATGCCCACGTCCAGCACAATGGCCCCCTCTTTCATCCACGACAGGGGGACAAAGCAGGGTTTACCAATGGCCGCCACCAGAATATCCGCAGTCCCCACCAACGCGGGCAGGTCTTGCGTGGCCGAATGGGCGATGGTCACGGTGCAATCCCGTTGCAACAACAGCGACGCCACCGGCCGCCCCACCAAACGGGACCGCCCCAACACCACCGCGTGTTTGCCCCGCAGAGGGACATCCGCCAGATAATGATCCAGCAGCATCATACAGCCCAGCGGGGTGCAGGGCACCAGCCCCCCCGTATCCCCCAAAAACACGCGGCCGGCGTTTTGAACATGCAGGCCGTCCACGTCCTTGGCCGGATCAATGGCCGCCAACACCGCATCGGTGTCCAAGGCAGAAGGCAGCGGCAGCTGCACCAAAATCCCATGCACATCAGGATCATGGTTCAGGGATTGGATCAGGGCCACCAGATCCGCTTGGGGGGTGGTTTCGGGCAAATGATGCTTAAACGATTGTATGCCCACATCGGCGCAGGCCCGTATTTTGTGATTGACATACACACGGCTGGCAGGGTTATCCCCCACCTGAATCACAGCCAAACCAACGGTCAGCCCCGATTGCAGGACCTGCACCCTCAGCGCATCCTTGCGCAGCGCCGCCAAGGCCTTTCCATCCAAAATGACCGACATGATCAGCGCCCTCTAGGGTTTTTAAAAAAACCAGACTTTACCATAAAGGGCGGGGGTGGTCACGGGGGATTTTTTTTAGGCTCGTTCTTGTCTTGGGTCTTTGCCTTCAAGTACCCGTAAAGTCTCTGTCCTTTCGGAAGTTTTGTCTTTTTCTTCTTCCGCTACTATGTCTTGGAGCATCTTTAGATCGCCTAGGACAGTGGTTGCTTTCGTGTAGGTTTCCGATGATTTGGGTACATATAGCGTTAACTCTGTTAGAAGTGTCTCAAAATCGAGAAGTGTCTGACCCCCTAAAAGGTCTTTTAGCTTCATTTGGAATGCAAGCTCCCCTTTTTTACGGTTAACAAAATCTAAAAATGTCTCACGTGATTCATCTTCCATTAAAAGATCGTTTAAACGATCCGCCACGTGGCTTGTAATGGTATTTAGGTATCCTCGTGTTTCCCTATCTATCTGTCTGGGTGCAAGTGGATTTCCAATTGTTTTATTGTTTTCATCAAACGTTGAATCTAACGCCAAAGCAACCAAGGCTTTTAAGGTTTCAGGAAGAGGATTCTTTTCTAAAATAGTGTCTAAATCATTCCAATCAGAACTATCATCAGAGCTATCAATAGTATCTTTTAGCGTTTCTAGACTTTTTTGTGTTAATTGAAAGTAAGTTGTGCTTGAAATATCTTCAGGCACTGCTGTGGATAAGCTCGGTTTGTTAAGTGTACGGGAGAGTGGCCATATATTGGACATTATTTCCAATAAACGATGTGTTATATTTGCGAATCTATCTAATCTATACATACACCCCCCCCAATCAGGATTAAACATCCCCCCAAACTATACCCCTTTTCCCCTTAAAAATGTGATATTTTTCACACGCCATTAAAAAAAGTATTCTGGGTCCAGCGGGGGCGGGGCAGGGGGGATAGGGCGGTGTGGGTGGTCATCCACAGGGCATCGTTTGTCAGATAGGCCAAGGTGGTGTCGGCAAAGGCCTGCGGTGTGGTCACGGCGGTGACGCCTGCATGCTCGGGGATGGCCCCCACGCCATAGCTGATGACGGGGGTGCCGGTGGTCAGGGCTTCGCCGGCGGCCAGACAAAAGGTTTCCGGTTTATCCCACGGAAACACCACACAGCGCAGGCGGCCCAAAATATCGGGCAGTTGATCCCACCCCACCGCATCATGATGCACCACGCTGGGGTGATTCAGGGTTTTAGGGCCGTACAGGTGCAGCTGCGCCGCTGGACAGTGGGGCAAAATCCGCTGGGTCCACAGGGCAAAAAAAGGATCCAACCCGCGGTACGGATGGGTGATATACCCCACGTGGGGCGCGGGGGCTGCGGAGCGGGGATGGTGCGTAAAGGCATCGGCAATCCCCAGCGGCATCACATGCACGCCGTGCCAGCGCAGCAGGGGGGACAGGGTTCGGGCGTGCCAGTGGCTGCTGACAATCACGGGCATCTGCATGCGGATCAGGGGCCACAGGCGGCCTTTGCGCAGGGCCTTTTCCAGCGGCAAAACATTGTGCAGCCACAAAAATTTTCGTTTTGCGGGGACGCGCCATAGCACATCAGGTTCATTCAGGGCCACGGCCACATCGGCGGGGGTCGTGTCGGTTAAGGGATACAGCGTCACATCAGGATAGGGCAGGGAGCCGGCACTCTGGGGCAGGTGCAGGCGCACGGTATGGCCGGCCTTTCTCAGGGCCGCCGCCCATTGCAGGACCGAGGATTCCATGCCCTTGATGGTCGGGCGCCCCAAATCATCGGGCGTATAGGGAATGCGGGCGTTATGATAAAAGGCAATGGTGGTCATCTGGGTTTCAGGGTGGGGTGGGGACCAGCCAGCCTTTAGCGGCTGGGGGCAACCCTGCCCCCCTGCAGGTTGCAGACAATGCGGGAATTCAGGTTAATGAACTGGGCATTGCCATCAAATTCGTTGGTCAACCGGCCCCGCACCACGCATTCATTCAGGGCGCGGCGGATGTTGTTGATCAGGGGCGTGTTGGATGCGGCCTTTTGCACCTGACCCACGTGCCAAAAAAAGGACCCCCACAACAAACCCACAAACAAAATCAAGGTGATGCGTTTCAGCAGCGTCATGATTATTCTTCCCCCCCCGAGTCAATCCACGTGGGGCCGCAGTCGATTTTGGCCTCCAGCCGGTGGGCGCCGTAAAAATCCTCAATCACCCGCCCAAAGACGGAACAGTTGTTGACGGCCTCTTTGACTTCGTAATAAAAATCCTGCGATTCCGCCCGCTGGGCATAGGAAAAATAATTGATGGCCCAAGCCCACAGGCCCGACACCAGCAAAAACAACAAAATCGTATCAAAGCGTTTCATAATGGCTTAGGGGTTTTTTTGTGGCAGAGATTGACAGTAATGCACAGCGTCCAAAGCCGCCATACATCCCATACCGGCGGCGGTGATGGCTTGGCGATATACGGGGTCACACACATCACCCGCGACAAAAACGCCCATAACGTCGGTTTTGCTGCTGTTGGGGTGGTGCAATAAATAGCCGTAATCATCCTTAGGCAGCTGCCCCTGAAACATATCGGTGGCGGGTTTGTGCCCGATGGCGACAAAAACCCCCTCAACCTCTAGGATTTTTTCTTTGTTTGTTTTCAGATCGCGCAGTTTTAATCCCGTGACGCCCACTTGGCTGCCCAAGATTTCTTCGGTGCCGTGGTTCCATAGGACTGAGATTTTCGGGTGAGCAAGCAAGCGATCCTGAAGAATTTTCTCAGCCCGCAGCTGGTCGCGGCGGTGAATCAGGGTGATATGGCTGGCGTGGTTGGTTAAGTACAGGGCTTCCTCAACGGCGGTGTTGCCCCCCCCGATGACGGCCACGGGGACATCTTTGAAAAACGATCCATCACAGGTGGCGCAGGCGGATACGCCCTGGCCCATAAAGGCCTCTTCCCCCGGGATCCCCAGCCATTTGGCCTGGGCCCCCGTGGCAATGATGACGGCATCGGCGGTATAGGTTTCGCCGGAATCCCCCACCAAGGTTTTGGGGTTGGCCTGCAAATCCACCTGCACGATGGTTTCAGGAATAATGGTGGTGCCCACGTGCCTCGCCTGTTGCTTCATTTGCTCCATCAACCAAGGGCCCTGAATCACATCCGCAAAGCCAGGATAATTTTCCACATCGGTGGTGATGGTCAGCTGCCCCCCAGGCAGAGATCCCGAAAACAGCAAAGGCGGCAAATTGGCCCGCGCGGCATAAATCGCCGCCGTATAGCCCGCTGCCCCTGAACCCAAAATACAAAGTGGACGATGTTGTCCCATGATCGATGCGCCCCTGATGGACAGTCAATATAAAGACGATTGTGATAAAAAACAAGGGGGCGGTGGGGGGAGGGGATAAAAAATTCTTAACATTGTGACACATTTCACATTCTTTTGTTGATGGGCCCTGTAACGTGATGATTACGTGTACGTTTTGTTTTTAACCAAGTTATTTAAGGGGTATTGTTTATGACTACGAGAGATCCTGTAGAAAATCTTAAGTTGGCTGCGTCTTGTGCTGCTTTTACTATTGCTACCTTTGCTTTGGGTTGCAGTGTTGGCTATAAATATCACCAATCTTCTGCCGAACCATGTAATGGATCAACTTCTACAGAAACAGTTTTAAGAGCACAGCCCCTGCCCGGAACAGGGCAATTAGAATACAACCAAATTTTTGAAATGGATGGGGCGTCGCGTGACCGATAAAATGTCCTGAACGTGGATGATTGTTGTTTTCGTATCGGGGTGAATCGCAAGGTGTTACATTCATAAGGGCAGAGAGTTGAGGGGGGCAAATCCCCTTGGCAACCCCCGCCTTTTCCGTCATAGTCCACGCACCACTCACCACTCACCACTCACCACTCACCACGCACCACCATGTCCTGCGCCATTATTGATTATGAATCCGGCAACCTGCACTCTGTGCACAAGGCCGTGTTGGCTGTGTCCCATCCACAGGATCGGGTGGTGGTGACCTCGGACCCAGAGGAAATTCTGGCGGCCCGCCGTATTGTTTTGCCAGGGGTGGGGGCTTTTGGGGCGTGTATGCAGGGATTGTTGGACAGGCCGGGGGTGTTGGGGGCTCTGTCAGAGGCCGTTAGGAAAAACAAGGTTCCCTTTCTTGGCATTTGTGTGGGCATGCAGTTGCTGGCCAGTGTGGGGTACGAACATGGCCTGCACCACGGTTTGGGATGGATTGCGGGCGAGGTCGCGGCGATCCCCAAAGCCGAAGGTTTAAAAATCCCCCACATGGGATGGAACACCCTGACGGTGGCGCGGGATCATCCTGTGTTGGATGCGTCCTTTGCGGGGGCCTTTGTGTATTTTGTCCACAGTTATCATGTCATGCCCAAAGATCCCCAAACGGTCTTGGCCACGGTGGATCACGGCGGCCCCTTGGTGGCGGCGGTGGGGCAGGGGAACATTCTGGGCGTTCAGTTCCACCCCGAAAAAAGTGGGCCGGTGGGATTGCGTTTTTTGCAAAACTTCATACAATGGGAACCATGATTTTTTACCCCGCCATTGATATCAAAGACGGTCACTGCGTCCGTGTGCGCCAAGGCGATTTGGAGCAGGCCGACGTATACCACCGCTATCCCCCCGATCAGGCCGCGTTTTTTGAGGACCAAGGGGCCACGTGGCTGCACGTGGTGGATTTGGAGGGCGCGGTGGAGGGCATCCCCCATCAAGCCCGCCTGATGCGGGAAATTGTGCGTCGCACAAAATTGTCGGTACAGGTGGGGGGGGGCATTCGCACCCTGCGGGATGTTCAGGAATGGTTTGATGCCGGCGCCGCCCGTGTGGTGGTGGGCACCATGGCCCTGACCAATCCGGATGTTTTGGACAGTGTGGTGCGGCGATGGCCCGGGAAAATTGTGGTGGCGCTGGACAGCCGCGATGGCCGCGTGGCCACCCACGGGTGGAAAAAGCAATCCACGGCCTTGACGGTGGATGTGGCCCAAAGTTTTGCCATGATGCCGCTGGCCGGCATTATTTTTACGGACATTCGCCGCGATGGCATGGGCATGGGCGTGAACCGTCAGGCCACGGCAGAGTTG